>DASXJJ010000052.1:0-10338 GCA_036497465.1 Pseudonocardia sp. | reverse complement strand
CCGACCCCACCCGAGGCGACACCGTCGCCGCCGTCGCCAGCCGCTGGGGATTCATCAACCAGGGCCGCTTCGCCACCGACTACCGCCGCGCCTACGGCCAACCCCCCAGCCACACCCTCCGCGCCTGACCCACCCGCCACGAAAGTTGTGTTCGCCGGGGCTCCCGACGCCGAAGACACTGGACCGCGCCCGCCCGACGCGGGAAGCTGAGCCCATGCACCTCTGCTCGAGGATGTCTCCGCTGGTGTTGCTGACCCTGGTGATCCTCAAGATCCGGTGGGTGGCCGAGCTCGTCACCGGCTTCGCCCGAGGATCGGTGCCCAGCCCGATGGGCCTGCTGCGCGGCGGGTTCTCGCAGCTCTACCTCGGCTTCTTCATCTTCGTCGGCCTCAGCGCCACCTGGCTGATCGTCCGATCGGTGATCGCGGAGCTCATGCTCGGCCACGAGGTCAACCGCGCGAACCGCGCCCACCTCGCGGGTCGCCCGGTCGACGACCGACGCCCACCGTGGCTCTGACCGCCACGCACCGAGCGACCCCGGGAGCACCTCTCCCGATCGTGTGATCCAGACCACCGCCTGAACCGGGTATTCCAGGGGCGGTGATGTCACCAGCCCATGAGGAGGGACCTGATGTCGGAACAGCTACGGCATCGACACGAGGTGCCGGGCCAGCGCATCGGCGCGAGCCCGGCGAACCGCTACGCGGGCGACGTCGGGCGCACCGCGTCCGGCCTGCTCGCGTCGTTCGACGGGGTGCGGCTCTACCCCGACCGGATCGAGGTCAGCGCGTCGAGCCGGCGCACCGACCGGGGCCGCGCCGGCGACGTCCGTCCGCTGCCCGGCGTCCGCGCCCACGTCCGTGAGGAGCTCGGCCGCGAGCCGGCCGGCCGGGACCGGAACCAGGTCAACCTGACGATCTCCGGGCCCCGGTTCGAGTGGGTGATCCGCACCGACACCGGCTCGTCGTCCCTGCAGGCGCGGGTCTTCGCCGCCCGGGTGAACGGCGAGGCCCGGATCGCGGCCGAGGGCGACGGCACGCCGCCGGGCCCGGCGACCGGCGAGCCCGTCGCGCCAGGCCCGGCACCGGAGGACGTGGCCGGTCAGCTCGAGAGGCTCGCCGGTATGCACCGGGACGGGGCGCTCACCGACACCGAGTTCACCGCGGCGAAGGCCCGGATCCTCGGATCCTGAGCACCGCCGGTCCCGCGCTCACGGCGTCGCGGCGAGCGCCGCGCACACCTCGTCGGTGTCGGCGAACAGCGCGTCCCCGGTGAACGCGAGGCCGTCGAGCGCGCGCCGCCCGGCGGCCTGGTCGCCGGCACCGCACGCGTCGCGCACCACGATCGGCAGGTACCCCAGGTCGGCGGAGTGGCGCACGGTCGGTTCGATGCCGACCTCGGTCGCGACGCCGGCGATGAGATACGCGGTCACCCCGCAGTCGCGCAGCACGATGTCGAGCGGGGTGCCCTCGAAGGCGGACATCGTGATCTTGTCGATGACCGCCTCGGAGTGCCGGGGCTCGAGGCCCTCGACGAGCTCGAAGCCCGGCGACCCGTGCGGGATCAGCGGGCGGGTGTCGGCGGCGCGGTCCTTGCCCTGCCAGATCTTGGCCTGGCGCAGCTGGAAGACCCCGGCCAGCTCGCTGGGCATGAAGTAGTGGCGCAGGAAGACGGTCCGCACCCGCCGTTCCCGGGTGGCGGCCAGCAGCCGGCGCACGTTGGCGAGCACCCGGTCACCGTCGGCGATCTGGGCGAGGATGCCGGCCTGCATGTCGTAGACGAGGAACGCGAGCCTCGCGGGGATCGAGCGCGTCCGGGAGCGACTCGGGGATGTCCAGCCCGTTGAAACGGTCCACCGCGCCGACGCTACCGCCCCGCCGGGCCGCACGCGCGATCATTAACGCCGGTCGGACCGGGTCGGTGGCGCGGCCACCACCGGCGGCCGGGGCGGGCACCCGCCGCGTGCCCGCCCCGCCCCCTTCCGCCGGCCCGCCGGTCAGTCGGCCGGCCGGATGTTCTGGTTGATGTGGAAGACGTTGTCCGGGTCGTACCGCTTCTTCACCTGGGCCAGCCTCGGGTAGTTCTCCCGGTAGGACGCCCGGACCCGGTCCTGACCCTCCTCCATCATGAAGTTCACGTAGGCGCCGCCGGCCGAGTGCGGATGCAGCTCCGTCCAGTAGTCCTGCGCCCACCGGGCGATCGCGGCCGCGTTGGCCGGGTCGGGGTCGACGCCCACGATGACCCCGGCCCACCCGCCCTCGCGGTAGGCGAACGCCGTCGCGTCGGGGTCCACCCGCCCGGCGGCGCCGTCGATCGGGTAAAGGTGCATGGTGGAGTGGCCGGTCGGCAGGGCCTCCCCGAACTTCTCGTGCACCGCGATCGCGGCGTCGGAGATCTCGTGGAAGAAGTCGGCCCGCCAGTACCACTGCAGCCCCGCCGGGTAGAGGCCGTCGAAGGCGCTCTGCAGCGCCGTGAACGGCATCGGCTGCACACCGACCAGCAGCGGTGAACCGAAGTCCAGCACCGGGCCGAGCACCCGGTCGGCCTCGCTGTGGGCGCCGGTGTAGCACCACACGATCGCGCAGGCCTTGCGTCCCCACAGCTCCTCCGGGAACGGCGGCGCGGGCGGGATGGTGATCAGGCCGAGCCAGCCGCTGAGCTCCTCGGGCAGCGTCGGCTGCACCGCCCGGTACCAGCGCATCACCTCGGCGGTGTCGGCCAGGTCGTAGAGCACCGGCCCGCCGACGACCGTGCCGGCCTCGCCGATCGGGTGGCAGCGGAAGGTGAACGAGGTGACGATGCCGAAGTTGCCGCCACCGCCGCGCAGCGCCCAGAACAGGTCGGGGTGGGAGCTCTCGGTGGCGGCCACGAAGCTCCCGTCGGCGAGCACCACGTCGGCGGCCAACAGGCTGTCCACGGTGAGGCCGAACCGCCGCGACAGGTAGCCGATACCGCCGCCCAGGGTCAGGCCGGCCACGCCGGTGGACGCGAGGAAGCCCGACGGGGTGGCCATCCCGAACGCGACGGTGGCGTGGTCGACGTCGCCCCAGGTGCACCCGGCGTCGACCCGGACGGTGCGCCGCTCGGGGTCGACCGTGGTGCTGCGCATGGACGACAGGTCGACGACCAGCGCGTCGTCCCACACCCCGAAGCCGGCGGCGTGGTGGCCGCCGCCCCGGACGGCGATCTCCAGGCCGTGCGCGCCGGCGAAAGCCACCGCCGCGATGACGTCGGCGGTGTCCCGGCAGCGGGCCACTGCCGACGGAAATTTGTGGATCATGGCGTTGTACACGGCGCGGGCCTCGTCGTACCCGGGGTCGCCCGGCCTGATCAGCTCACCGCGCAGCGCCGCGGCGAGGTCGTCGTAGGGCGCGGTGATCGTGCGCGCTGACGTCGTGGTCATGGCTGGTCCGTTCCGTCGGGCGCCCGCTCAGGTCGAGCGCATCGACTCCTCACGCTAGGAACGCGGCGTTCGGCAGGCGTTCGGCGGGCGTTCGGTGCCGGGGCCCGGGTCAGGACGTCGGGAGAACGCCGAACGCCGGGTCCGGAACGCCGAGGGCCGCGAGGTCGCGGGTGACCCGCCGGAGCAGCGCGATGCTGTCCTGCGCGGTGGCCAGCCGGGCCGCCGCCCGCAGCCGGTCCACCGCGGCGTCCCGGTCGTCGTAGCCGGCGCGCCGGCGCATCACCTCGGGCAGCCACCAGCGGTCGCCGTGGCTCTCGCCGCAGGTCAGCGCGGCGTCCAGGGTCGCCCGCGCGGTCCGCGGCCGGCCGTCACGCTCGGCCAGGTCGGCGATCAGCGTCAGCCAGTACGGCATCCGGGCCTGGGAGGACCTCGCGGCGAGCCCCTCCACCCCCCGCCGGGCGAGCTCGACGCCGCTGCCGTCCTGGCGGGACCACCCGTCCAGCACCATCCCCCACTCGCGGTAGTAGGCGAAGTCGTACCGCTCGCACAGCTCGCGCAGCTCCCCGACGGTCGGCCGCAGCGACCCCGGGTCGCCGCGCAGCTGGTGGGTGATGCCCCCGTAGGCCAGGGCCACCGCCAGGCTGTACGGGTTGTCGGTGGTGCGGGCCAGCGTGATGGCCTCGGTGCAGCTGGCCAGCGCCTCGTCGTCCTGGCCGAGCAGCCAGTGGGCGTGCGCGGCGAAGGCCGCGCTGTGCACGTCGGGCCGGGTGCCGACGCTCAGCGAGTGGGTGCCGCCGTGCGCCGCGGCCAGGGCGAAGTGCCGCACGGCCTCGGCGGGCCTGCCCAGGGTCGCCGCCGACCCGGCCAACGCGAAATGGGCCTGCCCGCTCAGCTCCGAACCCGGCTCGACCAGGCTCAGCGCCCGGGTCGCCGTGCGGTGCGCGGCGGCGGTCTCGGCGCGCACGAACTGGGAGGTCCACAACCCGACGAGCGCGCCCAGGATCGACGTGCGGCGGCCCAGCGTCTCGGCCAGGGCGACGGACCGTTCCAGCGCCTCCCGTAGCTCCGGGGACGCGTAGCCGAACCGCGCGTTCAGCGGTGCAGCCATCGCCTCCAGCACGGCGAGCTCCAGGCTGGCCCGTTCCCGTCCCTCGGGCATCGCCGCGACGATCGCCAGCGCCGCCCGGTGCAGCCGGATCGCCTCCGCGTGGGCGAACATCCCGGCGGCCACGTCGGCCGCGCGCCGGTAGTAGCCGATGGCCCGCCCGCCCCGGCCGCCCCGGGCGTACTGCTCGGCGAGCTGAGCCGACACCGCGTCCGGGTCGCCGGCGTGCAGCAGCTCCAGCCCCTGCGCGATCCGCCGGTGCAGCAGCCACCGGTTGGGCGGGCTCACCCCGGTGTACGCCGCGTCCCGCAGCAGGTCGTGGGAGAAGTCGTAGCCGTCGCCGATCTCCCGCACGATCCGGCGCCGCCACAGCTCGTCGACGGCCCGCACCACCTGGTCGGCGTCCAGGTCGCTGGCCTCGGTGAGCAGGTCGAGGGTGAAGTTCCGCCCGACCGCGGCGGCGAGCCCCGCCACCTCCCGCGCGGGCGCGCTCACCTGCTCGAACCGGCTGCGCAGCACCGAGCTGAGGTCCCCGTCCGGAACCGGGTCACCGGGGCGGTCGATGGTGCCCCGGGACGCCTCGACCACGTACAGCGGGAAACCGCCCGTCGTCGCCTGCAGCAGGTCCGCGTCGATCTCGCTCAGCGGGCGGCCGGTGATCGCCTCGGCGAGCGCACCGGTGTCGGCGGGCTCCAGCGGGTTCAGCGACACCTCGGTGAGCAGCCCGGTGGCCCGCATCCTGGCCATCCAGTCCCCCAGCCCCGGCGCGTGCTCCCGGTCGTCGCTGCGCAGGGTGGCCACCACCATGACCGGGGCGTCGGCGGTCAGCCCCAGGCAGAACGTGATGAACGCCAGCGTCTCCTGGTCGCACCAGTGCAGGTTGTCCAGCACCAGCATCAGCGGCCGGCCCACCACGAGCAGCGCCCGGGTCAGCCCCTCGAAGAAGCGGTGCCGCTGCCAGGCCTCGACCATGGCGCGCGAGCTGGCCCCCGACTCCCGCCGAGCCCGGCCCGACGGCACCAGCCGGTCCACCTCGGCCTGCCAGACCGGCTCCAGCGAGGTCAGTGCCGACTGGACCTCGGGGGTGCGCAGCCAGTCCGCCACCGGCGACAGGGCCAGCCGGCCCGAGGTGCCGAAGCAGCGCGCGCCGGCCACCACCGCGCCGTGCCGGCCGGACGCCTCGGCCACCTCGGTCACCAGCCGGGTCTTGCCGACCCCCGGGTCGCCCCGGACCACGACGAGGTGCGGCCGCCCCTCCGCCGCGGCCCGCCAGAGCGCGCCGAGCAGCTCGACCTCGCCCGAGCGTCCGACCAGCGGCACGACCGCGAGCGCCGACCGCCCGGCGGCGGGCTCCGGGCTCGGGGTGGGTGGGCCGGTACGGGTCAGCAGCCGGTCGAGCGACGTCCGGGTGGCCGCGTCCGGCTCGATCCCCAGCTCGCGCTCCAGCACCGAGGCGCAGTGGTGGTACGTGGAGACGGCGCCGGCCCGGTCCCCCAGGTCGCCCTGCAGCTCCATCAACCTCCGGTAGCCGACCTCCTCGAGCGGGCGCAGCGGGATCCGCCTGCGGGCCGCCGCGACCGCCGAGGCCAGGTCACCGTCCCGGGCGCGCGTCGCGGCGAGCAGGTCGAGCAGGTCAACGCACTGCTGCTCGAGCTCCGAGCGGGCCTCGAACACCCAGTCGTCGTAGCTGCCCGGCAGGAGCTCGCCCCGGTACAGCTCGACCGCCGACGCGGCGTGCGCGAGCACGGCCGGGCTGTCGCCACCGGCGAGCGCGGCCGTGTGGCCGACGGCGAACGCGCGGACGTCCACCCAGCACGTCGGGCTGTCCCGCCAGCACAGGTCCCGGGACGTCACGACCAGGGAGGAGTCACCGTCCAGAAGGCCTCGCAGGTGGTGCAGCTCGCGGCGGAGGTTGGTCAACGCCTGCTCGTCGGTGGAGTCCGGCCAGAACAGCGCGGCGATGCGCTGCCGCGTCTGGGGCGAGCCGGCGTGCACGGCGAGGAAGGCCAGCAGCGCGATCGTGCGCGACGAGCGGACCCGCACGGCCCCGCCCGCGTCCCTGATCACCCGCTCGCCCAGGAGCGAGACCCGCAGCATCCCGGTGTCACCCCCGACGCGACCGCACCCCTCGCCGGCGCGCGCTGACAAGCGTGCCCGTTGGCCGGGGCGCCCGCCAGGGCCGGGTGGTCGACAGGACGTCAGTCGGTCGGCGCAGCGCCGGACCGGGGAATGCGGTGACTGTGCGTTCGCACCACCCCGGACGGAGTAACAGTCCCTCGCCCGGTGGCGCCGTGAGCGCTACTGTCGGCGGTGGCCGTCCGGGGCTGCTCCAGCACCCCGCAGTCGGATCTGAGAGCCGGAGGGACGGGCACCGCTCGGGTCCGATCCATGGCGGTCACACTCGATCGTGCCGGGTTGCGGTGAGCGGTCCGGTCCGCGAGGGAGCACGCCGTGTCCGACAAGTCTCCACGTCAGGGTCTGACCAAGAAGTCCAAGTCCATCAAGGAGAAGCGGGCCATCAAGAAGGGCAAGAAGGACGTCGACTCCGCGATCACGACGCCGTTCAAGAAGTAGCGGCGCCGACCCGTCCCGGGCGCCGGGGGTCGGCGCACGGGAGGGCGGGTCGTCACACGGCGGCGTCACACGGCGGCGTCACACGGCGGCGTCGAGCACCCAGGCCGCCGACCACCACAGCGCGAGCCCGCCGAACAGCGCGGCGGGCAGGTTGTTGGTGCGCCGCCACAGCAGCCAGGCCGCCGCCGCGGCGAGCAGCGCGGGCACGGACTCGGCCACGGACACGACACCCCGCGGGGCCAGAAGCACCGGCAGCGTGATCGCGGCCAGGACCGAGGGGCCGACGTGGGGCAGCAGCCGGGCCACCCGCGCGGGAGGCTCGTTCCTGGCCGTGACCAGGAACGCCGCCCGCATGGCGTAGGTCCCGACGGCGATCACGATGAGGATCAGCAGCTCACGCACGTCGACCTCCGACCAGCGCACCGACCCCGATGCCGACGGCCGCTCCGAGCAGCAGCCCGAGCCCGAGCGGGAGCCCGGACGCGGCCAGTGCCGTCCCGCCGCCGGCGGCCGCCGCCGCGTAGGCCGCGCGGTTGCGCAGCATCGGCAGCAGGAGCAGCAGGAAGGTGAGCGGCGCCGCCAGCTCAAGGTGCAGCGACGCGGGCAGCACCGCGGCCAGCAGCACCCCGGCTCCGGTGAGCACCTGCCAGGCCACCCAGAAGGTGATGCCCACGGCCAGGTAGTACGCGAGCCGCTCGCGCGGGTGCCCGCCCCGGTCGGGCCGCCCGTAGCGGGCCGAGGCCAGCGCGTAGACGGGGTCCACGAGCAGGTATGCGGCCAGCCACCGCCAGCGGCCGGGCCAGTCCGAGGCGTGCGGAGCCAGCGACACGCTGTAGAGCAGCATGCGGGCGTTCACCACCAGGGCGCCGAGCACGACGACGGCCGCGCCCGCGCCCGCGCCGAGCAGCTGGACGGCCAGCAGCTGCGCAGCGCCGCCGAACAGCAGGGGCGAGGTCAACCAGGCGAGCAGCGGGTGCACCCCGGCCGAGGCGATGGTCGCGCCCAGGGCCAGCCCGAACGGGATGTAGGCGACGATCACCGCGATCGAGTTCCGGCAGCCTTCGCGGACCGAGGGCGCGACCGATCCGGTGAGTCCCTGCAGCGGGCTCATGCCGCCACCCGCCAGGTTCCCCAGCCCGGCGCACGGCGCTGCGCGGCCTCCGCGGAGATGAAGGTCTCGGTGGCCCACCAGGCCCGCAGCCGCTCCTCGCCCACCGCCTCGATCAGCCCGCTGATCTGGCTGGCCTGCGCCCGCAGCGACACGACCTTCCGGTCCAGCAGCGCCGGGTCGAGGCACAGCTGCACGGCCAGCTCCGAGGGCGGGGTGCGCAGCGGCAGCCCGTCGGCGAGGAACACGTCGAACGCGTCGCGGGCCGGCTCCCACAGGTCGACGAACGCGGAGGTGGTTGTCGCGTAGATCAGCCGGGTGGCCGGGGCGGTGATCCGCCGCGCGGCGGTGGCCCAGGCCGACACCGCCTGGTGGTCCTCGTGCCCGGTGAGGCCGTCCGGGCCGAAGGTGACGATGGTGTCGGGCGCGACGGCGTCGATGACCCGGCCGAGGTGCCGCACCATGGCGTCGAACGGCGCCGAGGCGCAGCCGCCGTCGGCGATGCCCAGCAGGTGGTGCTCGGCGACGTCGAGCGCGGCCAGCGACGCGCGGACCTCGTGGCCGCGCACCGCGGCGAGCCGGTGCGGTGGCCAGCGGGCCGGGTCGGGCGTTCCGCGTTCGCCGAGCGTGGCGGTCACACATACGACGCGGCTGCCGGCGTCCCGGGCCGCGGCCATCAGACCGCCCGACAGGAAGGCCTCGTCGTCGGGGTGTGCCCAGACCCCCAGCACGGTGCCGAGCCGGCCGGCGTCGGTGATCACCGAGCCGTCGGCGCGGAGGGCGGTGTCGGTGCCGACCGGCGGTCGGATGGGCGTCGCGGTCGCGAACATGCTGCGGCTCCTTGCGGGATGCGGTGGCCGCGGGGTGGGAGGACACGCCGGCGTGCTGCGTGGCAGTCACGGCGTTGTCCGTCCGGCGGCTATGGTCGGTCGAGCGCCACGACGGCAAACGCTAGGAACTGCCCGTTCCGGCCCCGTTCCGCTCCTCGACCCGCGCGCCGGCGGGGAGCCCGAACGCCGAACGCGAACGCGGAACGGCAACGCCGAAGGCCGCGGTCGCCGGCCGGTCGCCGGCCGGCCGCCGGCAGCCGGCAGCACCGATCAGTCGACGAACCAGACCTCGGCGAGATCGGCGGCGGCGAGTCCCTGCTCGGCGGCGATCCGCTCGAGTGCGGCCGCGAGCTGCAGCGCCAGCTCGACCGCGACCTCGGCCAGGCCGTCCGTGCCCGCCTCGGCGATCACCCGGCCGACCACGTCCCGCGCGACGCCGACCCCGCGTTCGTGGTTGTGGTCGTCGGACAGGACCGCCCGCACGGACTCGTACGCCCGGATGCGGTGGACCTCGAGCAGTTCGCGCTGATCCGGCCTGTCGTCGTTCACGGTTTGCGTCCTCACGGCTGACCGTCGGCATCGTCACGGCTCATCACGGATTAGCCCGTCAGTACCCGCCGTGACGATTTCCTAATCATCGGGGTAGGTCAGGAAAGGCGCGGTATCCGGGGACGAAACCGGCCTCTCCGCACGGCATTATGCCCGCCCCCGTCCGGCGCCCTTTCCCCGGTACGGCAATCACCCGACCACCCGCGAGGGGTGATGCGGCCGGCGCGCGGCAGCGGTTGTCTGAACCGGACCGCGGCGTGCCGAACTCGGAGCGGAACCGGGTTGGGAACCGTCCACCACTGGTGTTGAGCCGCCCAGAGAGGTCCGAACCCGCTCACCATCTGCTCCGGACGTCGGGCGCCCCCGGCAGAGGCCACGCCATATGGCGGTGCCGCGCCCCGCGGCGCCGGTTTACTCTTTTCTTCCGGCTGACCCGGGGGCGCATTGCACCCACGATCTGATCCGCACCGGACCCTGCGGCTCGTGGGAGCGTCGTCCGCTTATGTGCGAGTCCGGTTGTCTGTGTGGGTTTCCTGGTCTCGTCGAGGCTGGTGTGGCTCCGAAACGACATTCGGCGGGAGAGCCAGTATTCCGAATGGAGTAGCAGGAGTTGTCCACCATGCCGCTCGTGCCCCGAGCCAAGATCACTGTTCCGAGGCGTCCGGAGGGGTTCGTGGAGCGGCCCGGGCAGGTGGCCGCGTTGGCCGAGGCGACGGGTCTGGTGCTGGTCTGCGCGCCGGCCGGCTACGGCAAGACCTCGCTGCTGGCC
>DASXJJ010000051.1:0-14839 GCA_036497465.1 Pseudonocardia sp. | reverse complement strand
CCGACCCCACCCGAGGCGACACCGTCGCCGCCGTCGCCAGCCGCTGGGGATTCATCAACCAGGGCCGCTTCGCCACCGACTACCGCCGCGCCTACGGCCAACCCCCCAGCCACACCCTCCGCGCCTGACCCACCCGCCACGGAGACACCGCAATGACCACCACACGCCCGACATCCCCGGACCCACCGCCCGGGCCGACGGAGTTCGCCACCGGGGACCCCGAGCGCGCGCACGCCTTCCTGCGGACCACCTACGTGGATCACACGATCCGCATCCGGGGCAGCCAGGACGGCTTCCTCATGCGGCACACCCAGTACGACACGGGTGAGTTCGCGGTGGGCACGCTCGAGCACACGATGGCCATCGAGCACCACGTGGAGCCGCTGGGATACCTGCTGGTCGGGCGGCTGCTGGAGGGCCGGCTGGAGCGGGAGACGGCCGACGGGGCACTGCGCCTGTCCCAGGACGACATGTTCGTGTTCGCCTCGCCCGACGAGCCGTACGTGGTGCGCTGGGAGGACGTGAAGCTGCAACTGATCCGGGTCAACCTCGGCGCGCTGGTCCGGTTGGGCGAGGCGGCGCCGGCGAGCACCCCGCGCTTCACCGACCTCCGGCCGCTCTCCCCGGACCGCGCCCGGCAGCTCACCGGCACCCTGAACTGGCTGACCGACGACCTGCTCGCCAACCCCGAGGCGGTCGCCCAGCCGCTCATCGTCGGCGCCGCCGCCCGGATCCTGGCCGGCACCGTGTTGCGCACGTTCCCGAACGGCGCGGCGGCCGAGCCGGTGGCGCCGCACGACAGCGACGCCCGGCCCGCCGTGCTGCGTCGCGCCATGGCGTTCATCGAGGCGAACGCCGAGACCGACGTCTCGCTGGGCGACGTCGCCGCCGCCGCACGCGTCACCCCGCGCACGGTGCAGCATGCGTTCCGGCGCCACCTGGAGACCACGCCCGGTGCCTACCTGAGGCGGGTACGCCTGGACCGCGCGCACCGCGACCTGGTGGCCGCCGACCCCGGCCGGGGCGACACGGTGAACGCGATCATGGTGCGGTGGGGGTTCGCCAACCCGGGCCGGTTCGCGACCGCCTACCGCGCCACCTACGGGCAGTCGCCCCGGGACACGCTGACGGCCTGAGCCGGCCCCGCCGAGCCGTACGGCAAGCGAAAACTAAGGCCGTAAACCGCAACTCGGCGTTCTCGCCGGGCACGGCCTGTGCTCTGCTCCGAGCATGTCGTCCCCCGCGCTGTACCGAACGGGAGGCCTCCGCACCGATCGGGGCCAGGGCGAACCGCATGTCGACACGCACCGGTGCGGCCCGGCGCGGGTGGCTGATCTGAGCGAGTCCGCGCGCCCCGAGCTGTGCGCCCTCCCCCGGCTGCGGCTGGGGTTCTGCCAGACCGTGGTGGTGGTCGGCACCCACCTCGACGAGGAGCTGTGCGCGGTCGGCGGGCTGCTGGCCAGCCTGGCCGCCGCCCGCAAGGACGTGCGGGTGCTGGCGGTCACCGACGGCGACGCCGCCACCGACGGGCCGAGGTACGACGGGCCGGCGCACTCCCGGGACGGCGCGGCGAACGGGTCCGACGACGGGGCCTGGAACGCCCGGCGGGCCCGGGCGCTCGCCGCCGCCTACCAGCACCTCGGGCTCGACCCGGGGATCCGGTACCGGCTCGCGCTGGGCAGCGGCCAGGTCCGCCGCGCTGAGCACGACGTCCTGGCCGCGCTCAGCGAGGTGCTCGGCTACGTCGACCGGTGCGGGCTGGTGTGCGTGGCTCCGTGGCCGGGCGACTCGGATCCGGACCACGCCGCCGTGGGCCGCGCGGCCATGGTGGCCGCCCGGGCCTACCACGCCCGCATGCTGCACTACTCGATCACCGCGTGGGGCGACGGCGCCCCGCCGGTGCTGCCCGAGGGCCGGGCTCGCCGGTTCTCCCTGCCGGGCGCGCTGGGCCTGCGCAAGTACCAGGCGCTGCGCTACCTGCACCGCCGCTCCCACCCCCACCCGGCGCCGCCGGAGGCCCGGGACACCGGCGGGGACACCGGCGGGGACACCGCGGGCGGCGGCGAGCTCCACGCCTGCGAGGTCTTCCTCACCACCGCCGAGCAGGGGGCGCACCCCGTCGAGCCGCACCACTTCGGCGGCCAGGGGCGCCACGCATAAGCCACCGGCATCGTCGCCAGGCCACCCGACCGGACACCTCGGTCCGCCGTGCACCACGCGGGCGTCGGGGGCCACCACCGGACCGACCGGTCCGGTATCCAACCGGCCCTGAAAGGAACCCGTTCTGATGCTCCACCACCTTCCGCGCAACGGGATCGGCGGTCAGCGGCTGCTCGACCAGATGGCGGCGGTGCTCGATCCCATCGCCGCCGGCCACAGCGGCGAGCCGGCCCACCTGGTGCGGTCGGCGCTGGGCCGCGCGTGGCGCGAGGCGTTCGGCACCGCGCTGCCCGAGATCACGCTCGACCGCTGCGCGCGGGCCATCGAGGAGCGGCGCTCGTGGGAGCCGGTGCTCTGGGGCGACTACGAGAGCCGGCCGCCGTTCCCGACCCGGATCGTCGTGCGCCGCGCCCGGCCGGCGATGTGAGGCGACCGGCGGGGCCACCCGGCGAGGTGGGCTCGCCCGGCGAGGTGGGCTCGCCCGGCGAGGTGGGCCGACCGGGCGCCGTGGGCCGGCCTAGATCAGGTCGTGCATCCGGCCGCCGGACGGCTCGGCCCGCCACAGCAACCTGAACAGCCCCCACAGCGCCGCGCTCACGCACAGGTAGGTGGCCACCGCGGCCACGGCCACCGCGCCGCCGACCGCCGCACCGGTGGTCAGCATCAGCGCCGCGCCGGCGATCACGACCAGGAGCGTGGATCGGCTGGTGGGCCGGTCGCCGGTCCGCAACTGCCGTTCCAGCTGTTTCCACCGCCGACGCTCGAGCGGGGTCAACGGGGAATCGGGTTGCACGGGGCCTCCCAGGCAGGACCAGCTTGCCGCCACGGTACGCGACCCACCGATCCCGGGCGGTGACGGGACCGGGGAGGCGGCGCACGCCACACCCCGGGCAGGGCCACCCGGCCCAGGCCGGTGCTCCGTCGGGGCGAGCGCTCACCGTTGAGCCGAGCGTGAACCCGCTTCACCGGCGGCGCGATCCCTGGCAGCGTGCGGGGCGTGAGGTCACCGCGGTTCTCGTACAACATCTTCGGCATCCGCTCCCGGGACGAGTTCGTCGCCACCTGCCGGCGGGCCGAACGCCACGGCTACGACACCGTGTTCGCCGCCGACCACCTGGGCATCGCGTCGCCGTTCCCGGCCCTGGTGGCCGCGGCCGAGGCCACCGAGCGGATGCGGGTCGGCACGCTGGTGCTCAACGCCCCGTGGTGGAACCCGGCGCTGCTGGCCAGGGAGGTGGCGACCACCGACCTGCTCACCGGCGGCCGGTTGGAGGTGGGGCTGGGCGCGGGCCACATGAAGTGGGAGTACGACGAGGCGGGCGTGACCTGGGAGCGGCTCGGCGCGCGGGTCGACCGGCTGGACGCCTGCGTGGACCGGCTGTTCCGGGAGTTCGCCCGCGACGGCTACCCGGACCAGGCGGCGCTGCGCGACGAGTTCGGCATCCCGGCGCTGCGCCCGGTGCAGCGCAGCGGGTTCGGCGGGCACGGGCCGCCGCTGATCGTGGGCGGCACCGGCGACCGGGTGCTGCGGGTGGCGGCGACCCGGGCCGACATCGTGAGCGTCGCCGGGGCGTTCCAGGTGCGCGGCGCGCCGCCGGGGACGATGCGGCTGGGCACCGCGGCCGAGGCCGACGAGCGGGTCCGGTTCGTCCGCCGGACCGCCGGGCCCCGCGCCGTCGCGCTGGAGTGGCACACCCTGATCCAGCTCGTGGTACCCACCGGGGACCGCCGGGGCACCGCCGAGGAGCTGGCGCCGCGGTTCGGGCAGATGACCCCCGAGGAGATCATGGACACCCCGTTCGTCCTGCTCGGCACGGTGGACGAGATGGCCCGGCAGCTGCTGGTGAACCGGGAGCGCTACGGCTTCAGCTACGTCACCGTGCACGGCCCGTTCATGGACACGTTCGCCCCGGTGATCGGGCGGGTCCGGGAGCTGGCCCCGGCTCAGTCCTGAGCGGTCCTGCGGCCGGGCAGCAGACCCTGCACGGCGTACTCCAGGTCGGCCCAGGTGGAGCTCCACTCCACCAGCGGGTCGAGCAGCCGCTCCAGCACGGCCAGCTGCTCGTCCAGCACCCCGAGCTGCTGGGTGACCGCGGCGATCTGGGTGCGCTGCGCGGACACCCCACGGGAGATCGCCTGCACCTGGGCGGCGGACAGCGCCCCGGGCGGGGACGGCAGCCCCACCCCGCCGGCGACCTTGCCGGCCACGTCGCGCAGCTGACCGACCAGGTCCTCCACCGAGCCCGTCACGCCTCCGCGCCGGTCACTCGACCGCTCCGCCTGCTTCCGGCCCTGCTTCGCCACTTGTCTGCTCCCGCCTCCGGCCACGGGTTCGGTTACGTGGCCTACCGTCTGTCGTCGAGTTTCCTGGCCAGCGCCCGCGACTGCAGCACGGCCCACCCGAAAGCGACCGCGCACAGCCCCGCCGCGAGGAACCAGCCGTGTATGGCGCACCAGAACGCGACCGGCGCGGCCAGGGGGATCGGCAGCGCACACAGCCAGAAGAGCAGCAGCAGGCCCCGGCGGGGGGCGCGGGTCGGGCCGGGCAGCACCGCGCGCACGGTGCGCGTGTCGGTGCCGTGGGAGCTCTCGGCGGCCGCGAGGGACGCCACGAAGTCCTCGTCGCCGCGCAGCGAGAGCTCGATCTCCCGCAGCGATCGTTCCTCGTGCTCGCTCAGCATGTCGCCCCCTCGGGTCCCGGCCGGGCGGCCACCCGCCACGGACACCGAACGCAGGACCCGTGAGGCTATCGGTGAACGGGGCGACGATCGTTACAGTCGGTGCGTCCCGCCCGCTCGACCAGGAGGACGGCATGCCCTCGGACCAGCACCCCGATCGGGACGACTCCGGCCGGGCACTGGCCGAGAACCTCATCCAGCGGGTGAACGTGGGTGACTCGTTGACCCGCTCGGCCGCGGCGCACCCGGGTCGCACCGCGGTGGTGGACGGGGATCGGCGGTGGAGCTACCCGGAGTTCAACGCCCTGGTCAACCGCGTCTGCGGCGGGCTGGAGGGGCTGGGCTACGCCCGGGGCGACGCGCTGGCACTGGCCTCGGGCAACAGCGCCGAGTTCCTCGCCGTGTACTACGCGGCGGCGAAGCTCGGCCTGGTGTGCGTGCCGATCAACCTGGGCTGGCGCACGGACGAGGTCGCCTACGTGCTCGGCCACTCCCGCTCGCGGGGCATCGTGGTCCAGGAGCGGCTGGTCGGGGCGATGGCCGAGGCGATCGGCACGGTGCCCGAGGTCGCCGACGTCGTGCTCGCCCCGGGCCCGGCGGCCCCGGACGCGCAGCGCTCCGGGGATCCGGCGGGGGTGCCGCGCGAGCCGGCCGACCGGCGCTGGACCCGGTTCGCGGACCTGGTCGAGGCCGGCACCGAGGCCGAGCCGGCGCACTTCGTCGCGGACCGCGACCCGTTGACCTACCTCTACACCAGCGGCACCACGTCGTTCCCCAAAGGCGTGATGGCCAGCCACCTCGCGATCTACCTGGAGTCGATGTCGTCGGCGCTGGAATGCGGCTGGGGCAGCGCGGACCGGTTCGTGGCCATGATGCCGATGTTCCACACCGCCCAGCTCAACGCGTTCTGCACGCCGGCGGTGCTGGTCGGTGCGGCGGTGCACGTGCTGCGCGGGTTCGACCCGGAGGTGCTGCTGGACACCGTCGAGCGGGAGCGGATCACCCAGGTGTTCGGCCTGCCGATGATGTACCGGGCCACGCTGGAGCACCCGTCGTTCGCCGCGCGCGACCTGGGCAGCCTCCGCCGCTGCACGTACGCGATGGCCGCGATGCCGGAGGGGCTGATCCGGCGCTGCCTCGACGAGTTCGGCTGCGACTTCGGGCTGCTGTTCGGCCAGACCGAGATGAGCCCGGTGACCACGCTGTTCCGCCCCGAGCACCAGCTGTCGCACCTCGGCGCGGTGGGCACCCCGGTGACCAACGTGCAGGTCGGGATCATGTCGCCGGACGGGCGGCTGCTGCCCCGGGGCGAACAGGGCGAGATCGTCTACCGGGGGCCGTCCACCATGACCGGCTACCTGTACAACCCGGAGGCCACCGACGAGGCGTTCGCGTACGGCTGGTTCCACTCCGGTGACGTCGGCCGGTTCGACGGCGACGGCGTGCTGTGGTTCGCCGACCGGTTCAAGGACGTTATCAAGACCGGCGGGGAGAACGTGGCGTCGAGAGAGGTCGAGCTGGCCGTGTACGCGGCCGACGAGGCGGTGGCCGAGGTGGTGGTGATCGGGCTGCCGCACCCGAGGTGGAGCGAGGCGATCACCGCGGTGGTGCTGACCAAGCCCGGCCGGACGCTCGACCCGGCCGGGCTGGTCGGCGCGCTCAAGGGGCGGTTGGACGGCTACAAGGTGCCCAAGTCGGTGATCGTGGCCGATGAGCTGCCCCGGACGTCCACCGGCAAGGTGCAGAAGAACGTGGTGCGGCAGCGGTACGCCGAGCACTACGCGGAGGTCGCGGCCGGACCGGCTGAGAGTGCCCCCGACGGGGCTGAGGGCGGGGCCGAGGGCGGGTCCGCCGACGGGGCCGCCGACCCCCGCTGAGCTGGGCCGAACGGGCGTATCTGGGCTCGGCCGGTACCGCACCGGTAATGGCGCGGCGACACTCGGCGATTGCCCAGCCACGCCCGTCACGACGGGTCGCCGCCGTCACTCGCCACCCAAGGTGCCCCCATGCTGCAGTTGCCCCGCCTGCGACCGTCCCGGTTCCGGTCGCCGGGTCCCGGCACCGACCGCCGCCGCCCGCACGGCCTGCCCCCGGTGCAGTGGCTGTCCGTCGCGCAGCTCGGCCGGACCGCGGTCGAGGTGGTGCAGGCGTCGATGTTCGCCCGGTTCGCCGACGAGCGCGAGGCGATGGCCAACACCCCCAAGCTCTGCTACGCGCTCGACCGGGTGGCCGACGACACCGACGTGTGGATCGACTACGTGGCGGACACCGGCGACGGCTTCGACGCCACGTTCGCCACCGCCCGGTGCATCGCCGGGGCGCCCGACGTCTCGATCACCGACCGGGTCGGCGGGGAGGCCGCGTTCCCCGGCCGGGGTGCACGGGCCGACCTGCTGGTGCTCGGCGGCGACGAGGTCTACCCGGTGGCGTCGGCGGCGGCGTACACCGAGCGGCTCAACCGGGTCCTGGAGCGGGCCACCCGCGCGGCCGGGCGCACGCCCGGCGAGGCGAACCCGCCGGTGCTGGCGCTGCCGGGCAACCACGACTGGTACGACAGCCTCGCCTCGTTCCGCCGCAACTTCTGCGAGGCGTGGGTCCAGCGGCGGCCCGAAGGCCGGTCCCCCGAGCTGATCTCCGAGCTGCCCCACGACGACATCGGCGGCTGGGACGCGTTCCAGTCCCGCAGCTACTTCGCGGTGCGGCTGCGACCGGGCTGGTGGCTGTGGGGCCTGGACAGCCAGCTGGACGCGCCCTTCGACGCCGAGCAGCTCGCCTACTTCCGCGACGCCCGCGACCTGCTCGAACCCGACGACGACATCGTGCTGTGCACCGCGACGCCGTGCTGGCTGGAGGCCGGCGGCCAGGAGGTCTACGAGCCGGAGCCGGACACCCCGCTGTACACCCTGCTCTCCTTCGTGGACCGCATCCTGGCGGGCGACGAGCGCCACCGGATCCGGCTCGTGCTCACCGGCGACCAGCACCACTACGCCCGGTACTCCTCCCCGGCCGGCCCCGACCTGGTGACCTGCGGCGGTGGCGGCGCGTTCCTGGCCTCCACCCACCACCTGCCGGAGACCCTCGAGATCAGCTGGCCCGAGCAGGACCGCACCCGCAGGCGCACCGCCTACACGCTGGAGACCGAGTACCCGAGCCGGGAGCGGTCCCGGGAGCTGCTGAGCGGGGGCCGGTTCCTGGCCGCCGGCTGGAGCAACGGCGTCGGCTTCCCGCTGTTCCTCGGCGGCGTCGACTTCGTGCTGTTCCTGCTCGGGGTGCACACCTTCCGGCTGCGGTCCGTCCCCGGCTGGTGGCTGTGGCTGTCGCTGCTGGTGGTCGGCATGGTGTTCCTGCTGATCCTGGCGTTCGCCGCGCGCGGCGCGAGTGAGCACCTGCCCGGTGTGCGCACCCGGTACACCCTCGGGCTGGCCCTGCCGCACGCCGCGGCGCACTTCGCGCTGGCCGGCGTCCCGGCCTGGTTCGTGGCCCGGTCCCGCCCGCCCGGCTGGTACCTCCTGCCGGTGTTCGCCGCGTCGTGCGTGCTGGCCACGCTGCTGGTGGTGACCTACCTGCGGATCGCCGACCGGCGCGACTGCCACACCCTCGAGGCCTACTCCGGGCTGCACATCTCCGACTACAAGTGCCACCTGCGGCTGCAGCTCGGCCCCGAGCTGGTGCGGGTGCACGTCGTCGGGATCGACAGGGTGCCGCGCACCCGGCACGTCCCGGACCCGGAGACCGTGCCGCTGCACGCGCGGATCATCGAGACGTTCGAGGTCGCCTCCCGACGCGCCTCGCGGTGAGTAGCGGGTCGGTGTCCCACCGTGTCCCGTTTTCGGACATGGCGGGGTGGCCTGCGCGCCCTAGCCTGGCCCACCTGCCGGTCCGGCGACCACCGGGCCGCACGCGAGGAGGAACGGGGCACGCATGAACAGCACGGGCAACGCCGCCGGTCGACTGCCGCTGCGCCACGCCGACGCCGGGACCCGGCCGGACGCGGAGGCCGACGTCGTGGTCGTCGGCTCCGGGGCGGCCGGCTTCGCCGCGGCGATCACCGCGGCCGGGCGCGGCCTGTCCGCGATCGTGCTGGAGAAGGGCGACCGGGTAGGCGGCACCACCCGCAAGTCCGGCGCCTGGTCGTGGATCCCGAACAACCGGTTCCTGCGCGAGGCCGGCACCGTCGACGACCGCCAGGACGCACTGCGCTACATGGCGCGGCTGGCCCGGCCGGAGCTCTACGACGCGGACGCCGGCGCCGGGTGCTTCGGCCTCCCGGCCCGCGACTTCGCGCTGCTGGAGGCGTTCTACGACCACGCGGCGGAGGCCGTGGAGGCCCTGGAGGCACACGGCGCGCTGCGGCTGTTCCACGCCGACTTCATCCCGGACTACTACGCGCAGCTGCCGGAGAACAAGACCCCCAGCGGTCGGGTGGTGATGCCGCTGGCGGACAACGGTGAGCCCGGCGAGGGCGAGGAGATGATCACCCAGCTGGCGGCGGGTGCCGACCGGCTCGGGGTCGACGTCCGCTGCGGGCACCGGGTCGCGCAGGTGCTGCTCAACCGGGCCGACGAGGTGGTCGGCGTGGTCGCCGAGGCCGACGGCGGCCCGGTCACGGTCCGGGCGAGGCGGGCGGTGGTGTTCGCCAGCGGCGGCTTCGGGCAGAGCCCCGAGCTGCGGCGCTCCTACCTGGCCGGGCCGATCTTCGGCAGCTGCACGGCGCTGACCAACACCGGCGACTTCCTGCCGATCGCGTCGGCACTTGGCGCCCCGCTGGACAACATGAGCTACCCGTGGCTGGGGCCGTGCCCGCTGGAGCGGGGGCTGCGCAACCGCCCGGACAGCTGGCTGATGTTCGAGCCCGCCGGCGACTCGATGTTCATGGTCGACCGGTACGGGCGGCGGTTCGTCGACGAGAAGATCCAGTACAACGAGATCACCCAGACCATGTGGCGGTGGGACCCGTCCCGCGCGGAGTACCCCAGCCTCTTCCCGGTGATGATCTGGGACCAGGCCTCCCAGGACCGCTGGCAGGGCGACAAGTGGGGCAACCCCATCGCCCCGGCCGGCCAGGACGACGGTCACGTGGTGCACGGCGACACCCTGGAGGAGCTGGCGGAGGCGGTGCGCGAGCGGCTGCACCGGCTGCGCGACCGGACCGGCGGCTACACCCTGGACGACGGGTTCGAGCGGCGGCTGGCGGAGACGTTCCACCGGTTCAACGAGCACGCCGCCGCGCACACCGACCCCGACTTCGGCCGGGGCGGGGCACCGATCTCGCTGTTCTTCCAGTCCGCGCTCGGCCCGCCGAGGGACGGCAACGAGGACAACCCGGTGCTGCACCCGCTCGCCGAGCGGGGCCCCTACCACGCCACGATCCTCGCGCCGGGCACCCTGGACACCAAGGGCGGCCCGAGGACGAACGCCGACGCCCAGGTCCTCGACCGCACCGGCGCCCCGATCCCCGGCCTCTACGGCGCGGGCAACTGCGTGGCGTCGGTCTCCGGGAAGGCGTACTTCGCCGGCGGCGCCACCATCGGGCCGGCCCTCACGTTCGGCTACCTGGCAGCGCTGGCCGCGGCGCGCGAACCGGTGCGCGAGCTCGCCGACACCGACGTGCTGGTCTGATCCGCCCGGCTCCGGTCCGCCGGGCGCGTTCCGGATGCGCGGGCGGCGGGCACCGCGCGGCCCGGCGTTGTTCGGTGATCGCGGAAGTCCGGCTGTGAGGGGCTCCGGAGTGGCGTCGGGCTGGCACGCTGAGCGGCGCAGTGCCGGCTCCGGCCCGGGTGACGCCGGCCGGCCGAGGTGTCCGGGAGACGTCCGGGAGGCGACGATGCCCCGTGTGCGGCACGCCCGCGGCCTGCTCGCCGCGCGGGAGCGGTTCCTGTGCAGCGGCGACCCGGCGACGGCCGAGGGCGTACGTCCCGAGGTGCTGGCGTCCTGGCGCCGGTCCTGGCGGGGCGGCGTCGACCCCGGCGGCTCCGACCCGCCGCCGTTCCAGCCGCCCTCCGTCACCGACGGCCGGCTGCTGACCGCGGCCGAGGCGGTGCTGGGTGCCGGGTACGCCCAGCTCGGGTCCAGCTCCACCAGCCTGTTCCTCAGCGACCACGAAGGCAGGCTGCTGCGGCGCTGGGCCGACGGCGGCGCGCTGAACAGGTCGCTGGACCGGATCTACGGGGTGCCGGGCTTCAGCATCGACGAGTCGGTCGTCGGCACCAACGCGGTGGGCACCGTCCACGAGACCGGGTTGCCGGCGCTGGTGCGCGGCGGCGAGCACTACCAGGAGCGGTACCTACCGTTCGCCTGCGCGGCGGTCCCGGTCCGGCACCCGGTGCACCGCGGCCTGCTCGGGGTGCTCGACGTGAGCTGCCCGGAGCGGGACGCCAACGGGGTGCTGATGCCGTGGGCCGCCGGCCTGGCCAGGGACGTCGAGCGGTGGCTCGCCGAGCTGGCCACCCGCCGGGAGCGGCTGCTGCTGGAGCGGCACCTGGCCGCGTGCGCCGTCCCCCGGCACCACCCGACGGTGTGCCTCAACGAGCGCACGGTGATCGCCGACCCGGCCGCGTCGCGGCTGCTCGCCGGTGCCGACCAGGCGCTGGTGTGGG
Organism: Pseudonocardia sp.; assembly: GCA_036497465.1. GTDB lineage: Bacteria > Actinomycetota > Actinomycetes > Mycobacteriales > Pseudonocardiaceae > Pseudonocardia. The sequence continues at coordinate 3,405 of DASXJJ010000051.1, read as the reverse complement.
AGCAGGCCGCGCGCGCCGTGCAGCAGCGCCGGCCGCGCACCCTGGTGCTGCCGCTGGGCGGGCGGGAGATCGAGGCCCGCTGCCGTCCGATCGAGGACGGCGGCCGGGTGGTCGGCGCGATCGTCGAGCTGTGCGAGCCGGTCCGGGTGTCGTGCGCCGACGGGCACCGCGCCCGGCCGGGCGCGCCCGCGGACCCCGCCCTGCCCGGGTTCGCGGGTCGGGGGCGGCTGTCCGCCGAGGACCGGCGGGTGGCGCTGGCCGCCCGTACCTCGGGGCTGCCGCTGCTGGTGCGCGGGGAGGCCGGCACCGGGAAGGCCACGCTGCTGCGGGCACTGTCCGCCGACCGCCCGGTGCGGGTGCTGGACGCGGCGCTGCTGCCCGTCGACGGGGTACGGGCGTGGACCGCCGCCCTGCGCGCGGCCCGGGCCGATGCCGGCGCGACGGTCGTGCTGCGCCACCTGGAGTCGGTACCCGCCCGGTACGCCGCCGCCGTCTGCGCGGTGTTGGACGAGGCAGCCGGACCGTCGGGGGACTCGGCGGCCGACCGGGTCGCCGCACCCTCGGGACGGCTCGCCGGCACCGTGACCACCGGCCGCGATCAGCCCGGGGCGCAGCCCGGCCTGATCGCCCGGTTCGCGCACGCCCCGGTGGAGGTGGCCCCGCTGCGGGACCACCCGGAGGACCTGCCCGAGCTGCTCACCGCACTGGGCGGCCGCGCCGGCGCGCCGGAACGCCGCTGGTCACCGGAGGCGGTGCAGGCGCTGAGCCGCGCGCCATGGCCGGGCAACGTGCGGGAGCTGGAGTCGGTCGTGCGCGGCGTGCTGGGCGGCGGGGTCGTCGGCGACGTCCGGCTGACCGACCTGCCCGGCGGTGTCCGGGACACCGCCCGTCCCGGACGCCCGCTGTCCCGGCTGCACCGCACCGAGCTGGACGCGATCCACGCGGCGCTGCGCGAGACCGGCGGCAACAAGGTCGAGGCCGCCGCGCTGCTGGGGGTGGCCCGGTCGACCCTGTACCGCAAGCTCCGCGGCTTCGGCACCGAGCTGGCGGACCGGGCCTACTGACACGACCCGGGCCAGGTGTCAGCCGCGCTGCTCCTGGTCGTTGGACGGCCCGCCCCGCTCGGCGCACGGGTTCCAGCCCGCGCGGCCGCCCGAGCGAGCGGCCCCGCGCACCGATCGGGCGATCGTCGGCGACCGCGGCGGCCGCCGTCGGTATCGTCGGGCCTGCCCGAGAGATCGGAGGCCGCCGTGGTGCGCGAGGACCCGCCGCCGAACCGGCTGCCCGGCACGCCCGAGCACCCGCCGGTCAGCCTCTGGCTGCACCTTCTGTGGTTCGTGCTGGTCCTCGGCCTGCTGTTCCTGATCGCGGTGATCGGCCCGCTGGCGCCCTCCTGAGGCCCGGGCCGGATCACGCGGACCGCCTCACGCGGTCGGGTCGACCAGCACCTTCATCTTCTGGCCGGCGTGCAGCGCGTCGAAACCCTCGGCCACGACGTCACCCATGGCGATCTTCTCCACCCAACCCGTGGTGTCGTAATGGCCCCGGCCCATCAGGTCGATCACCGCACGGTAGTCGTCGGAGGTGTAGCACAGCGAGCCCTGGATGCGGGACTCGCTGAGCACCAGCTGGATCAGCGGTGTGGACAGCGGCGTCTCGTAGATCGCCACGCTCACCAGCGGCTTGCCCGCCCCGAGGGTGCCGAGCGCCGTCTCCACCGCGCGCTGCACACCGGCCGCGTCGTAGGCGGCGTCGGCGCCCTTGCCGCCGGTGCGCTCGGCGATCTCCGCGGGCACGTCGACGGTGGTCGGGTCGAGCGTGCGTCCCCCGAGGCGCTCGACGGCGGATCGCCGGGTGGCCGACGGCTCCACCACGTACACGTCGTCCAGGCCCATCCCGCGCAGCGCGAACCACAGCCCGATGCCGATCGGGCCGGCACCGAACACCACCGCGGTGTCGCCCGCGCCGACGTTGCCCAGCTTGGCCGCGTGGTAGGCCACCGACATCGGTTCGACCAGCGCGCCCATCTCCAGGGAGACGTTGTCCGGCAGCTTGTGCAGCATCCGCGCCGGTACGACCGTCGACTCGGCCATCCCGCCGTCGGACATCAGCCCGTGGAAGCCGATCTGTGAGCACACGTTGTACCGGCCGGTGACGCAGCGGGGACACCGCCCGCAGGTGTACAGCGGCTCGACCGTCACCCGGTCGCCCTCGACCACGTCGACCACGCCGGGGCCGACCTCGGTGACCGTTCCGGCGAACTCGTGGCCGAGCACCAGCGGCAGCTGCTGGCCGGTGAGCGCGTGCGGCTCGGTGGGGATGAAGATCGGCCCAGCGTAGTACTCGTGCAGGTCGCTGCCGCAGATGCCGTTGAACCCGACCCGCAGCTTGACCTGCCCCTCACCGACCGTGGGTTCCGGCACCTCGGTGACGGTGATGTCCTTCCGACCGTTGTAGACGACCGCTCGCATGGCTCCGCGTCCCTCCGTGGCTGATGTACCGACCGGTCTATCAGCGCTCGGCGCCGGAGCGTGAGGGTTGCCCGGAAGTTGCATGCCATCCGGCTCATGTCCGTCCGGCACGACCCGGCGCGCCGACCGGTGCGGGTCGGCGGGCCGGGCCGGGCGGCTCAGCTAGCCTGCTGGTAGGCCTCGATGACCTCCGTCGGGATCCGGCCCCGGTCGGAGACGTTGTGCCCGTGCTCGCGCGCCCAGTCCCGGATGGCCTGGTTCTGCTCGCGGTCACCGGTCGCGCGGCTCGCTCCCGACGCGGCGCGAGCCCGGCGAGCCCCACCCGAGCCGCTCGCGCGGCGCGCGCCGGCGACGTACTCGGCCAGTGCGTCGCGCAACGCCGCCGCGTGGTCGTCCGAAAGGTCGATCTCGTAACTCCTGCCGTCCAGGCCGAACTGCACGGTCTCCGCGGCCTGACCCCCGTCGAGGTCATCGACCAGGGACACCACGACCTTCTGCGCCATCAGATGAGTTCCTTCCACGAAAACAACCGGGCGCGCATGCCACCAATAGGCGGGCGCAATCACGGTCCAGGGCGAATGGCGCCACTATAGCGTCCATTCCGAGTGGTGATATTCGACCGGCCAAATCATGGTCGAGTGCTACCGGATCGGGTCAGCCGATCACGGTGCGTCAATGTCCGGAACGGGCGCCGGATTGCCCGGCACAGCCGCGCGGATCGTGCCGACATTGCGAGCTGTGCGCATCAGCACACCCGTGAAGCCTGAGGACTTCTCGGCCGCCGGGGCCGAGGGGATGGCCGCACGGTGGGCGGTCCGACACACTTGGCCGAGCTGGGCCACCGATTCTGGAGTGTGTGTCGTGGCAATGACTCCCCCACCCGGGGTACCGACGCTGTCGCGCCGGAGCAAGATCCTGCTCTTGGTCGGCGGGG
>DASXJJ010000050.1:0-9099 GCA_036497465.1 Pseudonocardia sp. | reverse complement strand
CCTGGGCCGCGAATTCCTCGCTCGGCGGGAAGCTGCGGGTCTCGGTCGAGAGATTGCTCAGGGTCTCGCTGGAGTCGGTCAACTCCGACCTCCCAAGATGGTCGTCATCGGACGATGTGTCACGGTATCTGTGGTCCTCGGTGTCTCGCGGGTCCATGCCCAGGCTGTCGGCGTCGACGAGAAACTCCGACGGTTTCCACTGGGTAGGAACGTAATCGCCGACGGTAGCGGTCGCAGCCGGAACGACCGAAACTGAGTGCGGCTGGCAGCATTGTCCCGCGTGAGCAGAAGCGTCGAACCGTCCGGTCGAACCGCCGAGGGCGGCCCTCCGAGCGGACCTGCCCGGGCGTCCGGTACGCCCCCACCGTCCGGCCCGTCTTCGGATCGGTCCCCTTCCGGGCACCCGTCGCCGCCGCGGTCGGGGTCGCCGCCGGGGTCGGGATCAGCGCGGCCGGGGTCGGCGCGGCCGGAGTCGTCGCGGCCCGACCCGCTGGCGCCGCTGACCGAGCTGCCCGGGGTCGCCGACGCGGTGGCCAGGGCGCGGGACGCGGTCGCCACCGCGCATGCCCACCCGACCAACCGGCGCGGCTGGCCGGCGACCGCCGCCGAGGCCAGTGTGCGCGCCGCCAGGGCGTCCGCCGCGCTGGACGGCGGCCGGGCCGAGCTGCCCGAGGACGGAGTGGTGGCCGATCCGGTGCTGGCCGGGGCGCTGCGGGTGTCCGAGCAGCTCGGCCGGCTGCTCCCGACCTGGCGGAGCGCGCCGCTGCAGGCGCTCGCCCGGTTGCACATGCTGGCCGCCGCCGACCTGGTGCCCGAGCCCGACCGGGACGAGGTGCTCGGGCGGCCACGGCCCGGCCCCGGGGTGGCGCAGCGGCTGGACCTGCTCGGACACCTGGTCGCCACCAGCACCGCGCCCGGGCCGGTACTGGTCGCGGTGGTGCACGGCGAGCTGCTCGCGCTGGCGCCGTTCGAGTCCGGCAACGGCGTGGTGGCGCGGGCGGCGGCCCGGCTGACCGCCGTCAGCACCGGCCTGGACCCCAAGGGGCTGGCCGTGCCGGAGGTCGGCCACCTGCGGCGCGGCCAGGAGTACCGGGAGGCGGCAGCCGGATTCGCCACCGGCACCCGCGACGGGCTGGGGCGCTGGTTGCTGCACTGCTGCGCGGCCTGGGAGCTCGGCGGCCGGGAAGCGGTCAGCATCGCGGAGTCGGCGGCGGAGTCCGCGTCGGAGTAGGTGCCGGCGTAGGTGCGTGCCGAGGTGCGGACATGAGTCGGGCGGTACCCCCGAGGGGGCACCGCCCGATTCGTACGAATAGTCCGGGGGTCCAGGCGTGCACTACGTGTCGTGCTCTGGCCTCGGCGTCCGGCGTCCCAGTACGCAGGCCCACGACGACATGCCTCCCGCGGCGTGCTGTGCGTGGAGTGCCCGGTATTCGTACCCGGAGCCCTGGCCGGGGGAGACGAGGCTTCTCTTCCGCCCCGCCCCTGGCCTTCCAGGGGTCCGTGCACTCATTCCTACTGGGTGGCGCCGGTCACATCAAGAGGCAGCGCGACGTGCACCGTTTCAGACACGCAGGGTGTCGGTCGAACCGGCCCTGACCAGCCGGTAGTCATCCGTTCAGCGCCTTGTGGCGGAGCCCTGGACCAGGAGCCGGCGGCTGGCGGTGGGCTCCGAGCGCCGCGCCGAGGAGCGCGACCGTGCCGACCCCCACCGCCGCAAGGGTGAACGCGACCGCCCGGGCCGGCAGCAACGACCGGACCCGGGAACCGAGCCGCGCGTACAGCGGAACCGGCGCCACGAAGTCCAGCACCGGCCAACCGCGCTCCCGGGCGAGCCGGCGCAGCGCCCGGTCCGGGTTGACCGCGTGCGGATGCCCGACCACCTCCAGCAGCGGCAGATCGGTGATCGAGTCGGTGTACGCGGCGCAGTCGGCCAGCCGGTAACCGTGCCGGGCCGCCAGCTGTCGGGCCGCCACCGCCTTGCCCTCGCCGTAGCAGTAGAAGTCGATCTCGCCCGTGTACCGGCCGTCGACCACCGCCATCCGGGTCGCGGCGCAGTGCCGGGCGCCCAGCGCCGCCGCGATCGGAGCCACCAACTCCTCGCCGGAGGCGGACACGACCACCACTTCGTGGCCCTGCCGACGGTGGTCGGCGATCAGATCAGCGGCCTCCGCGTACACCATCGGCCGGAGGATCTCGCCGAGCGCCTGGTCGATGACCGCGCGCACCTCCGCCACTTCCCAGCCGGTGCACAGCGCGCTGATGCGCTCGCGCATCCGCTCCATGAAATCGGCGTTCGCGCCGGACACCATCAACAGCAGCTGCGCGTATCCGCTGCGCACCAACGCGCGCCGGCCGATCAGTCCCCGTTCCCGCAGCGGTCCGCTGAAAGCCAAGGTGCTGGACCCAGCGATGATCGTCTTATCCAGGTCGAAGAACGCGGCGACGGTGTGCGATTCGGTGCCCGCGTTGACCGGTCCGGTCGAGCCGTTCACCCCGCCCAGCATAGGCCGGTCGGGCCAAGCCCTGCCGTGCTGGTGGGGTCGTCCCCTAGCGGACCGGGCGGGGCCGCGGAAGCCGCTGGTCGGAGCAGCCCACAAGAATCTGGGCACGGGAGCCCGGATAGCGCTACAGTAATCAGGTCCGGTCCTGCACCGGATAGGTTCAGCTCGACCCCCCGGGGCTGAACCGCCCGACGGCCCCCGCCTTTCCCCCCTGGCGGGGGTCGTCCATTTTCTGCGGACCACTCCGATAAAACCTCTGGGCCGGCACCGGGGTATTACCTCGCCGCACCGGGTTCACCGGTGGCCAATCTTTTCCGGCGGCCGAATAATGAGTGGGCAGACCCGAAATGGATACCGCGCCGCATCCCCCGGTCACGTTCCGCATCCGCTGACGGCGCCCAGCCGGCCCGCCGTATCCGCGTGACCGCCCCGCTCGCCGCACCTACGCCGTGCTGGTCGGCGCCGGCCTGTCGATCAGTCGGCCCGTCGACCCTGGCGGCCCGTCCACCCGGGCGGCCGTGCACCCGTCGACCTCGCCCGCCAGTGCGGCCGTCCACCAGCGGGTCCGCCTGCTCGCGAGTCCGCTCATTCGCGTACGCGCTCAGCCGCGGGTCCGACCGGCGGCGGGTCCGACCGGCGGCGTGCCGTCCCGTGTGCGCGCGAGGGGGTACCCCCGACGTCCATTCTTCCGCTACCGACCGACGATTCCGGGCGACGGCGAGCGCACTTGTCCACAGCGCCCGAGTTGTCCACAGGTCCGCGCCCGTCGCTACCGCCGCCCGCCCACCCGGCCGAGCCTGGAGTCCTCCCGGCGCGCCGATCCCGGCGTCGTCCGAACCGAGCGGAGGGTGGGCCATGGATCGGTCGCGTGCGCTGGTGTTGATCTCCGAGGACGAGTTGCTGGACGACGTACTGCGGCTGGCGGCCGCCGCGGGGTGCGACCTCGAGCGGGCGTCGGATGCGTCGGCGGCCCGGCTGTCGTGGTCGGCCGCACCGCTGGTCGTGCTCGACGAGGCCGCGGCCCGCTCCTGCGCGACCGCGGGGCTGGCGCGTCGCCCACGCGTCGTCGTGGCCAGCCGGGGTGATCCACCCGAGACGTTGTGGCGGTATGCCGTCGGGATCGGTGCCGAGCACGTCGTCGCGCTGCCGGAGGGCGAGAGCTGGCTGGTCTCGGCGTTGGCCGACGCCGCCGAGGGCGCCGCGCAGCGCGGCCGGGTCCTCGCGGTCATCGGGGGCCGGGGCGGAGCCGGGGCGTCGGTCCTCGCCGCGGCGGTTGCCGTGGCCGGGGTCGCCAACGGCGAGCGAGTGATGCTGGTCGACTGCGATCCGCTGGGTGGCGGTATCGACCTGCTGCTCGGCGCCGAGCAGGCACACGGCCTTCGGTGGCCCGATCTGACGTTGTCCGAGGGCAGGGTTGCGGTGTCGTCGCTGCGGGCCGCCTTGCCGATGCCCTCGGTCGGGGGGGAACCCGGCGCGTTGACCGTGCTGTCCTGCGATCGAGAGGGCGCCGGTCCCCGGCCGGGAGCGGTTGCCTCGGTGCTGGACGCCGGGCGGCGCGGTGGTGAGACCGTGATCTGCGACGTGCCGCGCTATCCCACCGACACCGCGTGCGCCGCTCTGGCCGAGGCCGACCTGACGGTGCTCGTCGTGCCCGCCGAGGTGCGTTCCACGGCCGCCGCCGCGCGGGTGTCCGCTGTGTTGGGCGACCGGGGTGCGTCGGCGCAGCTGGTGGTCCGAGGCCCCGCGCCGGGCGGGCTGTCCCCGCGTGACGTGGCCGCCGCGCTCGGGCTGCCGCTGTTGCACGCGATGAAGCCCGAGCCAGGTCTAGCGAAGAGCCTCGATCGAGGCAGGCCTCCGGGTGTCGGGCGTGGCCCGCTCGCCGACGGTGCTCGAGCGGTGCTCGACGAACTGCACAACCGGGTCGGCGCGCTCCCTGTGGGCGAGGGCCGGGCATGAGCGCCTCGGCGCTGGTCGACCGGGTCCGTGAGCGACTGGCCACGGCCGGGGCCGAAGTCACTCCCGCGGTCGTGGCCGCCGCGGTCCGGGCCGAGGCCGGCGGCGTGGTGTCCGACGTCGACGTGCTGACGGCGCTCCGGATGATGCACCAGGAGTTCACCGGCGCCGGCCCGCTGGAGCCGTTGCTGCGCGACCCGGACACGACCGACGTCCTCGTCACCGCGCCAGATTCGGTGTGGATCGACCGGGGCAGCGGGTTGGAGCGCACCGATGTCCGCTTTGCCGATGAGACGTCGGTGCGTCGGCTGGCGCAACGGCTCGCACTGGCCGCCGGGCGCAGGCTCGACGACGCGAGCCCGTACGTGGACGCGCTCCTGCCCGGTACCGGTGTGCGGCTGCACGCTGTACTCGCACCGATCGCGGCCGACGGCACCTGCGTGTCGCTGCGTACCCTCCGTCCCGCCGCGCACGACCTGGCGACCCTGCGGGACCTGGGCACGGTTGACCACACCGGATGGCGGTTGCTGCATGCCATCGTCGACGCCCGGCTGGCGTTTCTCATCGCCGGTGGAACCGCCACCGGGAAGACGACGCTGCTGTCCGCGTTGATCGGCTGCGTACCGGCGCACGAGAGAGTGGTGTGCGTCGAGGACGCCGAGGAGCTCCGCCCCCTGCACCCGCATGTGGTGAGGCTGGTCGCGCGGCCGCCCAACATCGAGGGCGCCGGCGAGGTGACGCTGCGCGACCTGGTCCGCCAGGCGCTGCGGATGCGGCCGGACCGCCTGGTGATCGGCGAGGTACGCGGCGCCGAGGTCTGTGACCTGCTCGCGGCGCTCAACACCGGTCACGAGGGCGGTGCCGGCACGGTGCACGCGAACTCCACCCGGGAGGTCCCCGCCCGGATGGAGGCACTGGCGGCGCTGGGTGGCATGTCCCGTGCGGCCCTGCACAGCCAGCTGGCCGCCGCCGTACAGGTCGTTCTGCATGTGGCTCGCGGTTCCGACGGTTCGCGCAGGCTCGCCGCCGTCGCCGTACTGGAACGGCATGGCACCGAGGTTGTCGCGCGTCCCGCCTGGCGGTACGGGAGCGGCTGGGACGCGGGTCAGGCCCAGCTCGGCGCCCTGCTTCGGGACCGCGGAACGGATCCGCCATGGTGAGCGCGGCCGATGTGGGCCAGGGCGGGACCGCCGGGGCGGCGGCGGTCCTGCTGGCCTCGGCCGCGCTGTTGTCCTGGCCGGCGCCGGTCGCTCGCGTCCGGCTGCGGGCCATCCGGCCGCTGGCGGCGGTCCGTCGCCCGGGAACCGGCAACCCGGCGCGACGGTGGGCTCTCGGCGCGTTGGTCGGGCGGCACCCCGGCGTGTTCGCCGTGCTCGGCGCGGCCGGTCTGGGGACGGCGGGCGCCGGGCTCGGCGGCGCGCTGGCCGCCAGCGTCGCGATGGGCACGTTCGCGCGTCGCTGGTCGCGACGCCGGCGGGCTCGACGCCACAGCGCGGAGCTCAGCGCGCTGCTCGACGCGGTCCGGGTGATGGCGGGGGAGCTGCGGGCCGGGGCACACCCGGCGGCCGCGGCGGCCTCGGCGGCGACGGGCGACAGCCGGGCACACCGGATGCTGGGCTCGGTCGCGGCGGCGGCCGCTCTGGGCGCGGAGATCCCGGCGATGCTGGAGCGACGGTCGGCGGCGGAACCGGTTCTCGCCTCCGAGATCCGCAGGGTCGCCTCGGCCTGGTCGCTTGCCGACCGGCACGGCGCCGCGCTGGCCGAGCTGATGGACGCGGTGCGGGTCGACCTCGAGGCGCGGGTCCGGCAAGCGGGGCAGGTGAACGCCCAGCTCGCCGGGCCGAGGGCGACCGCCGCGGTGCTCGCTGGGCTGCCGCTGCTCGGCGTGCTCATGGGGCAGGGCATCGGCGCGGACCCGTGGCACGTGCTGAGCGCCACCGCGCTCGGCCAGATGCTGCTGGTACTCGGTGTCGGGCTCTCCTGTGCAGGCACGCTCTGGAGCGGTTGGATCACAAGCCGGGGGACGGCCGGATGATCGCGCTTCTCGTGCTGGCCGCCGCCCTGCTCGTGCTGCCGTCCCGGCCGACAGCGGCCGTCCGGCTGCTCGAGCTGCGTGGCCGAGACGACGAGCCGCCGGGTGTCGCCGCCACGTCGGGCACCTCCTGGTTCGCGCCCGTGCTGCTCGGGCTCGCCGTTACCGCACTGTGCGCGGCGGCGGGCGGCCTGGCGGGCCTCCTGCTCGCGGCACCCGTCGGGGTCGGCTCCGGGTTCGGGTGCCGGTGGATGCTGGGCCGGCAGCCGAAGCCGGACTCCGACCCGTTGCGGCTCGCCGGAGGATGGGATCTGCTGGCCGCCTGCCTGCGCTCGGGTCTGCCGGTGCCGCTCGCCGTGCGTGCGGTGGCCGACCACCTGCCCCCGGCCGCGGCGGCGGAGTTGCGCACGATCGCCGACCGGCTCGCGCTCGGGGCTGATCCCCGTGAGGCCTGGACGGTGCCAGCCGCCTCGCCGATCCACCAGCTCGCGCGAGCGGCGCTCCGCTCGGCGAGCAGCGGGGCCGGCCTGGCGTCGGTCGCGGCCGACACAGCCGCCGAGGTGCGGGCGGCCGCTCGTGATCTGGCTGCCGCCCGCGGCCAACGGGCGAGCGTCCTGATCACCGGTCCGCTGGGCCTGTGCTTCCTGCCCGCGTTCCTGGCGCTGGGCGTGGTTCCCGTCGTCATCGGTCTGGCCGCCGGGCTGGCCGTGCACTGGTGACCCCCGAATGCGTTCCCGCCGCCCGGTGGGCACGATTCCGCGCCTGCCCGGCGCGGATACACCTCCAGCGAGGAGTGGAAATGATCACAGCACGTCAATGGCTCACCGTCCGGCTGGCCGATGTCTGCACAGGCGACGACGGGATGAGCACCGCCGAGTACGCGATCGGCACCATCGCGGCGGCCGCCTTCGCCGCCGTTCTGTACGCCGTGGTAACGGAAGACTACTATAGACTGCCATGGTGACGGATGCCATGGGCCGACGGAGAGTAGTGACCTACGGCCGCACGTCCATCGACCAGTCAGAGGGTCGGTCAGTCGACGATCAGCTCGCTGAACTGCGCCGATGGGCCACTCAGACGGGCCGGTGCATCGTCGCAGAGCTCCGCGACGACGGCGTCTCAGCCAGCCGCTACGCCGGACACAAGAAGGCACGGCCCGATTGGCAGCGAGCCATGGAACTCATCGCCGTGGGGGCAACCGACGAGCTCGGAGTGTGGGAAATATCCCGGTCCACCCGCGACCGCGCCGTCTGGGCCGGTCTCCTCGCTGCTTGTATCGAGAACCGCGTCATGCTCGCGGTCGGCGGCAAACTGCACGATCCGGCCGATGCCGACGACGGGTTCATGCTCGACCTCGGTGCCGCCCTCGCTGTCCGGGAGTCCGCAGTGATCTCAAAACGCACCCGCCGTGCCGTCGACTCTCGCGCCGCCGCTGGCCGGCCACACGGATCCGTCCCCTACGGCTACCGCCGGGTGCTCGACCCGGACACTGGTCGAGCCATCGCCCGGGAGGTCCACCCCGAGCAAGGGCCGATCGTCCAGGAGATCATCCGACGACTACTCGACGGTGAACCTGCGGGCACCATCGCCTCAGACCTCAACCGCCGTGGCGTTCCCACCGCGACCGGCAAGCAGTGGGCCTCCGGGAACATGCGCCGCATGATGCTGCGCCCCACCTACGCAGGGCTGCGCGTCTATCACGGCCAGGTGCTGGAGGACGTCACCGCGACGTGGCCGGCGCTGATCACGGTCGCTGAGCACAACCAGCTCAGGGAGATGTTCGCCGACCCGGCCCGCGACAAGTACCGCAACGCCACCCACGTGAAGCACCTCGGCAGTGGCCTGTTCCGGTGCGGTCGGGACGGTTGCGAAGGCCGCATGCTGGTGCACCAGCACCCTGGCCGCGAACCCGCCTACGCCTGCCGGACGTGCCTGAAGGTGTCCCGGCGACAGCGACTCGTTGACGAGCTAGTCGAGCGGCTACTTGTGGGCCGGCTGTCCAGGTCCGATGTGCTCGAGCTACTCACCGGAGGCGCCGAAGACGAAGATGTTCGGGCCGCAGCCGAGGAGGTCGCCCGGCTGAAAGGACAGCTCCGCGCGGCCCGGGAGAAGGTGGTCTCGGGCGACCTGACCCTCGACGACCTGACTTACTTCCGTGCCCGATGGGAGAAGCAGCTGCAAGAGGCGGAGCGGCGTGCTAAGCCCAAGACGTTGCCGACTGCGGTGTTCGATGTTGCCGGCCCGGACGCCGCCGAGCGGTGGGCACGCCAGCCCATAGGTACTAAGCGCACGGTGCTGGACTCGTTGATGGTGGTCACGATCAGGCCGGCACCGAAGGGCACCGGACGGCGGTTCGATCCGGATCTGATCGAGGTCGACTGGCGAGCCACCCGTTAGTCGAGCTACACCACAGGGCGGCCCGGCTCCGTGGCCGCGCCTAACAGCCCCACTTCTCGTGCCCGGGAGATCCACCGACCGGCCGTCGCAGGCGCGATGTCGAAGGCGGTGGCCACCGCCTGCTTGGGGGATTCTCCGACCGCGTACGCCAAGCGGTAAGTATTGGCGACCCACCTAAGGACCTCCTCGGCTGCGGCCCGAACATCTTCGTCTTCG
>DASXJJ010000049.1:0-12549 GCA_036497465.1 Pseudonocardia sp. | reverse complement strand
GCACCGCGCGTCCCGGTAGCCCCGGGGCGCGAGCGGGGCCGGCCCACCCGGCGGGCGGGTCGGGTGCCGGGTCGGCACGTCCAGCTGCCGGGTCGGGTGCCGGGCCGGCGCGCCCGGCGGCGGGGTCGGTGGCGGGGCTTCGGTCCAGGATGACGGTCACGGCGGTCCTCGCGGCTGGGACCCCGGCGCACGTCGCACGGCCCCCGAGCGCGGTGGCGGCGGGCGGGTGGTGGGACGCGGCGGCGGGATCGGCGGGTTCTTCTCGACGGCACCGGGCGAGCCGGCTGGGTAACCCGTCAGCCGCGACAGAGCGCGGTCGCCGTGCGGCAGAGATCCACGTGCCGGCGGGTGCGCAACAGGGTGATGGACAGCGCCGGTGGGCCGGCGATCTCCGGCGGGACGCCGTCGCGCACCCCCGCGCGGGGGACTCCACCGTCACTCATGCGGGGGACGCTAACACGCCCGGGCGCGCCCGTCGACCGATCGCCGTGTGGCCCACACCCTGACCAGAACGGTCACGTTTCACCTCCCTGACCAGTTTTGATCCCGCTGAGCTGAACCGTTGTTGCCGCTCGGCCGCGTTTCTAGCGTCGTTGCCCATGACCGGCCGGGACGGCGGGCTCGGCCCCTCCTCCGCCGTCCGGCACCGCCCGACGTGAGGAACCCGCATGACACTGCAGGCCGACCCGAGCACCACGACCCCACCCGGCTCGCCGACAGTCGCCCGGCTGGGCGGCCGCATCGGCGCGCGGGTGGACGGGGTGCGACTGGGTGCCGACCTCGACCCGGCGGCCGTGACCGCGATCCGGGCCGCGCTACTCCGGCACAAGGTGATCTTCTTCCGCAGCCAGCACCGGCTCGACGACGAGGGACCGTCGCGGCCTACCAGGCGCTGCCGGTGCCGCTGAAGAACCTGGCCGACGAGCTGTGGGCACTGCACACCAACGCCTTCGACTACGCCGCCGAGGCCGAGGAGGTCTCCCCGGCCGCCGACGAGCGGTTCGCCGAGTACCGCTCCGAGTTCCGCTCGGCGGTGTACGAGACCGAGCACCCGGTGGTGCGCGTGCACCCGGAGACCGGCGAGCGAGCGCTGCTGCTCGGGCACTTCGTCCGCGAGTTCGTCGGGCTGAACAGCAAGGAGTCGCACGCACTGTTCCACCTGCTGCAGGACCGGGTGGTGCGGCTGGAGAACACGGTGCGCTGGGCCTGGACACCCGGGGACGTGGCGATCTGGGACAACCGGGCCACCCAGCACTACGCGGTGTCCGACTACGACGACCACCACCGGCTGCTGCACCGGATCACGCTGGCCGGCGACGTGCCGGTGGGCATCGACGGGGCGCGCAGCGTGATCCGGCAGGGCGACGCCGCCGACTACGCACCCCTGTAGGCGGTGCCGCTGGACGAGGGCCGGCGCCGCTCCCCGGCGCCGGCCCTCATTCATCACCCCGACCGCTGTAATCGTGGTGACTCAGCACCGTGAGACCCATAAATCGGTGTTCAGTCGGCGAGCAACCCCCGGCGAGCCAGCTCGGGCCGCACCCCCTCACCGAACCAGTAGGCCTCCTCCAGGTGCGGGTAGCCCGACAGCACGAACTCCTCGATGCCGACCTCGTGGTAGCGCTCCATCAGGTCGGCCACCTCGGAGTGGCTGCCCACCATCGCCGTGCCGGCCCCGCCGCGCACCAGGCCCACGCCGGCCCACAGGCTCGGGTAGATCTCCAGCGAGCGCGCGTCCGAGCCCGGGTCGCCGCCGTGCAGCTCGGCCATCCGCCTCTGACCCACCGAGTCGCCGGCGGCGAAGGACGCCTGCGAGGCCGCCACCACCTCGGGGTCGAACTCGTCGTACATCTTCTGCGCCTGCGCCCAGGCCTCCGCCGAGGTGTCCCTGCTCAGGGTGTGCAGCCGGATGCCGAACCGCAGCTCGCGGCCCTCCTCGGCGGCGAACTTGCGCAGCCGGGTGATCTTCTCCGCCACAGCCTCGGGTGGCTCGCCCCAGGTCAGGTGCACGTCGGCGCGGCGGGCCGCGACCCGCATCCCGGCGTCGGATGAGCCGCCGAAGTACAGCGGCGGCACCGGGTCGGGCGTGGTGAACGCCTGCGCGTCGGCCAGCCGGTAGTGCTCGCCGACGAAGTCGCTGCCGCCCGCCCAGATCTCCCGCAGCACCGCCAGGAACTCGTCGGTGCGGTCGTAACGTCGGTCGTGGTCCAGGTAGTCGCCGTACCGGGCCTGCTCGGTCGGGTCGCCGCCGGTCACGATGTTCAGCAGCAGCCGCCCGCCGGACACCCGCTGGTAGGTCACCGCCAGCTGCGCGGCCAGGGTCGGGGTCAGCGAGCCGGGGCGGAACGCGACCAGGAACTTGATCCGGCTGGTCCGGCCGAGCAGCGCCGCCGTGGTGATCCAGGCGTCCTGGCACCAGGTGCCGGTCGGGGTGAGCATCCCGGTGAAGCCCAGCCGCTCGGCCGCCTGGGCCACCTGCGCCAGGTAGTCGATGTCCGGTTCCCGGGGCACCCCGGAGGCGATCGGGCTGGTCTGCGCCCGGTCCACGATCGACCGGCCGTCACCGTGCGTCGGCAGGAACCAGTGCAGCCGCACCCCCATCACTGACCACCCCCGGTGACCGCGCCGTTGTACCGGCGGTCGATGTAGCCGTTCATGTCCACCCGCCCCGGCACCAGGCCGGCGGCGGTGAACGCATCGGCGAGCTTCTGCTCCGAGGCCACCACGGCGTCGTCCAGGACTGCCGGGGCCAGCGCCAGCCGGGGCGCGGCCGACGCCGCGATGGCCGGTGGCACGCCGGTGGCCCTGCTGTACAGCGCGGCCCACTGGTCCGGATGCGCGGAGGCCCACTGGTTCGCCCGGCCGACCCGGGTGACGTAGTCGCCGATGGCGGCGTTGCGCGCGGGATCGGAGAGCACCGAACGGTTCGCCACCAGCAACGACAGCCCGTTGGACAGTGCCTTCCCGCCGGCCGGGCCGGTGCCGTGCAGCGCGTCGGCGCCGCTGATCAGCTCGCGGCCGCCCAGGTTCTGGCCGGCCTCGGAGGCGTAGGGCTCCCACACCGCCCAGGCCGCCACGCTGCCCTGGGTGAACGCGGCGTAGGCGTCGCTGGGCTGCAGGTAGCTGATGGTCACGTCACCGGGCTTGAGGCCGGCCGCCTCCAGGGTGTTCAGCAGCGTGCCGTTCGCCGAGGACCCCTTGGCCACCGCGATCGTCTTGCCGCGCAGGTCGGCCGGGGTGGCCAGCGGCGAGCCCTTCGGCACCAGCAGTGCGTCGCCCACCGTCGAGCGCAGGGCGCCGACCACGGTGATGTTCCCGCCGGCCGCCGCCGAGAAGATCGGCGGCGTGTTGCCGACCTGGCCGACGTCGATGGCGCCGGCGTTGGCCGCCTCCAGCATCGGCGGCCCGGAGGTGAAGGTGGACCACTGGATCTTGTAGGGCAGCTTGTCCAGCTGGCCGGACGCCTGCAGCACCATCTGCTGGCTGGTGCCCTTCTGGTCGCCGACCTTCAGTGTGACGCCGGCCAGCTGGTCCGGGCTGGCCGGGCCGGGCACGGCGGCCGGCGCGGGCGCGGAGCCCTCCGGGGCGGCCCCGCAGCCGGACAGCCCCAGCACCCCGGCCAGGGCTCCGAGCAGGACGAGGTCACGCAGCTTCATGGTCATCGACTCCCAGGTCGGTCAGGACCCGCGCGCGCAGCGCGGTCAGGTCGGCGGAGCCCCTCGGGCGGTCGTCGGACCCCGGCCCGGGCACCCGGTGTTCGGCGGCGATCCGCCCGTCGGCCAGCACCAGCACCCGGTCGGCCAGGGCCAGCGCCTCGTCCACGTCGTGGGTGACCAGCAGCACCCCGGGCCGGTGCCGCCGCCACAGCTCGCCGACCAGCCGGTGCATCGAGCGCCGGGTCAGCGCGTCCAGCGAGCCGAACGGCTCGTCGAGCAGCAGCAGGTCGGGCTCCCGGACCAGCGCGCGGGCCAGCGACACCCGCTGCGCCTCGCCGCCGGACAGGGTGCGCGGCCACACGTCGGCGCGGTCGGCCAGCTGCACCTCGTCCAGCGCGCGCACCGCGACCTCGCGCGGCCGGTCGGTGCGCAGCCCGAGCGAGATCGTGCGCCAGACCCGCCGCCAGGGCAGCAGCCGGGGCTGCTGGAAGGCCATCGACACCCGGCCGGCCAGCGTGACCTCACCGCCGATCTCGGTGTCGACGCCGGACAGCACGCGCAGCAGCGTCGACTTGCCGGAGCCGCTGCGTCCGAGCAGCGCGACGAACTCGCCGCGCCGGACGGTCAGGTCCAGCCCGTCCAGCACCCGGCGCTCGCCGAACTGCTTGACCAGCCCGCGCGCGTCGGCCACCGGTCCGTTTCCCGGGGCGCTCTCCGTGCGGCTCATGACGCGCGCCACCGCAGCACCCAGGCCTGCACCAGCCGCACGACCGTGTCAATCACCAGCCCGACCAGCGCGTAGACCAGCAGGCCGACGATCACCACGTCGGTGCGCAGGAAGTCCCGCGCATTGTTGATCATGTATCCGATGCCCGAGTCGGTGGCGATCGTCTCGGCCACCACCAGGGCCAGCCAGGCCGAGGCCACGCCGAGCCGCACGCCGACCAGGGTGTGGCTGGCCGCGCCGGGCAGGACCACGTGCCGCACCCGCTGCCAGCGCGAGTACCCGAGCACCGCCGACGCCTCGACCAGCAACGGGTCCGCGTCCCGGATGCCGGCGTGCACGTTCAGGTAGATCGGCAGCCCGGCGGCCAGCGCGATCAGCACCAGCTTGGGCAGCTCGCCGATACCGAACCACAGGATGAGCAGCGGGATCAGGCCGAACAGCGGCACGTTGCGGACCATCTGCATGATCGGGTCGAGCGAGGCGTCCGCCCAGCGCAGCAGCCCGGTGAGCACGCCGAGCGTGGCGCCGATCAGCGCCCCCACCACGAACCCGATCAGCATCCGGCGCAGCGACACCGCCAGCCCGGCGCCGAGCTGGCCGTTCAGCGCGACGCCCACCGCCGCCTGCCACACCACGGTCGGCGCGGGCAGCTTGCGCGGCGGCACCAGGCCGGTGCTGCTTCCCAGCTGCCACACCAGCAACAGGACCACCGGGCTGGCCCAGCGGCCCGCGGCCAGGCCGGGACGCACCCACCCGGATCGCCGGGTCGGTGGCCGGGGCCGGGTCGCCGGCCGGGCGGCACGCCCGGTCTCGGACAGCACGATCGGGGAAGACGTCAACCCGCACTCCACACGACGAGGGGACCGAACTCGGTCGGGACGGGACCGGACGCAGCGTCGGTCACCGCGGTCGGACGGCGCGCACCGGACGTCGGACACCCCGGATCGCGCTCACGGCAGCGAGCATGCGACGGGGCGGCCGGAGGCGGCAACGGTTGGACTCACCGTGAATAAATCAGGGCTGCCGGCCCGGCGCCGAACCGGGGAGGTGTCCACGGAAACGGTAAGCTGGGAGCCATGGTTGCCCGTGCCGAGGCCGCGCCCCGGCTGCGCCGCGACGCCGAGCGCAACCGGCGGCTGCTGATCGAGGCCGCCCGGGAGATCCTGCGCGAGCAGGGCCTGGACGCCCCGCTGGACGAGATCGCCCGCCGGGCCGGGGTGGGCAACGCCACGCTGTACCGCCGCTTCCCCACCCGCGACGAACTGTACGAGGCGGTGTTCGCCGACGCCGGCGAGCAGCTCCGGGAGATCGGCGACCGGGTGCTGGGCATCGAGGACGGCTGGGCCGCGCTGACGTCCTACCTCGACGAGGTGTGCGCATTCATCAGCACCGACCGTGGCGTGTGCGACCTGATGGCCGAGCGGATGCCCCGCTCCCCGGTGCTCAACGAGATCCGCCTCCTCGCCGACCGGATCGTGCAGGCGCTCCTCGACCGGGCGCAGGCGCAGGGCTCGGTGCGCTCCGACATCGGGCTGACCGACCTGCTGTTCGTGCTGTGCACGCTGCAGCGGGTCATCCCGGCGTCGGCGGCGGTGTCGCCGGACGCGTGGCGCCGGCACCTGGCGCTGACCATGGACGGGCTGCGGCCGCACCCGGGGTCGACGCTGCCGCCCACCGCGCTGACCTACGACCAGCTGCTCGAGCTCACGCCGCACTTCCACCCGCCGCGCCGCGCCGACCGCGCCTGACCCCTCGGTCAGCGGTTGCGCCACTCCGGGCGGCGGTTCTCGGTGAACGCCGTCAGCCCGTCCGCCAGCCGCGCACGCCCGGTGGCGACCCGGTTGCCCTCGCCGGACGAGCGGACGAACACCCGTGCCTCGAGCGGCTCCCCGCCGGTGAGCAGGCCGAGCAGGTCGTCGTCGCCGTCCACCGCGCGGGCCAGGAACCGGCGGCCGTCGGACTCCAGCCGGCCCACCACGACCCCGATCGGGCCGCGCCGGGTGTGGTTGACCGTGTAGGTCTCCACGGTGGCCCAGCCGTCGGCGTCGCGGGCCTGCTCGACCCCCGCCCACCCGTCGATCCCGGCCTGCGCCTCGGCGTCCCGGCCGGGCCGCCACCCGACGGGCTCGGTGGAGTACAGCCCGACGGAGTACTTGCTCAGGATCCCGCCGTTCGCCCCGACCAGCCCGACGCTGCCCGGGGCGGCCCTGGCGCGGTGCACGGTCTCGGCGATGGCGTGCATCGAGTAGTTGTTGCCGGCGCCGCCGAAGAACGGCAGCCCGCCGGTGAGCGTCAGCCCGCGCGGGTCGTCGGCGGCCAGCCCGAACGCGTCCGCGACGGCCGCCACCGCGATCGGGAAGCAGCTGTACAGGTCCAGGGTGGCCACCTCGGCGAGCTCGACGCCCGCGAGGTCCAGCGCGAGCCGGAGCGCCTGCACCGACGCCGGCGCGGCACCCAGGTCTGCCCGGTCCAGCAGGTCACGTTCGCGCAGGTCGGCGTGGCCGTGCAGGTACACCCGGCGGTCGGTGGGCACCCCGAGGCGGTCGGCGACGGCCACCGACATCAGCACCGCGGCGGCACCCTGGTTGACCTGGTCGCGGGAGACCAGGAACCGGGGGTACGGGTCGGCGATCATCCGGTTCCGCTCACCCGGGGTGGCCAGCTCCGCCGGCGTCCGCGCGGTCGGGGCGGCGGCGTGCGGGTTCGTCGCGGCCACCCGGCTGAACGGGGCGAACAGCTCCCCCATCCCCGCCGCGTACCGCTCGCGGTCGGACCCCAGCCGGGCGCGGCGGGCGTTCTCGCACAGCGCGTACTGGCTCGCCGCGCTGGTCAGCCCGTGGTCGACCTGGCGGCGGACCACCACCCCCTCCAGCCCGAAGCCCCGGTCCTCCAGCTGCCCGCCGACCCGCTCGGTGAAGTCCGGCCGGTCGTCGGCCCGGGCCAGGTGCCGCACCGTGGAGATCGCCTCCGAGCCGACCAGCAGCGCGACCTCGCACCGGCCGGCCGCGACCGCGCCGGCCAGCTCGGTGACCAGGTGCTGCGGCGACTGGCCGCCGACGACCTCCAGGATCGCCCGCGCCGGGTCGGCACCCACCCGGCGGGCCACCGAGCGCGGGTAGTTGTCCGAGCGGCCCAGCGGCGCGGGAGCCCCCGGGAACGAGATCTCGAACTGCCGGACACCGGCCACCGTGTCGACGGCGGCGGCCACCGCCGAGGGGTCGGCTCCGGTGTCGGCCAGCGCCTCGCGGGCGGCCTCGGCGGCCAGCCCGACGGCGGACAGGCCCCGGTAGCCGGCGTCGTCGGTGCGCTCGGACGCCTGGCCGACGCCGACCAGGACGGGGGTGCGCGGGTCGAGGTCCGGATTCGGCACGGAGGCTCCCTCCACGTTCGCTTACCGAACGGTAACTTAGCCGGTGTCCCCGTCCGGGGCGATGGCGCGGGCCACCCGGTCGTGCCCGACCCCGCGCAGGACACGCAGCAGGGCGGCCACGTCGTCGGCCGGGATGCCCGCCCACCCGTCGGGCGGCGGCGGGACGAACGACTCGACCCGGTCGATGACCTCGCGGCCGGCCGGGGTGAGCGACACCAGCTTGCTGCGCCGGTCGCTGGGGTGCGGGCGGCGGACCACCAGGCCCCGCGCGCAGAGGTCGGCCACCGCGACGGAGGCGGCCGGGCGGTCCACCATCATCGCCTCGGCCAGCGCCGAGTGGGTGATCGGACCGGACCGCCGCAGCCTGCGCAGCGCCCGGATCCGGGAGAACGGCAGCCCGGTCAGCTCCACCACCCGGCGGCGGCTGTCGTCCAGCCCCTCGAGCACCAGCGCCCGCACGCCCCGCCACGCGACGAGCGAGTCCGCCCCGACCTCGTCGCCCGGGGCGGCGTCGTCCGGGGCGTCGCTCGTGGTCCCGTTCGCCGGGTCGGCCGCCACCGCTCGCTCACCCGGATCCGGTCGTGCCACCGCGGGACGGTACCGCGACCGCGCGGCCGGTCGGCGGACCCGCGTCGACGCCCGCGAACAGCGCGGCGGCCCGGTCCGCGCTGGCCAGCGCGCGGCGGCTGGTGGTGATCAGGCCCAGCGAGGCGATCACCAGCCCGATGCCCGCGAGCAGCCACCACACCACGTGCCCGGCCTGGGTGAACTCGACCCCGCCCCGGGCCACCGAGGCGCCGACGACCGAGCCGGAGATCGCCACCCCGAGCGTGGCCCCGGTCTGCCTGCTGGTGGAGGCGACCGAAGCCGCGACCCCGGCCATCGAGGACGGCATGCCGGAGACTGCCGAGTTGGTGATCGGCGGGTTGATGGTGCCCTGGCCGATCCCGACCAGCAGGTACACCCCGAGCAGGGCCAGCAGCGGGGTGACCGGGGTCAGCCAGGTGAGGGCCAGCCCGGCCAGCGTCGTCGCACCGCCCGCCACGAGCAGCGGGATCCGGGGGCCCACGGCGCCCACCACCCGCCCGGTGAGCGGGGCGAGCACCACGATGAGCACCGCGACCGGCAGCGTGCACAGCCCGGCGTCGAACGCGGAGAACCCCCGCACGTCCTGCAGGTACAGCGTGTTGAGGAACAGGAAGGCGCCGAAGCCGCAGAAGGCGGACACGGCCGTCACGGTGGCCCCGACGAACGGGATGCTCCGGAAGAACCGCAGCTCCAGCAGGGGGTCGGCGCGCCGGGGCTCGTAGAGCAGGATGCCCACGACACCGAGCACGGCCACCCCGGCCAGGGAGAGGATCTCCGGCGACGCCCAGCCCAGCCGGGGCGACTCGATGATCCCGTAGACCACGCTGCCCAGCACCATGATCACCATCAGCTGGCCGACCGGGTCGAAGCGGCGCGGCCGGACCGCCCGGGACTCGGGCACGAACAGCGCGGTGCACACGATGGCGACGATGACGATCGGCACGTTGACCCAGAAGATCGACCGCCAGCCGGCCGCGTCGACCAGCGCGCCGCCGACGACCGGACCCAGGCCCAGGGACAGCCCGGACACCGCGCCCCACACGCCGATCGCCCGCGCCCGTTCGACCCGGTCGGTGAAGGTGTTCGTGATGATCGACATGGCCACCGGGTTGAGCATCGTCCCGCCGACGGCCTGGACCGCCCGGGCGGCGATCAACCACCCCGCGCTCGGCGCCAGGCTGCACAGCAGCGACCCCAGCCCGAACGCGGCCAGCCCGGTCTGGAAGGTGCGCCGCCTGCCGACCCGGTCGGCGGTGGAGCCGGCCAG
Organism: Pseudonocardia sp.; assembly: GCA_036497465.1. Lineage (GTDB taxonomy): Bacteria > Actinomycetota > Actinomycetes > Mycobacteriales > Pseudonocardiaceae > Pseudonocardia. The sequence continues at coordinate 2,941 of DASXJJ010000049.1, read as the reverse complement.
CATCAGGAAGCTGGCCAGGACCAGGGTGTAGGCGTCGATCGTCCACTGCAGGCTGGACACCGAGGCGTCGAGGTCGTGGCGCATCGACGGCAGCGCCACGTTGACGATCGTGTTGTCCATCCCGACGACCAGCAGGCTCGTGCAGCAGATCGCCAGCACCAGGACCCGACGGCGCGCACTCAGTTCCGGCATCGGCACCACCAATCCCTGAGCATTGCTAATTATTGTAAGACTACAACGAACTGCGGGGCTCGCGCTGTGACCCGGCCCGCGCGCTGGGTGGTCGACCACATCCTGGGCGGCGCCGACGAGGCGGTCATCGAGTGGACGATGTACTGGACGCCGCGCGGTGCGGCCGTGGTGGACGGCGCGGAGGCCGTCGTCGCCACCCGGGGCGCGGAGTGGTTCACCTTCCGGGTCGGCCTGATCAGCGAGATCCGCTCGTACTACCACCGGCGGGAGCACACCACGGAGCTCGACTCGTCCCCCTACCGCGAGCGCGGCTACTCCGTGCCGTAGGGGCTCACGGCCGTGGCGCGCCGTCGAGGTCGCGGTCGAGGTCGCCGAGCAGGTAGTGCCGCAGCACCGGCGCCAGCGACGCGACCAGGGTGGGCCGGTCCATCGCCACCATCGAGGGCAGCCGCAGCACGTAGCGGCACATCGCCAGGCCGATCACCTGGGTGCCCAGCAGCGCGGCCCGCCGGTCGGCGTCCGGGGCGTCGCCACTGATCTCCCGGACCAGGGGCAGCACCTGGCGCTGGAACACCTGCCGCAGCTGCTCGGCGGCGGTCTCGTTGGTGCAGGCCGACCGGAGCAGCAAGATGATCAGCTCGTCGGCCAGCTCGCCCTCCCAGCGCCTGAGCACGTGACCGGCGATCGCCTCACCGATCCGGTCCCGGGGCAGGTCGGCCGCCGAGGGCAACCCCAGGTCGATGTCGACCGCGGCAGCGAACAGCCCCTCCTTGTTGCCGTAGTAGCGCATCACCATCGACGGGTCGATCCCCGCCTCGGCGGCCACCGCGCGGATCGTGGTGCCCTGGTAGCCGCGGTCGGCGAACAGCCGGCGGGCGGTGCTGACGATCGCCGTCCTGGTCGACTCGGAGCGCTCGGTGAAGGGCATGCCAACAAGGGTAGGCCAACGCTGGTTGACACCGTGGGGTCCAGAGGCGGCCGCCGTGCCCCCGACCGCCGTCGCGGGGCGAGCCTGCCGTACCCACCGCGGCCGCCGTGCCCCCGACCGCCGCCCCACCCCAGGGTGATCGCCGTTCGGGGCGGATCCGCCGCGCTGGGCGCGGTGACACCGCCCGAGACTGCGATCACCCCGAGGGGGCGGCCACCACGACGACGGCCGACCCCGGCACGGCACGCCGGCGGTCAGTCGGCCGACCAGTGCCGAGCCCGGACGAACTCGGCGAACCGCTCCGCCACCGGCGGCAGCACCCGGCCGCGCGGCCAGGCCATGCCGATCACCCGGTGCGCCCCGGCGTCGGTCAGCGGCAGGTAGCGAACTCCGGGAGTGGCGCGGTACGGCCGCGGCCGGGGCACCACCGCGACGCCCAGCCCCGCCGCCACCAGGCCCTCCATCGACGGGATCTCGGTGCTCTCGAAGGCCACGCTCGGGGCGAAGCCGGCGTGGTCGAGCAGCTCGTCGCTGATCTCCCGCATGCCCGAGCCCGGCCGCAGCACCACGAACGGCTCCGCCGAGGCGGCCGCGAGCGGGCAGCGGTCCCGGCCGGCGAGCGGGTGGTCGGCCGGCACAGCCAGGCACAGCAGCTCGCGGTGCAGCGGGTGCCAGCCCAGGTCTTCACCGTCCGACCGGGGGCTGGTCACCGCGAGCTCGGCGTGCCCGGTGCGCAGCGCGTCGAGCGCGTCGGCGCCGGCGGCCTGGGTCAGCTCGAACCGCACCTCGGGCACCAGCTCGCGGTACCCGCGCAACATCTCCGGCACCAGCCAGGTGGCCACCGAGTGCAGGAAGGCCAGCCGCACCACACCCCGCGCCGGGTCGGCCAGCCCGGCGATGCGCTCGGCGGCGGAGTCGAGCTCGGCCAGCGACCGGCGACCGTGCTCCAGCAGGATCTCGCCGAAGCGGTTGAGCCGTAGCCGCCGGTTGACCCGGTCGAACAGCGGCACCCCGAGCCGGTGCTCCAGCCGGGCGAGCGAGCGAGACAGCGTGGGCTGGGCGATGTTCAGCCGGCCGGCCGTCTCGGTCATGTGCTCGGTCTCGGCGAGCACCACGAACCAGTCCAGCTCGTCGATCGTCACCGGCCCAGTATCGGCTCCTGACCCACATCCGCGCATCAACTACCCGAACATCATGCAATGGACGCATCTACTTCGTCCGGGTTACGGTCGTTAGCCATGGCAACGATTTCGCCGGCGTCGGCGCCCGACACCGCGCGGCACGAGCACGGGACCCCCGGGTACCGGCGGCTGCGTGGCGCGCTGTGGTGCGCGGGCCTCGCCACGTTCGTGCTGGTCTACTGCGTGCAGGGGCTGCTGCCGACGCTGGCGTCCGAGTTCAGGTTGTCCTCGTCGACGTCCAGCCTGGCCCTCTCCGCCACGACAGGCGCACTCGCCCTCGCTGTCGTCCCGTTCTCCGCGCTGGCCGAGTCGTGGGGCCGGGTACGGGTGATGACGATCGCGCTGGCGACGACTGCCGTGCTGGGCATGCTTGCCCCATTGGCCCCGAACTTCCCCGCGCTCGTCGGGATCCGGGCGTTGCAGGGCGCGGCGATCGCCGCGCTCCCGGCGCTCGCGATGGCCCACATGACGCGCGAGGTCGCCCCGCGGTGGCTGGGTAGCGCCGTCGGGCTCCTGATCGCGGGCAACACCCTCGGCGGCCTGTCCGGGCGGCTGGTCGCGGGGGCTGTCGCCGACGTTGCGGGCTGGCGGATCGCGCTCGCCGTGATCGGCGTGCTGTCGATCGCTTGCACCGTGGTGT
>DASXJJ010000048.1:0-12380 GCA_036497465.1 Pseudonocardia sp. | reverse complement strand
CCCCGTTCCGGCGGCACAGCCGGGCCGTGGGCCGCACAGACCCTGCAGAGGCTGTGCCACCCGCACCGGGTCTGTGCAGCTCGGTGGAGCGGCGGCCGGCCACCGAGCGTGACGGCGGCACCACAGACGGCCGCAGTCCCGCTCGGCGGATGGTGGCGCCACCACGAAACGGCGACCACCACGGACCGTAGGCCGAGCTGCCCACCGCCTGTTTGCGCCGACGCAGACCGACCACGGGCCGTACAGGCCCCACAGCGGCTGCGCCACCTGTGCGGGGTCTGCGCCGCCGGTACGAGGTCTGTGCCGCCTGGTGGAGGACGACCGGCAGCGGCCGGCACGGACGGCACGCGGCGGACAGCACGAACGGCCGGCACGGACGGCACGCGGCGGACAGCACGAACGGCCGGCAGCGGCCGGCACGCGGCGGACAGCACGAACGACCGGCAGCGGCCGGCACGGACGGCGGCCGGCGGGAACGGCGGGTCAGCTGCCCAGGGACTCGGCTCGGTCGGCGGCCACCAGCGCGTCGACCATGCCGTCGAGGTCACCGGCCAGCACCGAGTCCAGGTTGTGCGCTTTGTAGTGGACCCGGTGGTCAGAGATCCGGTTCTCCGGGAAGTTGTAGGTCCGGATCCGCTCGGAGCGGTCCACGGTGCGCACCTGCGAGCGGCGGTCCTCCGAGGCCTTGGCCGCGGCCTCCTCGTCGGCCAGCGCCTGCAGCCGGGAGCGCAGCACCTCCATCGCGCGCGCCCGGTTCTGGAGCTGGGAACGCTCGTTCTGGCAGGACACCACGACCCCGGTCGGCAGGTGGGTGAGCCGCACGGCCGAGTCGGTGGTGTTCACGCTCTGCCCACCGTGCCCGGACGAGCGGAACACGTCGACCCGCAGGTCGCGCTCGTCGATCTCGACGTCGGCGGCGTCCTCGACCTCCGGGTAGACCAGCACCCCCGCCGCCGAGGTGTGGATCCGCCCCTGCGACTCGGTGACCGGCACCCGCTGTACCCGGTGCACACCGCCCTCGTACTTCAGCCGGGACCACACGCCGTCCATCCCGTCGCTGGCCCGGCCGCGCACGGACAGCGTGACGTCCTTGAAGCCGCCCAGGTCGGAGTCGGTGCCATCCAGCACCTCGGTCTTCCAGCCCCGCCGCTCTGCGTAGCGCTCGTACATCCGCAGCAGGTCACCGGCGAACAGCGCGGACTCCTCACCGCCTGCTCCCGCCTTCACCTCGAGCACCACGTCGTCCGCGTCCCGGGGGTCGCGCGGCACCAGCAGCTCGGACAGCCTGCGTTCCAGTTCGTCCACCCGGCCGGCCAGCTCGTCGGCCTCCTCGACGAACCCCGCGTCCTCGGCGGAGAGCTCACGCGCGGTGTCCAGGTCGCCGCGGACGCCGTCGAGCTCCTGGGAGGTGCGCACGATCGGGCCGATCTGCGCGTACCGGCGCCCGAGGCTCCGCGCGGTGGCCGCATCGGCGTGCACCGCCGGGTCGGCCAGCCGCCGTTCCAGTTCGGCGTACTCGGTGAGCAGGGCGGACAGGCTCGTCCCGCCGTGCCCCGTCGACGTGCTCACCTCGGGCCTCCCTGCTCCATCACTTCGGGTGCGGACACGAAAGACGCCCGCCCGCAACCCTTCGGCGAGGGTGCGGACGGGCGCTCCGGGATAGCTAGTTGGCGGCCTTGGTGCGCTTGCCGTACCGCTTCTCGAAGCGGGCCACGCGGCCACCACTGTCCAGGATCTTCTGCTTCCCGGTGTAGAACGGGTGGCAGTTAGAGCAGACCTCGACGTGGATCGCGCCCGACTTCTTGGTGCTGTGCGTGGCGAACGTGTTCCCGCAGCTGCAGGTCACCTGCGTCTCCACGTACTCGGGGTGGATGCCTTCCTTCACGTGCAGTCCTCTCCTCGTGGCCGCCGGGTCCACCGGGGCGCCTGCTGCGCCGCCGGAGGTGAACCGGTGCCGAAATGTCCGCATCAAGTGTGCCACTGCCCCGGCCGGGGCCGTCCAGTGGCCGCCCGAACGCGGCCGGACACCGGACTCAACACCCGATGCCCGGCCGATGTTCCCCCGGACCGGCGGTGCGCCTAGCGGTCGCGCTCCTCCACGCTGGGGGTGTTCTTGGCCACCTGCATCAGGAACTCGATGTTGGTGCGGGTCTTGCGCAGCTGGGTGAGCACCAGGTCGAGAGCCTGCTGGTCGTCCAGCGCGGACAGCACCCGGCGCAGCTTGACCGTGACCGCCATCTCGTCCGGGGCCAGCAGCAGCTCTTCCTTACGGGTGCCGGAGGCATCGACGTCGATCGCGGGGAAGACCCGCTTGTCGGCGATGCGCCGGTCCAGCTTGAGCTCGGCGTTACCGGTGCCCTTGAACTCCTCGAAGATGACCGTGTCCATGGTCGACCCGGTCTCCACCAGTGCGGTGGCGAAGATGGTCAGCGAGCCGCCGTCCTCGATGTTCCGCGCCGCGCCCAGGAAGCGCTTCGGCGGGTAGAGCGCCGTCGAGTCGACACCACCGGACAGGATCCGCCCGGACGCCGGGGCGGCCAGGTTGTACGCCCGACCCAGCCGGGTGATCGAGTCGAGCAGCACGACGACGTCGTGGCCCATCTCGACCAGACGCTTCGCCCGTTCGATGGACAGTTCGGCGACCGTGGTGTGGTCTGCCGGCGGCCGGTCGAAGGTCGACGCGATCACCTCGCCCTTCACCGACCGCTGCATGTCGGTGACCTCTTCCGGCCGCTCGTCGACGAGCACGACCATGAGGTGGCATTCCGGGTTGTTCGTGGTGATCGCGTTGGCGATGGACTGCAGCACCATCGTCTTGCCGGCCTTCGGCGGCGACACGATCAGCGCGCGCTGCCCCTTGCCGATCGGCATGACCAGGTCGATGACGCGGGTGGTCAGCTTGGTCGACTCGGTCTCCAGGCGGAGCCGCTCGTTCGGGTAGAGCGGCGTGAGCTTGGTGAACTCGGGCCGGTTCTTGGACTGCTCAGGGTCGAGCCCGTTGATGGTGTCGACCCGGACCAGCGGGTTGAACTTCTGCCGCTGCTGCTCGCCGTCGCGCGGCTGGCGGACCACGCCGCTCACGTTGTCGCCCCGGCGCAACCCGAACCGGCGCACCATCGACAGCGACACGTACACGTCGTTCGGCCCGGACAGGTACCCGGAGGTGCGGACGAACGCGTAGTTGTCCAGCACGTCGAGGATCCCGGCCACCGGCAGCAGCACGTCGTCGTCGCGGACCTCGGGCTCGGCGTTGCCGCCGCCCCCGCCGCCGCTACCGCCGCCGTCCCGGCGGTCGCGACCCCGGCGGTTGCGGTCCCGGAACCGGCGTCCGCGCCGGCCGCGGCCGCTACCGTCGTCATCGTCGTCGTCGCGGTTGTTGTCGCGGTTGTTGGTGTCGCGGTTGTTGCCGCGGTTGGCGCCGCCGTCCCGGTTGTTGTCCCGGTCCCGGTTGCCACCGCCGTTGTTGCCACCGCCGTTGCTGTCGCGGTTGTTGTCGCGGTTGCGGCCACTGCCGCTGTCGTCGCGGTTGCTGTCGCGGTTGTTGTCGCGGTTGCGGCCACCGCCGCTGTCGTCGCGGTTGCTGTCACGGTTGCGGCCACCGCCGCTGTCGTCGCGGTTGCGGCCGCCGCCGCTGTCCTCGCGGTTCTGGCCGTCGCGTGCCGCACGGGGGCGGGAGTCGTCGCCGCCCTGGTCCTGCTGGTCGCGCCGCTGGTCACGACCCTTGTCCGGCTTATCGGACCGGTCGGAGTCCTGCTCGGCGGACCGTTCCGCCTGCTTCTCCTCGGCCTGCGCCGAGGCCTGGACCTCCGCCGGCTGGCTCGCCGCGGCGGGGGCGCCCCCGGCCTCGGGCTGGCCGTCGCCGGCTTCGGGCGCACCGGCCGGGCGGGAGGCGGTACGGCGGCGGCGGGTGCGCGTGGTCGGCGTGTCGCCGCCCGACGCGGAGTCGCTCGCGCCCGGGTCGCCGCCCGACGCGGAGTCGCTCGCGCCCGGGTCGCCGTCGGACTTGTCCGCCGAGGGCTTGTCGACCGAGGGCTTGTCCGCCGAGGGCTCGGCGGCCGCGGCGGCGCCGTTGCGCGTCTCAGCGGCGGCGTCCTGGCTGGTCACGGGGGTGTCGCTGGCCAGGGACAGCTGCCCCTGCGCGCTCCCGGCCGCCTTGCGGCGGGTGCCGGCGCCGCCCTGGCGCTCCTTGATCGCGGCGATCAGATCGCCCTTACGCATGCCCGCGGTGTCCGAGATGTTCAGCTCGGCCGCGAGCTGCCGCAGCTCCGCGAGAACCATCCCGGAGAGGCCGCCGCGCTTGCGGGCGGGCGCGGCGGATGCACCGGAGTCGGCATTGTCGGGGGCCGACTGCTCGGTGCCAATGGTGTCGGTGTCGCTCACAAAAATCCTTCCTAACCGACCAGCGCACCTGCTCTGATCAGCGGATTCGTCGCCTCTGCGGTTTGCGAGGCGACCGAGTCAGAACGCGGAGGTGGCCCATCACCGCTCACGTCGACGGATACGGTGAACAACGACCAGGACGATGATCATGCACCGGTGGCGCTCCACGCTTACGCGAGGCCCTGCACGGAACGGAGATCAAACCCGGTTTCAGCTCGGGATTGTACCGACACGGGATCACGCGCGGTCGTTGTACGCCGCCGAGAGTAGACAATACGTCGCCGCCAGGCAACAACTCGTCCCGGCGTGCCTCGGTCGAGCGGGTCCGTCACCCTCGCTCGACCACCGCTCCGGCCCGGTCCACGGGGAGCGGCGCCGGGGTGAAACCGGCGCCGACCACGTCGATGGGCAGCTCACTGTCGGTGAGCAGAGCGAGCACCGTAGGACCCGCTCCGGAGATCACCGCCGGAACGCCGTGCTCCCGCAACCGGTCGACCAGGTCGGCCGAGGCCGGGTAGGCCGGCCTGCGGTACGGCTGGTGCAACCGGTCTTCCGTGGCCGCGAACAGCAGCTCAGGGCGCGCGGTGAACGCGCACACGCTCAGTGCCGAGCGACTCGCGGTGAACGCGGCGTCCTCCAGCGGAACCCGCTCGGGCAGCAACCGCCGAGTCGCCACGGTGGACGACTCGACGTCGGCGATGAGGGCCACCGGCCGTAGCCGCTCGTGCGGTTCAAGACGTGCAGCGCCGTAGGCCCAGCCGTTATTCCCGCAGTCGCCGTCGGACTTGCCGGGGGACTTCCAGGCCACCACGAAACCGCCGAGCAGGCTGGCGGCCGCGTTGTCCGCGTGGCCCTCCAGGACCGACGCCACCTGCAGCACCGTGTCCCGCTCCGCCTCCAGGTCACGCCCGACCAGCGCGGCCGCCGCCACCGCCCCGGCCACCGCGGCGGCCGCCGACGAGCCGAGCCCCCTACCGTGCGGGATGTGGTTGGTGCAGCGCAGCCGCAGCCCGCGCGGGGTGTCACCGAACGCCTCGAACGCCGCCCGCATCGCTCGGACGACCAGGTGGCCCTCGTCCAGCGGGACCACCTCGGCGCCCTGCCCCGCGACCTCGACAACCAGGCCCTCGTCGGCGGTGCACGCGTACACCTCGTCGTACCGGGCCAGGGCGAGACCCAGGGTGTCGAACCCGGGGCCGAGGTTCGCCGACGATGCCGGTACCCGCACCCGGACCTCCGTGTGCCGGGTCATGCGCCGGCCCCCGCGCAGCCCCGGCACCCTCCGCGACCAGCGGCCACGACCGCCGGCTCCCCCGCCCGCCCGTTACGCACGGTCACGCCAGGCCCAACGCGCGGGCGACCGCACCGGGGTCGACGGGCACCACGTCCGGGTCGGCGGCGTCGCCTGTCGACGGACCCTTCTCGCCGCGCGCGGTCGCCATCGCGGTGTCCGGGTCCTTCAGCCCGTGGCCGGTCACCGTGCACACCACGGTGCCCGCTCCGGCCAGCGCACCCGCCTCGGCGGCCTGCAGCAGGCCGGCCACGCTGGCCGCCGAGGCCGGCTCGACGAACACCGCGTCCCGGCTGGCGAGCAGCTGGTAGGCGGCCAGGATCTCCTCGTCGGTGACCGCCGCGAACGCCCCGCCGGACTCGTCGCGGGCGGCCACCGCGCCGGCCCAGGAGGCCGGCGCGCCGATGCGGATCGCGGTGGCCACCGTCTCCGGGTTGCGCACCGGGTGCCCGTGCACCAGGGGCGCCGCGCCCTCGGCCTGGAACCCGAGCATCCGGGGCAGCTCGCTGATCAGGCCGTCGCGCTGGTAGGCCTTGTAGCCGGCCCAGTACGCGGTGATGTTGCCGGCGTTGCCGACCGGCAGGCAGTGCACGTCGGGCGCCCGCCCCAGCGCGTCGCAGATCTCGTACGCGGCGCTGGCCTGGCCGGCGATCCGGGCCGGGTTCACCGAGTTGACCAGCGTCGTCACCGGATAGTCCGACGACGTCTTGCGGGCCAGCTCCAGGCAGTCGTCGAAGTTGCCGTCGACCTGGAGGATCTTCGCCCCGTGCGCCACCGCCTGCGCCAGCTTGCCCAGCGCGATCTTGCCGCGCGGGATGAGGACCGCGCAGGTCAGTCCGGCCCTGGCGGCGTATGCGGCGGCCGAGGCCGAGGTGTTGCCGGTGGACGCGCACAGCACGCCGAGGGTGCCGGCGGCCAGCGCCGCGGTGACCGCGACGGTCATCCCCCGGTCCTTGAACGATCCGGTCGGGTTTGCGCCGTCGACCTTCAGGAAGACCTCGCGGCCGACCCGGTCGGACAGGTACGGGGCCGGCAGCAGCGGGGTGCCACCTTCACCCAGGGTGACCACCGTCCAACCCGGTTCGACCGGCATCCGGCTCCGGTACGCCTCGATCACCCCGGGCCACGGGGCGGGCACGCCGGCGCGCACCGGTCCCTCGGCCGCTGCCGCAGCTCGCATCACGCCACTCCCAACGCAGTCACCGGACGGCCCAGATTCTCCACCCGCAGCACCCGGTCGACGCCGAGCACCTCGTCCATCTCGGTCAGCGCGGAGACCGTGGCGGCCAGCGCGGCGTCCGGGGCCAGGTGCGTCACGATGATCAGCCGGGCGCCGTGCGAGCCCGGGTCCAGCGCGGACATGTCCTGCCGGACGGTGGCGATGCTCACCCCGTGCCGGGCGAACATGCCCGCGATGGTGGCCAGCACGCCCGCGCGGTCGTCCACCTCCAGGCTGATGTGGTATCTCGTCGGCGTCTTTCCCATGGGCTGCACCGGCAGGCTGGCGTACGCCGACTCCCTCGGCCCCCGGCCGCCGCCGACCCGGTTGCGGGCCACCGCCACCAGGTCGCCCAGGATCGCGCTCGCCGTCGGGGCGCCGCCCGCGCCCTGGCCGTAGAACATCAGCTGGCCGGCCGCCTCGGCCTCCACGAACACCGCGTTGTAGGCGGCGTCGACCGAGGCCAGCGGATGGGTGTTCGGGATCATCGCCGGGTACACCCGCGCGGACACCGACTCGCCGCCCGCGTCGGTGGCGGGCACCCGCTCGCAGATCGCCAGCAGCTTCACCGTGCAGCCCACCGCCTCGGCGGCGGTGATGTCCGCCGAGGTCACCGCGTTGATCCCCTCGCAGTGCACGTCGGCGGCCGTGACCCGGGAGTGGAACGCCAGCGTGGCCAGGATGGCGGCCTTGGCCTGGGCGTCGAACCCGTCGAGGTCGGCGGACGGGTCGGCCTCCGCGTAGCCCAGCTCGGTGGCCTCGTCCAGCGCCTCCCGGTAGCCGGTGCCGGCCGAGGCCATCGCGGACAGGATGAAGTTGGTGGTGCCGTTCACGATCCCGGCCACCCGGGTGATCTTGTCGCCGGCCAGCGACTCGCGCAGCGGGCGCAGCAGCGGGATCGCGCCGGCCACCGCCGCCTCGTAGTAGAGGTCGGCCCCGGAGGCGTCGGCCGCCTCGGCCAGGGTGGCGCCGTCCTCGGCCAGCAGCGCCTTGTTGGCGGTGACCACGCCCCGGCCGGTCTTCAGCGCGTCCAGCAGCAGACCACGCGCGGGGTCGATGCCGCCGATCACCTCCACCACGACGTCCACGTCCGGCCGGTTGACCAGACTCGCGGCGTCGGTGGTGAGCAGCTCGGCGGGCACCTCGGGATGCCGGTGCGGGCGGCGCACGGCCACGCCGACCAGCTCCACCGGCGCACCCACCCGCGCGGCCAGCTCCTCGGACTGCTCGTTCAGCAGCCGCAGCACCTGGCTGCCCACGGTGCCGCAGCCCAGCATGGCCACCCGCACCGGCTTGCCGGACAGCGGCGCGGGCACCGTCGGCAGCCCGGGGTCGTTGCGCACGTGGTTCTCCGCGTCGATCTCGGTGTCGATCTCGGTGTCGATCTCGGGGTGGTCGTCGGTGCCGTTCTCGGGGTCGGTCCCGGTGCCCGTCACGACACGTCCAGCCGGAACAGGTCGTCCACCGTCTCGCGGCGCAGCAGCGCCCGGTGCCGGCCGTCGCGGACCGCGACCACCGCCGGGCGGGGCAGCCGGTTGTAGCCGCTGGCCATCGCGTAGCAGTACGCGCCGGTGGCCGCCACGGCCAGCAGGTCGCCCGGGGCCAGGTCGGCGGGCAGCCAGCAGTCCCGGATCAGCACGTCGCCGGACTCGCAGTGCTTGCCGACCACCCGGCACAGCACCGCCGGCAGCGACTCCGCCTCGGCGGCCCTGGAGACCAGCCGGCAGTCGTAGCGGGCGTCGTAGAGCGCGGTACGGATGTTGTCGCTCATCCCGCCGTCCACGCTCACGTAGCGCCGCTCCACGCCACCGCCCAGCGGCACGTCCTTGATCGTGCCCACCTGGTACACCGTGACCGTGCCCGGCCCGGAGATCGCCCGACCCGGCTCCACCACGATCCGGGGCATCTCCAGCCCGGCGGCGGCGCACTCCTTGGCCACGATCTCCCGCAGCTCGTCGGCCAGCTGCGCCGGCGGCGGCGGATCGTCCTCCGGCAGGTAGGCGATGCCCAGCCCGCCGCCCAGGTCCAGCGTGGTGAGCGGCTCCAGCGCCGAGGTGCCGTGCTCGGCGTGCAGCTCGGCGAGCAGGCCGACCACCCGGCGCGCGGCCACGTCGAACCCGGTGGCATCGAAGATCTGCGAGCCGATGTGGCTGTGCAGCCCGACGAGCTCCAACCCGTCCGACTTGAGCACCCGGCGCACCGCCTCGGCCGCGTGCGACTCCGCACCGCCGGCCAGCGAGAAACCGAACTTCTGGTCCTCGTGCGCCGTCGCGATGAACTCGTGGGTGTGTGCCTCCACCCCGACGGTCACCCGCACCATCACCCGCTGGCGCACCTCCCGCTCGCGGGCGATCTGGTCCAGCCGGGCGATCTCGTAGAACGAGTCGAGCACCACGCAGCCGACACCGGCCTCCACACCGGCGGCGAGCTCCTCCTGCGACTTGTTGTTGCCGTGCATGGCGATCCTGGTCGGCGGGAAGCCGGCGCGCAGCGCGATCGCCAGCTCGCCGCCGCTGCACACGTCCAGCGACAGCCCCTCGGCGGCCAACCAGCGGGCGACCTCGGTGCACAGGAACGCCTTCGCCGCGTAGTGCACCGCGCTCGGGTCGCCGTACGCCGACGCGAACTCCGCGCACCGGGACCGGAAGTCGTCCTCGTCCAGCACGAACAGCGGGGTGCCGTAGGTGGCCACCAGGTCACGCACGTCGACGGAGGCGACCTGCAGCGCGCCGTCCGGGCGGCGGGTCGCGTTGCGCGGCCACACCGTAGCGGCCAGGGCGTCCAGCTCGACCAGCTCGTCCGGCGGCAGCCCGCCGGTGTCGACCGGAGCCGCGACGTCGGCGTGCCGGGGGCCGGCCGGGTGCGCCCTCACATCCGCTCCGGGGCGGGCACGCAGAGCAGGCGCAGGCCGTTGGCCAGGACCTGCCGGGCGGCGGCACACAGCGCACGTCGCGCCGAGTGGATCTCGCTGGTGGGTTCGTCGCCCATCGGCAGCACGCGGCACGACGCGTCGAACGTGTGCACTCCGTCAGTCACCCTTCGCAGGAACCGGGCGAGCCTCGGCGGATCCGGACTCGCCGGATCCGGACGGTCTCCGCCGCCCCGGTCGCCGCCGTCGCCCGTGTGGGCCGTGTGGGCCGTGTGGCCCCAGATCAGGTCCACCGCCCGGGGGAACTCCGCCAGCACCGCGACCAGCTCCCGCTCGGCCGCCTCGGTCAGCAACTCGTACCGCTCACCCATCGGCACCTCGAGCGCCTCCGCGTGCCGGGCCAGCGCGCACAGCCGGGCGTGGGCGTACCGCACGTCGTCCAGCGGGTCGTCCGCCGGAGCGGGCTCCGGGGCGCGCCCGAGCACGCCGTACCCGTCGCCGGCCGCGAGCACCTCGCCGACCAGGGCGGACCGCGCGTCGTCGGCCAGCCGCAGGTTCACGAATCCGGGGCCGGCCACGGCGGCGGTGTCGATCGACGGGTGCTCGGCGAGCGCGTCGGCCAGCCAGCCGGCCAGCCTCCGCGGGGCCAGCCGCAGACCCGTGGCCGCGCGCAGCGCGACGGAGGTGGCGTAGTCGGCGGCGGGTTCGCGGGACGCGGCGTTCGGCATCCGGGGCCGAGCCAGCGAGCCGGCCCAGTCGATCTCCGGCGACAGCGAGTCGGTGCCGATTCCACGCCCGGTGAGCACGTCGGTCGTGGTGGCACGAATCAGCGCGCTGAGGTCGGCGGGGGTCACGGTGGGCGAGTCTAATCCGTGCCCCGGCCGACGTCGTGTGGCCTGCGTCGACCCGGGCACGCGCCCCCGGGTAACGCCCGCTCCCGGGTGCGCTAGGCTTGGGATCGTCGCAATCGCGTCATGCCCCCGTAGCTCAGGGGATAGAGCACCGCCCTCCGGAGGCGGGAGCGCAGGTTCGAATCCTGCCGGGGGCACTCTATCTGACCAGTACTTTTCGGTGCTGCGCGTCCGGATTCTCGGGTCCGTGGGCTGAACCGTGGCTTGAACGGCGCTACCGTCGGTGCATCCCGCCCGCCGGCGCCGTCCCCGCAGCCACATCGAACAGCGTCCCTCGGGTGCGTTCCGGGCTCGGGTGTACGCCGGGGTCCGGCTCTACGTTTGCCAACCTTCGGGACCCTCTCGCCGCAGGCGCACCGCTACAACCCGTGCGTGTGCCAGGTCTCGGGATGCCGGCAGCGCAGGAACGCCACCAGCACGACCACCCCGATCAGGAGCACGGCCAGGGCCAGCGCCCAGGCCAGCGGCGCACGCAGCACGAGTAGCGCGCCGACCAGCGCTCCGGCGAACATGGTGGACATGGCCAGTATGCGCCGGGTGATCGTGGCGCTGCCGCTGCCTCGGCTGTCCGCCGCGATGCCGGTCAGGGTCATCGTCAGCACTGTCGTGGTCAGATCCGGCACCGCGAGCCTGCGCGCGGCGGTGTTCTGCAACCCCATGGCCACCGCGAGCAGGCCGGCGACGACCGCCACGACCACCCCGGTCATCGAGGCCACCGCGGTCAGCAAGAAGGCGGCCACCACCAACGCGAGCTCGCCGGCTCCCATGTCACGGAGCAGTCGCCCCCGGTGCCCGTCGCGGTGGCGAAGAACCACCCCGCCGCCGAACGCGCCGAGCAGGAACCCCGCCAGCGCAGCCACCGAGGCGGTCAGCGAAAACCCCGGCGCGTGGGCCAGGGCGATGCCGAGGAACACGACGTTGCCGGTCATGTTGGCCACGAACACCCGGCCCAGGGCGAGGATGCTCACCGCGTCGATCACTCCCGTGGCGGAGGTCAGCAGCAGCAACAGCACGGGCAGCGGTCCGTGTGCCGGAGAGCGGACCAGCCCGGCCCAGGTCGATGATGCGGGCGGCGGTGGTGTGCCCATGATCCCCCCGTCGGATGGTCGGAGCCCCCTGGTCACGTCAACACTGCGTGGTCGGCGGGGGTGGCGGGAGCTCAAGCCCCCGGTCGTAGGCGATCGGGGCACCCATGGTGCCCGTGCCCAGCACAGCGACCCGTCCAGCGCGCACACCACGGACAGGTTGCGGCGGAATCAGAGGGTGGTGATCAGCACGTCGCGTGACACGCCGATCCTCTCACCCATCGCCCTCGCTGCCCGTCGCCGTCGCGCGTGCCGCCTCCGGGATACGCGTATCCGCAGCCGCTGACGAGGGTCACGATCGTCATCTGGCAATACCCGCCCGCTTCCTCCCGGCTTGACGTATGCCGATATCGGAATATCATTGCGCCATGGCACGAGCAGCGACGACGTCGGACGTCTTCAACGCGATCGCCGAGCAGCAGCGCCGGGAGATCCTGGTGCTGCTGCGGGCGGGTGAGGGACCGGTGACCGAGTTGGCCCAGGCGCTGGGGATGACCCAGCCGGGGGCGTCCAAACACTTGCGGGTGCTCCGGGAGGTCGGACTGGTGCGGGACCGCAAGGCAGGCAAGCAACGCCTGTACGGCCTTGACGCCCGCGGGCTGCGACCGGTTCACGAGTGGACCGG
>DASXJJ010000047.1:0-12790 GCA_036497465.1 Pseudonocardia sp. | reverse complement strand
TTCGTGGTCGCGCACTTCCACTACGTGCTGTTCGGCACCATCGTGTTCGCCACCTACTCCGGCATCTACTTCTGGTTCCCGAAGATGACCGGCCGGATGATGGACGAGACCCTCGGCAAGGTCCACTTCTGGTTGACCTTCTTCGGGTTCCACGCCACGTTCCTGGTCCAGCACTGGGTGGGTGCGGAGGGCATGCCGCGCCGCTACATCGACTACCTGCCCACCGACGGGTTCACCACGCTGAACACGATCTCCTCGCTGGGGGCGTTCGTCCTCGGGGCCTCGACGCTGCCGTTCATCTGGAACGTCTTCCGCAGCTACCGCTACGGCCGGGTGGTCACCGTGGACGACCCGTGGGGCCACGGCAACTCGCTGGAGTGGGCCACCAGCTGCCCGCCGCCCCGGCACAACTTCACCGAGCTGCCCCGCATCCGCTCCGAGCGCCCGGCCTTCGAGCTGCATTACCCGCACATGGTCGAGCGGCTGCGGGTCGAGGCGCACACCGGCGGCCGGCAGGCGCATGCCACCGGCCTCGAGGTGGCCGCGGAGAAGACGGCGCCGGAGACCCACCGGGCGCGCGACCCCAAGGACCACTGACCGCGGCCGCGGTCCGAGCCCGCGCGTCCGGTTCCGCCGCGACGCGCGGGCGGCAGCACGAGTGAACGGAGGCGCGGACGTGGCGACCGGGAGTGCATCCGTCCTGATCACCGTGTCCGGGCCGGACCGGCCGGGGGTCACCTCGGTGCTGTTCGCCGCGCTGACCCGGCACGGTGTGGAGCTGCTCGACGTCGAGCAGGTGGTGGTCCAGGGGCAGCTGACCCTGGGCGCCCTGGTCGCCACCGACCGCGACCCGGAGGGCCTGCAGGAGGCCGTCGAGCAGGCCATGGCCACCGTCTCGATGAGCGTGCACACCTCCATCCAGCACGACGCGACGGAGGCACTCGTGCGGCGCGGCTCGACGCACGCCGTGGTGGTTCTCGGCCGGCCGATCACCGCCCGCGCGTTCGGTGAGGTGGCCCGGGCGCTGGCCGCCGTCGGAGCGAACATCGACTCCATCCGCCGGGTGGCCGACTACCCGGTCACCGGGCTCGAGCTGCTGGTGTCGCCCGAT
This sequence comes from Pseudonocardia sp., assembly GCA_036497465.1. Classification (GTDB taxonomy): domain Bacteria; phylum Actinomycetota; class Actinomycetes; order Mycobacteriales; family Pseudonocardiaceae; genus Pseudonocardia. The sequence continues at coordinate 11,679 of DASXJJ010000047.1, read as the reverse complement.
CCCGACGACCGGCACGTGCACCCGCACGGCACGCTGCGCGAGACCCTGGTCGAGGTGGCCGCCTCGGTCGGGGTGGACGTCGCGGTGGAGCGGGCGGGTCTGGCCCGGCGCAGCAAGCGGCTGATCGTGTTCGACGTCGACTCCACGCTGGTCCAGGGCGAGGTCATCGAGATGCTCGCCGCCCGCGCGGGCTCCGAGGCCGAGGCCCAGGTCCGCGCGGTGACCGAGAAGGCGATGCGCGGCGAGCTGGACTTCACCGAGTCTCTCCGCCGCCGGGTCGCGGTGCTGGCCGGGCTGCCCGAGTCGGTGCTGGACGAGGTGGCCGCCTCGCTCGAGCTGACTCCCGGCGCGCGCACCACCATCCGCACGCTCAAGCGGCTGGGCTACCGGTGCGGGGTGGTGTCCGGCGGGTTCACCTCGGTGGTGCGCCGGCTGGTCGAGGAGCTCGGGCTGGACTACTGCGCGGCCAACGAGCTGGAGATCGTGGACGGCCGGCTGACCGGCAGGGTGCTCGGCCCCGACGAGGACATCGTGGACCGGCCGGGCAAGGCGGTCGCGCTGCGCCGGTTCGCCGAGCAGTACGACATCCCGCTGGAGCAGTGCGTGGCGGTCGGCGACGGTGCCAACGACATCGACATGCTCGCCACCGCCGGCCTGGGCATCGCGTTCAACGCCAAGCCCGCGCTGCGCGAGGTGGCCGACACGGCGTTGTCGGTGCCCTACCTGGACGTGGTGCTGTTCGTGCTGGGCATCACCCGCGACGAGGTCGAGGTGGCCGACGCGGCCGAGGGTGTCCTGCGCCGCGTGCCCCTGCTGTGACCGACGTCCCGGCCCGCACGGCGGAGTCCGAGCCTGCCGAGGGGTCGGCTGCGGCCACAAAGGCGGCCGCGATCGCCGGTGGGGTGCTGGCGCCGCTGGCCGCCCGGTACGTGGACTGGCTGCGGCTGCCCGCCGAGCAGGCCGACGACACCTCCGACGAGGACCCCGCGCTGGTCCGCGCGATGCCGGTGGTGCTGCGCATCGAGCGCGGCGAACCGCCGGCCCGCACACCGCTGCTGGAGGCGGCGGCCGCCGCGGCCGTTGCGGTGTGCCTGGACGCGCGGGCCGAGGCCGGTGGGGAGTGGCACGACGCGGTGGCCGCCTGGGTGGCCGGACGGATCCGCAAGGTCGCCCGGCGGGCGCGCGGTGCGCACTGGGCGGCGGTGGCCGAGCTGCCCGGGGTGACGGTCACGGTCAGCGGGGCGCAGGTGCGCGCCCTGCTGCCCGGCCCGGTTGCCGAGACGCCGCGCGAGGTGGCGCGGCTGCAGATCAGTGGCACCGACCTGCCCGCCGACAGCCCGGCCGCGCCGGCTCCTGGCTCGCCGGTGGTGTGGCTGAACCCGGCCGTGGAGCTGACCGTGGGCAAGGCGGCGGCGCAGGTCGGCCATGCGACGATGCTGCTGGCCGCCGCGCTCGACCCGGGCCGGGTGGAGCAGTGGCGCGTGGACGGCTTCCGGTGCGCGGTGCGCACCGCCTCCGACGAGCGGTGGTCGGAGCTGTGCGCGGCGGGCGGCCCGGGCGGCGACCGGTGCACCGTGCTCGTCCGGGACGCCGGCTTCACCGAGGTGGACCCGGGCACCGTCACGTGCGCCGCGCACTGGCCGTCCGGCTGACCATGGTGGTCGGGGGTGCCGTGGTCGGGGGTGCCGTGGTCGGGGGTGCCGGGAGAGCGGTGGTCAGGCCCGGCGTGGGAGTTGCCGCGGTCAGGGCCGGGCGGCCAGCCGGCGGAGCGCGGCGCGCACGACGTCGGGGTCGGTGGTCGGCCAGAACGGCGGTAACGAGGCGCGCAGGAAACCGCCGTACCGGGCGGTTGCCAGCCGGGGGTCCAGCACGGCCACCACGCCCCGGTCGTCCATCCCGCGCAGGAGCCGGCCGGCGCCCTGGGCGAGCAGCAGCGCGGCGTGCGTCGCCGACACGGTGAGGAACCCGTTGCCCCCCCGCGAGTCGACCGCCCGCTGCCGCGCGGACACCAGCGGATCGTCGGGCCGCGGGAACGGGATGCGGTCGATCAGCACCAGCCGTAGCGACCGCCCCGGGACGTCCACCCCCTGCCACAGCGACAGCGTGCCGAACAGGCAGGTGGCGTCGTCCTCGGCGAACTTCTTGACCAGCTGGCCGGTGGCGTCGTCGCCCTGGCACAACAGCGGCTGCTCGAGCCGGGGGCGCAGCGCCTCGGTGGCCTGCTTGGCCGCGCGCATCGAGGAGAACAGCCCGAGCGTGCCCCCGCCCGAGGCGGTGACCAGCTCGGCGATCTCGTCCAGGTAGGCGGGCGGCAGGCCGTCGCGCCCGGGGGTGGGCAGCCGCTTGGCCACGTACAGGATGCCGGCCTTGGCGTGCTGGAACGGCGAACCGACGTCCAGCCCGGTCCACCTCGGCGCCTGGGGGTCCGGGACCGGGTCTGCGTCCCCGGACCGCGAGCCGGCCGCGTGTCCGGCCCGCGTGCCGGCCGCGTCACCGGACCGCGAGCCGGCCGCGTCACCCCGGGACCCGGCGCCGCCACCGGTGTCCGCCGGGTCGTGGTCGGTCTTCGTGGCGCCCTCGGGACGGGGCGTGGCGGCGGGCAGCCCCCACTGCCGGGCCAGGGCGTCGAACGAGCCGCCCAGGGTCAGCGTGGCCGAGGTGAGCACCACCGTGCGCGGCCCGAACAGCCGCTCGCGCAGCAGCCCGCCCACGGCCAGCGGCGCCACCCGCAGCACCCGCCAACGCCCGCCGTCCGGCCCCTGCTCGCCCAGCCACACCACGTCGTAGCGCTTGGCCGGGTCCTCCTCGGCGAACGCCACGAGCAGCCGCGCGGCCGTTTCGTGCACCTCGTCCAGCAGCGCCAGCGCGAGCTTGCGGGCGGTGGCGTTCTCCGGGTCCTCCCGGCGTTCCGAGCCGAGCCCGGTGCGGCAGGCGGCGCTGGCGTCGCGGACGGTGGCCAGCGCCCCGGCCACCGGCGTGGGCAGCCCGTGCTCCCAGCGCCCGAGCGGCGCGTCCTCGAGGGTCAGCCCGAGGCCCTCGCCGGCCTCGGCCAGCCGGTCGGCGACGGCCTGGTCGACCAGCTTGCCGCAGCGCCGGGCGGCGGCGGCCACCGCGGCGGCGGTGAGCTCGGCGGTGGCGACCCCGGTGACCCGGTCGACCAGCTCGTGCGCCTCGTCGACCACCACCACGTCGTGCTCGGGCAGCACCGCGCGGCTCTCCAGCGCGTCGATGGCCAGCAGTGCGTGGTTGGTGACCACCACGTCGGCCCGGCCCGCCTCGTGCCGCGCGCGCTCGGCGAAGCAGTCGGTGCCCACCGGGCAGCGGGACACCCCCAGGCACTCGCGCGCGGACACCGACACCTGCCGCCACGCGTTGTCCGGCACTCCGGGAACCAGCTCGTCGCGGTCGCCGGTCTCGGTCTCGCTGGACCACTCGTGCACCCGCTTCACCTGCCGGCCCAGCGCGGAGACCGCGAACGGGTCGAACAGCTGCTCCCCGTCGTCCACGTCGTCCGGCCCGTTCAGCCGGTGCAGGCACAGGTAGTTCCGCCGGCCCTTGAGGATGGCGAAGGTGGGGGCGCGGCCCAGCGCGGGGGCGAGCGCCTTGGCCAGCCGGGGCAGGTCGCGGTCCACCAGCTGGCGCTGCAGGGCGATGGTCGCGGTGGAGATCACCACGGTGGTGTCCCTGCTCATCGCGTGCCGGATGGCGGGTACCAGGTAGGCGAGCGACTTGCCGGTGCCGGTGCCGGCCTGGACGGCCAGGTGGTCGCCGTCGACCAGCGCCCTGCGCACCGCCCGCACCATCCGCCGCTGGCCCTCCCGGGGCTGCCCGCCCAGCGCCTCCACGGCCGTGCTGAGCAGCTCGTCGACCCCGGGGAGCTCGGCCCCGGACTTCGCGGGCGCGGTCAGCTGGCTGGGCACGAGCGGTGACGGTACAGGGCGCTCACCGGACGGTGACCCCCGCCGCGCGCAGCTCCGCGAGGGCGGCGGCGGTGGTCTCCGGGGCGACACCGACGGTCAGCTCGGTGAGCACCGTGGTGGCGAAACCCTCCCGCGCGGCGTCGAGCGCGGTGGCCCGCACGCAGTGGTCGGTGGCGATGCCGACGACGTCCAGCTCGGTCACCCGGTGCGCGCGCAGCCAGTCGGCCAGACCCGCGCCGCCCGGCTCGGCGCCCTCGAAACCGGAGTAGGCGGCCAGGTAGTCGCCCTTGGAGAACACCGCCCGCACCGGGCCGAGGTCCAGCGCCGGGTGGAAGGCCGCGCCCGCCGTCCCCGCCACACAGTGCACCGGCCAGCTGTCGCGGTAGTCGGGCCGCTCGCTGAAGTGGTCGCCGGGGTCGAGGTGGTAGTCCCGGCTGGCCACCACCTGGTCGTAGCCACCCCGCCGGACGTGCGCGCTGACCCGCTCGGCCACCGACGCCCCGCCGGCCACGGCCAGCGCTCCGCCCTCGCAGAAGTCGAGCTGCACGTCGACGATCACCAACGCTCGCGGCATGCGAACCTCACTCGAAGACGGTCGGGATGGCGGGCTCGCCCCGGGACAGCTTGAGCCCCTCCCAGGGTACCGAGACCAGCGCCTGGCGCAGCCGTTGCCGGGATTCCTCGAGGGTCTCCCGGCCGTCGACCCGCTCGCCGTCGCGGATCAGCGGCACCGCCAGTGGACGGTCGTGCGGGCCCGCGGCGATGCCGGCCCCGGCCTGCAGCACGGCCTCCTCCAGCGCGGTGCCGGTGGGCTTGTACCGGCGGACCGCCGACTTCCGCCCGCCCCGGGACTCCTTCGCCGAGCTGCGCTTGGCCACCGGCCGCCCGTCCACCTCGACCAGCTTGTAGACCATCCCGGCTGTAGGTGCCCCGGAGCCGGTGACCAGCGAGGTGCCCACCCCGTAGGCGTCCACCGGCTCGGCGCGCAGCGCGGCGATCGCGTACTCGTCCAGGTCGCCGGAGAGCACCACCCGGGTGGCCCGCGCGCCCAGCGAGTCGAGCTGCTCGCGGGCCTGGCGGGCCAGCTCGCCGAGGTCTCCGGAGTCGATCCGGATGGCGTCCAGCTCGGTGCCGGCCGCGGCGACGGCCGCCTCGATGCCCCGGGTGATGTCGTAGGTGTCGACCAGCAGCGTCGTCTTCACCCCGCTGCTGGCGATCTGGCTGGCGAAGGCCTCCCGCTCGTCGTCGTGCAGCAGCACGAACGCGTGCGCGGCGGTGCCCGAGGTGGGGATGCCGTAGTGGCGGCCGGCCTCCAGGTTCGACGTGCTGGTGAACCCGGCCAGGTAGGCGGCTCGGGCGCTGGCCACCGCGGCCTCCTCGTGGGTGCGCCGCGAGCCCATCTCGATCAGCGGCCGGCCGGCCGCCGCCGTGACCATCCGGGCGGCCGCGGACGCGATCGCGCTGTCGTGGTTGAGCACCGACAGCGCCAGGGTCTCCAGCAGCACGGCCTCGGCGAAGGTGCCGGTGACGGTGAGGACGGGGGAGCCGGGGAAGTACAGCTCGCCCTCGGGGTAGCCGACGATGTCGCCGCCGAACCGGTAACCGGCCAGCCAGTCGAGCGCGTGGGTGGACACCGCGCCGGACTCGGCCAGCATGGCCAGCTCGGCGTCGCCGAACCGGAACCGCTCGACCGCGTCCAGCAGCCGACCGGTGCCGGCCACCACTCCGTAGCGGCGCCCGTCGGGCAGCCGGCGGGCGAAGACCTCGAAGGTGCAGCGGCGGGACGCGGTGCCGTCCGCGAGCGCGGCCGCCAGCATGGTCAACTCGTAGCGGTCGGTGAGCAGCCCGGTGCTGCCCGGAGGATTCCCGGGAGGAGTCATGGGACGCGAGCCTACTGCCGCGGTAGGACTGTCCCGATCCGATTGCGGGCGCGCCGGGAGGTGTGCGGGCACCACCGGGGAGCTGTCACCATAGGGAGCATGTCCGCTCCACTGTCCAGCCCTACGCACCAGGCGGATCAGGGCACGCAGGAGACCACCTCGATCGAGGTGCCGTGGCAGACCATCGTGTGGAACGACCCGGTCAACCTGATGTCCTACGTGACCTACGTGTTCCAGAAGCTGTTCGGCTACGACAGGGACAAGGCGACCAAACTCATGCTGGACGTGCACCAGAAGGGCCGGGCGACGGTGTCCTCCGGCTCCCAGGAGAAGGTCGAGGGCGATGTGGCGAAGCTGCACGCCGCCGGCCTCTGGGCCACCATGCAGCGCGTCTGAGCGGTACGTCGTGAACGGATGGCGCAGGAGCGGCCGGGGCGCGAAGCTGCGCCTGGTGGGTGCGTTCGACCAGCGGGAGGTGGCGCTGCTGCGCGGGCTGGTCGAGCAGGTGCTGACGATGCTGGGCGAGCGGGGGTCGGACGCCCCGGTCGACGAGCTGGCGGAGCTGACCGGGATCCGGTCCGGCCACACCCACGCGCCGGAGGACCCGGTGCTCGCGCGGCTGCTGCCGGACTTCCACCGCGAGGACCCGGAGATGTCCGGGATGCTGCGCGCGGCGCGGGAGTCCGAGCTGATCGAGGCCAAGGCGGAGGCGGCCGCCGTGGTGCTGCGGACCTGCCCGCCCGAGGGTGGCCGCGCCGAGCTGACCCCGGAGCAGGCCGACGCCTGGCTGGCCGCGCTGAACGACGTGCGGCTGGCGCTGGGCACGATGCTCGGGGTGTCCGAGGACATGCCCGAGGAGCCGCCGGAGGACGAGTCCCTCGCGGCGCACCTGAGCGTGTACCAGTGGTTGACGTTCGTGCAGGACGCCCTGGTCCAGACCCGCTCCACGGTGTTGTAGCCACCGCGAGCCGCCTCGCGAGGCACCCTGGCGAGGCACCCTGGCGAGCCACCGGGGGCGCCCACCCGCGCGCCCGGCGCACCCGCACGGTGAGCCGAACTGTGAGCCGGACAACCATGTCTTGAGCCTGTATTGCGCGTCAGCAATAGTTGCAGACGCGGGATACAGGCGAAAGCACATGGGAGCTGGTCGACCGTGCCGGTCGGACTGTTCGCACTGGCGCTCGGGGGTTTCGGCATCGGGCTGACCGGGTTCGTGATCATGGGTTGCTGCCCGAGGTGGCGGCCGACTTCGCGGTGAGCGAGCCGGTGGCCGGCTACCTGATCTCCGGCTACGCGCTGTCGGTGGCGGTCGCGCGATCGGGCCCACCGCCTCGGTCACCCGGCTCGACCGCAAGCGGGTGCTCATGGCGCTGCAAGCCGGCCACGGTGGTCGCGCTGGTGCTGACGGGGGCCACCGGGAGGCGCCGACCATGGCCTCGGGCAGCAACATCGCCGCGTTCGACGTGGGCAACGCGTTCGGCGCCTGGCTGGGCGGGCTGACCATCGAGGCGGGCTTCGGCTTCACCGCGCCGCTGTGGTCCGGCGCCGCGGTGACCGTGCTCGGGTTGCTGGTGCTGCTCGCCGCGTCGGTCCCGGCCCGGCGGCGGGTTACCGTGGAGCTGGCCCGGTAGTGGTTGCGGAGGTGGCCCGGTGACGCTGGCCGACGACGAGGTCGAGGCGCAGGTGCACGGTTGGCGGCTGTTGGCGGTGCTGCACGCCCGGATCGCGGCGCGGCTGGAGCGGGTGCTGCAGGCCGGGCACGAGCTGAGCGTGAGCGAGTACGGCGTCCTGGAGCTGCTGTCCCGCCAGGAGCAGCACCACCTGCGGATGAACCAGCTGGCCGCCGCCATGGCGCTGAGCCAGAGCGCGACGACCCGCCTGGTCAGCCGGCTGGAGGATCGGGGGTTGCTGGCCCGGTACCTCTGCCCGGACGACCGGCGCGGCATCTACAGCGAGGTCACCCCGGCCGGGTCCGACCTGCTGGCCCGGGCGCGGCCGACGCACAACGCCACGCTCGCCGCCGAGCTGGGCGCGGCGGCCGCCAACCCGGAGATGGCGCACCTGGTGGCGGCGGTGTCCGCGGTCTCGGCCGAGCGGGAGGCCGCTCCCGCCGGTTGACGGGAGCCCGGCCGAGGTCGGCCGGGCCTACCGCCGGGGCGGACCGCCCAGCCAGACGGCCGTCGCCGCGGCCCGGCCGCGCACCCCGAGCCGCCGGTAGATGTGTTCCAGGTGCTTGTCCACGGTGCGCGGGCTGCAGCCGAGGCGGTGCGCGATCGCCGCGTCGGTGAGCCCCAGCCCGACCAGCGACAGCACGTCGCGCTGGCGCGGGGTGAGAACGGTCGGGCACGCCGCCCGGCCGGCCAGGTCGAGCAGCGTGGCGCGGCGGGCCAGCAGCGGCCGCAGCCGGGTGAGCAGCTCCACCGACGAGTCGCTGAAGTCCCGCCCGGACCGGTGCAGCGACAGGCACACGTGCGCGTCGTGGTGGCGCAGCGAGGTGGCCAGGAGCTCCTCCGCCCCGAGCGGTCGTAGGACCTCGGCGTACATCCCGCTGCGGTGGAGGGCGCGCTTGCCCTGCAGGTCGGAGCGGCGCACCGGGTGACCGGCGCCGCCCGGGCGGGTGTGCAGGCCGAGCGGGAAACCGGCCAGGTTGCGCTCGAACGCCTCCGCCCCGGCCGCGTCCAGCAGCGGGCCCGGGTACCCGGTGTGGCGGCGGACCAGGCGCTCGCGGGGACCGACGAACGTCGTCCAGCTCGCCGTCTCCGCGCCCAGCGCCTCGGCCAGCGCCGGGAGCACCAGTGCGGGCAGCTCGTCGACGTGCGCGGCGGCGTCGGCGGCCTCGACTACCTCCAGCGCGCACCGCAGCAGCTGGTGGCCGGTCACCACGGGCACCTCCGGAGCCGGACGTACGGGATTACCCGTATAGACGGTACCGCCGCCCCTGCCGTTGGCTAGCCCCCGTTGAGTCGAAGTCCGCCGCGCGCGCCCGGGGGTGGGAGATGACCGCGACCGAACCGGCCGGCCCGACGGCCGAGCCGCGTGACGAGGTGGACCCGGCCCGGCTGGAGCAGCTGCTCGGCACGGTGATCGTCGACGTCGGCGGCGCGCTGAGTACGCCGCTGGTGCTGCTGGGGGACCGCCTCGGCCTGTTCCGGGCCATGGCCGGGGGCGACGCGATGAACGCGACCGACCTGGCCGCCGCCGCCGGCGGGCTGGCCGAGCGGTACGTGCGCGAGTGGCTGCTCACGATGGCCGCCGCCGGCTACGTCACCCACCTGGCCGGCGAACCCGGCGCCGAGGACCCGGCCACCGCCCGGTACCGCCTCGGCCCGGAGCAGCGCGCGGCGTTCACCGACCCGGACAGTCCCGCCTACGTGGCGGGCGCGTTCCAGAACCTGACCGCCGCGACCCGGATGCTGGACCGGCTCACCGGCGCCTTCCGCTCCGGCGCCGGCATCGGCTGGCACGAGCAGCACGAGGACATGTTCGAGGGCACCGAGCGGTTCTTCCGGCCCGGCTACCTCGCCCACCTGACCGAGTCGTGGATCCCGGCGCTGGACGGCGTGCCGGACCGGTTGCGGGCCGGGGCGCGGGCCGCCGACGTGGGCTGCGGCCTGGGCGCCTCGACGATCATCATGGCCCGGGCCTACCCGGCCACCCGGTGGACCGGGTTCGACTACCACCGGCCGTCGATCGAGCTGGCCAGGGCGCGGGCGGCCGAGGCCGGTGGGCTGGACAACCTGACGTTCGAGGTCGCACTGGCCGAGGAGCTGGGCAGGGGATACGACTTCGTCACCTTCTTCGACTGCCTGCACGACATGCCCGACCCGGTGGGCGCGCTGCGTACCGCGCGGGCCGCGCTGGCGGACGACGGCGTGGTGATGCTGGTCGAGCCGATGGGCTGGGACACCGTGGGGGAGGCGCTCAACCCCCTGGGGCGGCTGCTGGCCGGTGCGTCGCTGATGGTCTGCCTGCCCAGCGGGCTGTCCGGGCCGCCGGCCGCCGGGATGGGCAACCAGAGCGGGCCCGCCCGCACCTGCGAGGTCGCGGGGCAGGCCGGGTTCGGCACGGCCCGGGTGGCCACGTCGACCCCGTTCAACCTGGTGTACGAGCTGCGGCCATGACGGCCGCGATCCCCTGGAGGAGGTCCGCGATGTCCCGAATGATGATCGACTGCCGGGAGGTGCCCAGCGACAGCGGCTGCGGCCTGGTGATCGCCGGCGAGCGGGACGAGGTGCTGCGCGCGGCGGTGGCGCACGCGGTCGACGTGCACGGGCACGCCGACGACGCGGATCTGCGGTCCGGGATCGAGGCCGCGCTGCGCCCCGAGCCGCCGTCGATCGGGCAGCCGGATGGGTTCATGCAGATCATCGAGTTCCGCACCCGGCGGATCGACGAGTTCGACGAGCAGGTCCGCCAATGGGTGGAGGCCATCGGGGACGACCGCACCGGCCGCTGGGGGATCACCGTCGCCGACCGCGACGAACCCGGCCGGTACCTGCAGATCGTCTCGTTCGACGACTACGAGAGCGCCATGAGGAACTCGGCGCACCCGGCGACCTCGGCGCTGGCCGAGCGGCTGGCCAAGCTCACCGACGGCGATGCGGCGTTCCGCAACCTGGACGTGCGGACGGTGCGCACGTTCTGAGTGTCCGCCGTGCACCCCGCCGACCGGACCGGCCGGGGGCGCCCCGGGCTGACGGTCGGGTGCACGGCGGGGCCGGATCCGGCCCCGCCGGCCGGGCCGGGTGGTTCCAGCCGGCTTCGGCGGGCGGGACCGCGCCGCGGGGGAATGACCCGGTGTGACCGGGTGTGTGACGAGCGCGGGCGCGCCGTGCGCGTGCGGGCCGGCACCCCGTATTCTGGGCCGGTGCTGGTGATCCGACAAGATCTCGTCGACGAGATCATCGCGCACGCCCGAAGGGACCATCCCGACGAGGCGTGCGGCGTGATTGCCGGTCCCGAGGGGTCGGACCGGCCCGAACGGTTCATCGAGATGGTGAACGCGGCGCGCTCGCCGACCTTCTACGAGTTCGAGTCCGGCGACCTGCTGCGGCTCTACCGGGAGATGGACGGCAACGACGAGGTGCCGGTGGTGGTCTACCACTCGCACACCGCCACCGAGGCGTACCCGTCGCGCACCGACATCTCCTACGCCTCCGAGCCGGAGGCGCACTACGTACTGGTGTCCACCCGCGACGACCAGCCCGGTGACGAACTCGAGTTCCGGTCCTACCGCATCGTGGACGGCCAGGTCAGCGAGGAGGACGTCGAGGTGGTCGAGAGCTACATGTTCTCCCACACCGGCGCGGACGACGTTCCCGACTGTCGCTGAGCTCACCGCCGAGCGCCGGACTATCTCCGCGCTCCACGGCGTTTGTACTTGCCAGTTCCCGGCTCGGCCGCACCACGAGGAGGACCCATGGCCGTCACCGTTTCCATCCCCACCATCCTGCGCACGCACACCGGCGGTGAGAAGTCCGTCGAGGCGAAGGGCAGCACCGTGTCCGAGGTCATCAGCGACCTCGACGCCCGGCACGGCGGTATCAAGGAGCGCCTGGTCAAGGACGGTTCGCTGCACCGTTTCGTGAACATCTACGTCAACGACGAGGACGTCCGGTTCGCCGGCGGCCTGGAGGCGCCGGTCGCCGACGGCGACTCGCTCACCATCCTGCCCGCGGTGGCCGGCGGGGTCTGACCCGCCGACCCACAACCCCTCGGGAGGGCCAGTGGCTCGCTACGACTCCCTGTTGCACGCCGTCGGTGATACGCCGTTGGTGGGGCTTCCGTCGTTCTCGCCGGCCGGGCACGTGCGGCTGTGGGCGAAGTTGGAGGATCGCAATCCGACCGGTTCGATCAAGGATCGGCCGGCGTTGGCGATG
>DASXJJ010000046.1:0-1875 GCA_036497465.1 Pseudonocardia sp. | reverse complement strand
CCCGTGGGTCGAGCCGGGCCAGCGCGGTGCGCAGGGTGGCCACCGCCGCGGTGAGGGTGTGTTCCTCGGCGGCGGTGAGGGCCGTGCCGCCGGCGGCACGCACCTCGGTGTCGACCGCGGCGATGATCCGCTGCGCGTCGCACAGGGCGGACAGGGTCCGCCAGTGCGGCAGGCCGGTCAGCTCGGTGAGCGTGTCCAGCCGGGAGTCGAGCTCCCAGGCGAAGCGGTGCAGCGGCAGCGTGTCAGTGGTGTAGGCGTCGATGGTGTCGCGCAGTCCGTCGGTGACGAACCTGCGCAGCGGCGATCGGGGGAAAGAAGTCATCGGTGATCCAGTCCAAGGGGACGGGGGCGTTCCGCGAGCATGCGGGCACGACCAGGGACATGAGTGATGAACCTGGCCTCCGCGGCGACACCACACCGAGACCTACTGCGCCCGGAACGGGAGCGGCGACGGACTACGACACACCGACGCTCCTACCGAGCACCGATCACGCTAGCGGCCGGGACCGCCGCTGGTCAACACGCAGCCGAGCGGTGGGTCCGGAGCGGACGGCTCAGCTCGCCAGCCGGGGCCACCAGCTGGCCGGCCGCTCGGGAGCGCCGCCGACCCCGAACTCGCTGTTCCACCAGAAGCGGTGCGCGCAGCTCGGGCACTGGCAGAACATGTTGCCGACCTCGTAGCCGAGCAGGTAGCACCAGCCCGGGTCGTCGTCGCAGGCTGGGCAGCTGGTCCACACGCGGCGGCCGATATCCGCGTTGCGGTCGATCATCCGAGGACACCGGCCGCGCGCAGCTCGTCGTAGACGGCCTGCTGTTCGGCATCCAGGTTGCTGTACAGGCGGCGGTGCGCCTCGCGCTCGCCCTCGAGCAGCTCGATGGGGTCGTAGAGGCCGGCGGAGGCCTCCAGGACCAGTGCCAGTCGTTCCTGGTCGCCCAGATCCACGCGGAACTCGTGCAGCACGGCGGCTCCTTCACCGGGTGCGCGGGCGGCTCGGGGCACGCCCGACACCGCCACAGATACCTGAGCGGTCGCCGCCGGCGCAGCCCGCTGTGACCAGGACCTCGTCGAAATGTGGCCAGTGAGACGAACGTCATGCAGTGGGCCGGCCACGCTCCGTAGCGAGCAGGCTGGTGAGCTCGGCGGCGGGGCGGACCGAACCGACCGGCTGGCCACCGCCGAGCAGCGGGTACTCGAGCTGTGCCCGGATCACGTCGTTGTCCACCCCGAGCCGGCGCAGGGTGGCCGCGACCACCACCGCCCGGGCCCGCGAGGCGCCGTCGTCGATCTTGACCGCGATGCCGCGGCCGTCGGCGAGCCCGACCGCATAGACCGCCTCCGCGCCGCCCTTGCAGAACAGGCCTGGTACCGAGCGCATCAGCGCGGCCTCGTCCCGCCGGCTGCCGCTGGCGTACTCCGGATAGTGCCGGTAGGCGTCGGCGATGCGGCCCTCGAACGTGGCTGGGTCGGCCGAGGCGAGGCGGCCGAACGCGCGGGCCAGTCCGGCCAGGCTGATAGCCAGCAGCGGGGCGCCGCAGCCGTCCACCGCGATGGCCGCGGCCGGCTCACCGGCGGTGTCCTCGACCGCCCGCCGGATCGCCCGCTGCACCGGGTGCTCCGGGTCGCGGTAGCTGTCGGTGTCCCAGCCGTTGGCCACGCAGGTGGCCAGCATGGCCGCGTGCTTGCCCGAGCAGTTCATGGTGATCGCCTCGACGCGGTGGCCGGCCCGGATCCAGTCGTCGCGGGCCCGCTCGTCCAGCGGGTACGCCGGTGGTGTCCGCAGCGCCGACTCGGACAGCCCGGCGCCGGCCAGGATCCGCCGCACCCCGGCCAGGTGGAAGTCCTCCCCGGAGTGCGAGGCGGCCGCGAGGGCGAGC
>DASXJJ010000045.1:0-38026 GCA_036497465.1 Pseudonocardia sp. | reverse complement strand
CATCCAGCCCGACACTCGTACGATTCCCGACCACTGGGGCCTCCCACATCTGTGGCTCTACCAACCAGGACCCACTCCTGACGGCAACCCACGTTCACATGTGAGCGAGGCCCCAGCCTTCATCCCCATACCGTCTAGCCGAGCACGCTCCGGCCGATGATCTCCTTCATGATCTCGTTGGTGCCGCCGAAGATGGACTGCACCCTGGCGTCCACGAACGCGCGCGCGATCGGGTACTCGAGCATGTAGCCGTAGCCGCCGTGCAGCTGCACGCAGCGGTCCACGGTGCGCTTGAGCAGGTCGGAGGTCCACCACTTGGCCATCGCGGCGTCGGTCACCGACAGCGTCCCGGCCACGTGCTCGCTCAGGCAGCGGTCGGTGAACACCCGGGCGACCTGCGCCTCGGTGGCGATCTCGGCCAGCTCGAAGCGGGTGTTCTGGAATGCGGCCACCGGCTTGCCGAACGCCTGCCGCTCGCGGGTGTAGGCCACGGTGTGCTCCAGGGCGCGCTCCACCCCGGCCGTGCTGCCCACGGCGATGGACAGTCGCTCCTGGGGCAGGTTCCGCATCAGGTAGATGAAGCCCTGCCCGAGCTCGCCGAGCACGTTGGCGGCGGGCACCCGGACGTCGGTGAACGACAGCTCGGCGGTGTCCTGCGCCTTGAGCCCGACCTTCTTCAGCCGGCGGCCGCGCTCGAACCCGGGCATGCCGCGCTCCACCACCAGCAGGCTGAAGCCCCGGCTGCCGGCCTCCGGGTCGGTCCGGGCGACCACGATCACCAGGTCGGACATGATCCCGTTGGTGATGAACGTCTTCGAGCCGTTGAGCACCCAGTCGGCGTCCGGGCCGGAGCCGTCGCGCACGGCGGTGGTCCTGATGCCCTGCAGGTCGCTGCCGGTGCCGGGCTCGGTCATCGCGATGGCGGTGATCGTCTCGCCGGAGCAGAACCCGGGCAGCCAGCGCTGCTTCTGCTCCTCGGTGCACAGCCGCAGCAGGTAGGGCGCCACCACGTCGTTCTGCAGCGGGAAGCCGAGCCCGCTGGCCCCGGCCCGGACCAGCTCCTCGACCACGATCGCGTTGTACCGGTAGTCCTCGACCCCGCCGCCGCCGTACTCCTCGGGCACGTCGGTGCCGAGCAGGCCCGCCTTGCCGGCCGTCAGCCACACCTCGCGGCTGACCTGGCCCTCCTCCTCCCACCGCTCGTGGTGCGGTGCGACCTCGCGCTCCACGAAGGTGCGCACGAGGTCGCGGAAGGCGTGGTGGTCGTCGCTGAAGATGGTCCGCTCCATACCGGCGAGTGTCACATACCGGCGCAGCTGCCGGTAACCTTCGTTCATGGATCTTCTGTCGGCCGTCTCGAACGTCTGGGACAAGACCGTCGCGGGCAGCCTCGCCGACCTGCGGCGGATGCCGAGGGAGCTGGTCGAGGCGGGACCGAACGCGACGCTGTACCGCTACCTGCCGCTGGAGTCGGCCGCGGTGCACGACGGTCCGCCGGTGCTGCTGGTGCCGCCGCTCGGCGCGCCGGACTTCGCCTACGACCTGCGCCGGGGCTGCAGCCTGGTGGAGCACCTGCTGGCCGGGGGCCGGCGGGTGTACCTCGTGGACTACGGCGCGATCTCGTTCGCCGAACGCGGCCTCGGCCTGGAGTTCTGGGTGGACACCGTGGTGCCCCGGGTGGTCGAGCAGGTGGCCCGCGACACGGCCGGGGACCCCCGCCGCCCGGACGGGGCGGACCGGGACGGCGGGCCAGGTGTCGACCTGGTGGGCTGGTGCCTCGGCGGGGTGTTCTCGCTGCTCGCGGCGGCCGCCCGGCCGGCGTTGCCGATCCGCTCGATCGCGGTGGTCGCCACCCCGTTCGACGTGTCCTCGGTGCCCCTGGTGGCCCCGCTTCGCCCGCTGGCGGCGATCACCGGCGGGCGGGTCGTGTCGTCGATCTACCAGGCGGCGGGCAGCATCCCGGCCCCGGTGGTGAGGTGGGCGTTCCAGCTCAGCACGGTGGACAAGTACCTGACCAAGCCGCTGACCGTGCTGTCCCGGCTCGACGACCGCGACGTGCTGGAGCAGATCGAGGCGGTCGACTACCTGATGAGCCACATGCACGGCTACCCGGGCCGGACGTTCGGCCAGATCTACCACCTGATGCTGCGCTCCAACGACCTCGCCGACGGCGGGCTGGCGCTCGGCGGTCGGCGGGTGGCGCTGTCCGAGGTGAAGGTGCCGGTGCTGGTGGTGGCCGGGGAGAACGACGTGATCGCGCCGCTGGATGCCGTGAGCCGGGGCGTCGGGCTACTCACCGGGGCGCCCGAGGTGCGGTTCGAGTCGGCGCCCGGCGGCCACCTGGGGGTGCTCACCGGGCGGCGCGCGCGTGACACCACCTGGGCGTACCTGGACCGGTTCCTGGACACCACCCCTGCCGGGGACAGCGGCGCGCGGTGAGCGGGCGCCCTCGCCGCACCCAGGCCGAGCGCCGGGCGAGCACCCGCTCGGCGCTGCTGGAGGCCTGCGTGGACTGCCTGCTCGAGCGCGGCTACGCCGGGCTGACCACCGGCGAGGTGGTGCGCAGGGCCGGGGTGAGCCGGGGCGCACAGGCGCACCACTTCAGCACCAAGGCCGAGCTGGTGATGGCCGCGCTGCGGCACGTCACCGAGCGGCTCGGCGCCGAGCTGGTCACCGAGCCGCTGCCGCCGGGGCTGTCCCCGGACCGGGTGCGGCTCGCGCTGCTGGACCAGCTGTGGGCCATGCATCAGGACCGGGCGTTCTCCGCGCTGATGGAGCTGTGGCTGGCCGCGCGCACCGACGCCGAGCTGCGCGGCGCGCTGAGCGGCTTCGAGGGCGAGCTGACCCACCGCACCGTGCAGTTCTGCCAGAAGCTCGCCCCGGAGCTGGCCGACCGCCCGGACTTCCAGACCTACCTGGTCACCGTGCTGGCCGCGCTGCGCGGCCTGGCCATCCTGGAGTTCCTGGAGCGGGGCGAGGAGATCGACCGGATCTGGCCGTCGGTGCGGGCGCGGCTGCTCTTGCTCAGCGACGGGCCGGGCGACGTGCACATTAGTTGAGCATTCAACATGATGTGGCGTATCCCACCGCGCGGAATCCCGGCCGCCCCGCGGGTGTTGACCATGTCATGACCGACACGCTGAACACCACCGACGACCTGATCGCGCTGGACCCGGAGGCGCGCCGGCTGCTGTTCACCGACGCGCGCACCGCGAACTCGTTCACCGACGAGCCGGTGACCGAGGCGCACCTGCGGGCGGTCTACGAGCTGACCAAGTTCCCGCCGACCGCGGCGAACACCCAGCCGCTGCGGATCCTGTACGTGGACCGGGGCGCCTCCCGGGAGCGGCTGGTCGAGCACATGCTGGGCAACAACAAGGCCAAGACGCTGGCCGCGCCCGCCGTGGCCGTGCTGGCCTACGACAGCCGGTTCCACGAGTTCATCCCGACGGTGTTCCCGATCCGCCCGGAGATGAAGGACGTGTTCGACGGTGACGCCGACCGCCGCGAGGGGCACGCCCGGTTCAACGCGACGTTGCAGGCCGGCTACTACCTGCTGGGTGTGCGGGCGGCCGGGCTGGCCGCCGGGCCGATGGCCGGGTTCGACGCCGCCGGGGTGGACGGCGAGTTCTTCCCGGACGGGCGGTGGAAGACCCTGCTGGTGGTCAACATCGGGCACCCGGGGGAGGACGCCTGGTTCGACCGGCTGCCCCGGCTGGACTACGACGAGGTCGTGCGCCACGTCTGAGCGGTGCTCACCGATCGCGAGAGTGGCGATGGTCGGATTGATCCGGAAAGACTAGGAAACCGGGGGCCGGAACAATTAGCGTCCCTGTCGTGAGTTCGATGACCGGCCACCGCGCCGCGACCGCCGACCTGCGGGCGCGCTACGCCCGGCTGCCCGCCGACCGGCGGGTCCGGCTGGCGAAGCCGACCTCGAACCTGTTCCGGTTCCGGGACTCCGACGACGCGGTGGGCCGGCTGGACGCCGGCGCGCTGAACCACGTGCTCGAGGTCGACCCGGTCGCGCGCACGGCCACCGTGCAGGGGATGACCACCTACGAGGATCTGGTCGATGCCACGCTGCCGCACGGGCTGATGCCGCTGGTCGTCCCCCAGCTCAAGACAATCACCGTCGGCGGCGCGCTGGCCGGGCTGGGCATCGAGTCGTCGTCGTTCCGCAACGGGCTCGCGCACGAGTCGATGCTCGAGGTCGAGGTGCTCACCGGCGACGGGCGGGTGGTCACCGCGACCCCGGAGGGCGAGCACGCCGGGCTGTACCGGGCGCTGCCGAACTCCTACGGCACCCTCGGCTACGCCGTGTCGGTGAAGCTGGAGCTGCAGCCGGTCGGCCGCTACGTGGCGCTGCGGCACGTGCCGTTCCCCGGCGCCGACGGCGCGCGCCGGGCGGTCGAGGCGATCACCCAGATCTGCCGGGAGGGCAGCTGGGCGGGCGAGCCGGTGGAGTTCCTGGACGGCACGGTGTTCGGCCCCGAGGAGCAGTACCTGACGCTCGGCCGGTTCGTCGAGGAGGCCCCGGACGGCCGGGCGGCCAGCGACTACACCGGCCGCGGGATCTACTACCGGTCCATCCAGGAGCGCGGCACCGACCTGCTCACCCCGTACGACTACCTGTGGCGCTGGGACACCGACTGGTTCTGGTGCTCCCGCGCGCTGGGCGCGCAGCACCCGCTGGGTCGGCGGCTGTGGCCGCGCCGCTACCGCCGCTCCGACGTCTACCGCAGGCTGGTCGCCATGGACCGGCGCCACGGGGCGAGTACCCGGGTGCGCCGCTGGCGGGGGCTGCCGGCCGAGGAGCCGGTGATCCAGGACATCGAGGTGCCGGCCGAGCGGCTGGTCGAGTTCCTGGACGCGTTCCACGACGAGATCGGCATCTCTCCGGTGTGGCTGTGCCCGGTGGCGCTGCGCAACCCGGCCGGCTGGCCGCTCTACCCGATGGAGCCCGGCCGGACCTACGTCAACGTCGGCTTCTGGTCGGCGGTGTCGCTGGCCGACGGGCAGTCGATGGGCGCGCACAACCGCCGGATCGAGCAGCTGGTCGCCGATCTGGACGGTCACAAGTCGCTCTACTCCGACTCGTACTACACGCCGGAGGAGTTCGAGCGTCGGTACAACGGGCCGGGCTTCCGCGCGGTGAAGAAGGAGTACGACCCCACCGGGCGGCTGCCGGATCTCTACGACAAGTGTGTGGGGGAGCGGTGACAGTATGCGGGTAGCGGAGCTGTTGCACAGTGTCGTCGGGCAGGGCGCGGCGGTGCGGATCACCGCGTTCGACGGGAGCGCCGTCGGGCCACCGGGAGCCGATCTCGCCCTGCGCATCCGCGGTCCCAGGGCGCTCAGCTACCTGGCTTCCGCGCCGGGCTCGCTCGGACTGGCGCGGGCCTACGTGGCCGGCGAGCTCGACATCGACGGGCGCGTCTACCAGGTGTTGCGCGAGATGGCCGACATCACCATGTACTCCATCCCGCGCGAGCAGCAGCTGCGGCTGGTCCGCGTGCTGGCCGGCTACCGGCTGCGCTACCGGGCGCCGATCCCCGAGGTGGAGTTCCGCCCGCGCGGGCGGCTGCACTCCAAGCTGCGCGACGCGAAGGCCATCTCCCACCACTACGACGTGTCGAACCTGTTCTACTCGCTGGTGCTGGGTCCCTCGATGGCCTACACCTGCGCGGTCTACCCGGGCGACGACGCCGACCTGGAGACCGCCCAGTGGACCAAGCACGACCTGGTGGCCCGCAAGCTCGGGCTCCAGCCGGGCATGCGGCTGCTGGACGTGGGCTGCGGCTGGGGCGGCATGGTCATGCACGCCGCCGAGCGGTACGGCGCCAACGCCCTGGGCGTGACGCTGTCCCGGGCGCAGGCGGAGTGGGCGCAGAAGGAGATCGTGGAGCGCGACCTCACCGAGCTGGCCGAGGTCCGGCACCTCGACTACCGCGACCTGGACGAGACCGGGTTCGACGCGGTGTCCTCGATCGGGCTCACCGAGCACATCGGGGAGGCGCAGCTGGCGGACTACTTCGGCACCCTGTACGGCAAGCTCCGCCCGGGCGGCCGGCTGCTCAACCACTGCATCACCCAGCCCACCCCGGAGGGGCCGAAGAAGGTCGACGCGTTCATCGACCGCTACGTGTTCCCCGACGGACAGTTGCACGGCCCGGGCCGGCTGGTCACCGAGATGAACGAGCAGGGCTTCGAGGTGCGCCACGAGGAGAACCTGCGGGAGCACTACGCCAAGACCCTGGTCGACTGGTGCGACAACCTGGACGAGAACTGGGACGACGCGGTGCGCGAGGTCGGGGTGCAGCGGGCCCGGGTGTGGCGGCTCTACATGGCGGCCTGCGTGGTCGGCTTCGAGCGCAACAACATCCAGCTGCACCAGGTGCTCGGGGTGCGCCCGGACGAGCGGGGCTTCTCCGGCATGCCGCTGCGACCCACCTGGTAGCCGGGCGCGCCGGCCGGGTCAGCGCTGGGGGCTGTCGCTCTCGCGCTTGCCCAGCCGGCGCCACAGCACCACGGTGAACACCAGCGAGCCGAGCATCAGCACGCCGCTGAACACCGCGCGCACCCACCACCCCCCGCTGGGGGCGAACAGCGTCAGGTTGATCAGGAACAGCACCAGCCAGCCCGCCGAGGCCGCGCCGAACATGATGACGTGGCCCAGGGTCGGTTGTTGGGTGTTGTTGCGCACGCCGTCCAGCTTGACATGTCCGGCCCGCCGGGAGCACGGCGGCCCGCGCCCGGCGGCGATCACTCGTTCAGGTACCCCGTCGGGCGCCCCATGGTCACGATCCGGTAACGTTCAGCAACGTGGTGAGCGCGTCACGAGTCGTTGATCACCACATGATCCACTTGACTGGGAACCGGAGACGCCGCTGCCCCGCGCAGTTCGAGCAGTCGTACCGGGAGCGGGAACACCGAGGAGTTTCCATGGCATTGAGCCCCAAGGAACGCGCCGACTTCGATCAGATCGTGTCTCGGCTGCGACTTGAGGACACCGGGATCGACGACATCCCGGCTCGCCGTCGCTCGATGGCGATCCTGGTCGGCGTCGTCGCCGCGACGCTGGTCTTCGGACTGGGCGTGGCGCTGGCCGGCCAGGGCATGTTCGGCCCGGTGCTGATCGTGCTGGCGCTGCTCGGCGCGGGCGGGTACGCCCTGTGGACCTGGGCTCGCCCCCGGCTGCGCGGAGGGTCCGGCCGCTGACCGACCGCTGACGAGCCGCTGACGAGCCGAAGGTCGACGCGCGGGACCGCGGCCGGTGCGCCAGGATCTCCTGGAGGCGCGCACCGCCGGCGAGAGGACGACCCGATGCCCGTGGCCATGTCCGAGCTGACCCGCGATCTGGGGGAGGAGACGGCGGCGCTGCGCTCCCTGCTCGGCGGGTTGGACCCGGCCGGCTGGGAGCTCCCCACACCCGCCGAGGGTTGGGCGGTCCGCGACCAGGTCAGCCACCTGGCCTGGTTCGACGACGCCGCCGTACGGGCCGCCACCGACCCGGACGGGTTCCGCGCGGAGGTGGACCAGCCCCACCCGATCGACCCGGACGGCATCGCCGCGACCCTGCGGGGCATGCCGGCCGCCGAGCTGCTGGCCTGGTTCGACACCGCGCGGGCCCGGCTGATCGAGACCTTCGCCGCGCTGGACCCCGGGGCACGCACCCCCTGGTACGGCCCGGACATGAGCGCCGCGTCCTCGGTGACCGCCCGGCTGATGGAGACCTGGGCGCACGGCCAGGACGTGGCCGACGCGCTGGGCGTGGCGCCCGAGCCCACCGACCGGCTGCGCCACGTGGCGCACCTGGGCGTGCGCACCGCCGGGTTCAGCTTCGCGCTGCGCGGGCGGCCGGCGCCGAGGGTCCCGGTGCGGGTCGAGCTCACCGCCCCCGACGGCGGGGTGTGGACCTGGGGGCCGGAGGACGCCGAGGACCGGGTCACCGGCCCGGCGCTGGACTTCTGCCAGCTGGTCACCCAGCGCCGGCACCGCGACGACCTGGCGCTGGAGATCGTCGGCCCGGTCGCGGACCAGTGGATGTCGCTGGCCCAGGCGTTCGCCGGGGAGCCCGGCAAGGGCCGCGCGCCCGGCCGGTGACGACCGGCCGAGGAGCGACCGTGACCGAGCCCCGCCCGCTGTTCCACCTCGCCGTCCCGGTGGACGACCTGGACCGCGCCCGCGAGTTCTACGGCGGCGTGCTCGGCCTGCCGGAGGGCCGCTCGGCGGACGCCTGGGTGGACTGGGACTTCCACGGCCACCAGGTCGTCACACACCTCGCCCCGGGTGCCGGCCGGCCCGCCGCGCACAACGCGGTGGACGGGCACCAGGTGCCGGTGCCGCACTTCGGGCTGCTGCTGACCGTCCCGGACTTCCACCGCCTCGCCGAGCGGCTGCGCGCGGCCGGCACCGAGTTCGTGATCGAGCCCTACCAGCGGTTCGCCGGCGAGCCGGGAGAGCAGTGGACGATGTTCCTGCACGACCCGGCCGGCAACGCGCTGGAGTTCAAGGCGTTCCGCGACCCCGGGCAGGTGTTCGCCCGGTGAGCCGCGGCGTGCTGGTCACCGGGGCGTCCCGGGGCATCGGCCGGGCGGTGGCGTGCGCGTTCGCGCGGGACGGCGACCGGGTGGCCGTGCACCACGCGACCCGGCGCGCCGACGCGGCCGACACCGTGGCCGCGCTGCCCGGCTCCGGACACGTCCTGGTGGACGGCGACCTGGCCGACCCGGACCAGGTCGAGGCGGTGGTGGCGGCGGCTGCCGACGCGCTGGGCGGGGTGGACGTGCTGGTCAACAACGCCGCGGTGATGACGCCGCACCCGCCGGCCACCACCGGCTACGCCGACTGGTGCGCGGCGTGGCGGGCCACGGTCGACGTCGACCTGCTCGGGGCGGCCCACGCCAGCCACTGCGTGGCCCGGCGACTGATCGACCGGGGCGCCCCCGGCTGGATCGTGAACGTCGGTTCGCGCGGCGCGTTCCGGGGCGAGCCGGACCATCCCGCCTACGCGGCGAGCAAGGCGGCGCCGCACGCGCTGGGCCAGTCGCTGGCGGTGGCGCTGGCCCCGCACCGGATCTCGGTCACCTCGGTGGCGCCGGGGTTCGTGGCCACCGAGCGGGTGGCCGGGCGGCTGTCCGGCCCCGGCGGCGAGGACATCCGCGCGCAGAGCCCGTTCGGCCGGGTCGCCGAGCCGGAGGAGGTCGCCGCCGCCGTGCACTACCTGGCCTCACCGGCCGCGGTGTGGTCCTCCGGCGCGGTGCTGGACGTCAACGGCGCGTCCCACCTGCGCACCTGACCCCGGCCGGGCGCATCTGACCCCGGCCGGGCGCTCAGGCCAGCGACAGCAACGGCTCGGCCAGCTGGCGCCACTGCCCGTCCGGCACGCCGCGCTTCTCCTTCGGCAGCGCCTGCACGGCCACGTGGTCGGCGCCGGCGTCCAGGTGCTCCTTGACCCTGGCCACGATGGTGTCCTCGTCGCCCCAGGCGACCAGCGCGTCGACCACCGCGTCGGTGCCGCCGTCGGCCATGTCCTGCTCGGTGAAGCCCAGCTCCAGCAGGTTGTGCACGTAGTTGGGCAGCGCCAGGTAGAACGAGGTGTAGGTGCGGCCGATGGCCCGCGCGGCGTCCGGGTCGGACTCCAGCACCACGGCCTGCTCGGCGCACAGCAGCGGCTCGGCGCCCAGGATGCCGCGTGCCTTGGCCGTGTGTTCCGGGGTGACGAAGTAGGTGTGCGCGCCGTCGGTCTTCTCCCCGGCCAGCTGCAGCATCTTCGGCCGCAGCGCGGCGAGCACCCGGCGATCCGGGGTGCTGGGCGCGTGCGCCCGGTAGGGCGCCTGGTCCAGGGCCTCCAGGTAGCGGCGCATCGCGCTCAGCGGCTTCTTGTAGTCGTGCCCGCGCAGGTCGTTGACCAGGACCTGGTGGCTGACCCCCAGGCCGATCAGCGCCCGCTCCGGGAACGCCTCGGTCAGGCTCTTGATGGCTCCCGAGGTGGCCAGCGGGTCCCGCGCCCAGATGTTGGCGATGCCGGTGGCGCCGATCAGCCGGCTGGTCGAGGACAGCAGCAGCGCGAGGTGCACGAACGGGTCGCGACCGGCGACCTCCGGGATCCACAGCGCCCCGTAGCCCAGCTCCTCCAGCTCCCCGGCGAGCTCGCGGGCCCGGGCGGCAGGCGCCGAGTCCAGTGCGAAGGTCCAGATGCCGATGCGGGGGATCTCGAAACGTTCGGTCACGCCCGCGAACCTAGATCAGCTCGACGGCGCGTGCACGTTGCGCGCGCCGACCGCGCCGCGCAACCCCGAGCAGTTCACACACCCGATACACCCCACGCAGTCGGTGCACCCCACGCAGCCGAGGCAGCCCACGCACCGGGCGCATCCCGCGCACGCCACGCAGCCGAGGCAGGCGACCATCGCGGCGGACAGCCAGGTCAGCACGGAGACGACCACGCCGGCGCTGCCCGCCGTGGCGACCGAGCCCGCGACGCCGGCGCTGCCGGCCACCGCGACCGAGCCGGCCACCCCCGCGCTGCCGGCCACCGCGACCGAGCCCGCGACGCCGGCGCTGCCGGCCACCGCGACCGAGCCGGCCACCCCGACCGAGTCGGTGACGGCGACCGAGCCCGCGACGGCGACCGGCTCGGGCCGCTGCGGCGCGGGCGGCACGGCCCGGGGGCGGTACGGATCGACGAGGGAAGGGCTCACCGACCCAGCATGGCAGCCGGGCACACTGGGGCCGAGATGACTCACCCCGATGCGCTGATCCCCCGCTCCCGTCGCGAGCTCGCCGACGGGGCCGTGCACCTGCCCGACTGGCTGGACCCGGCCGGGCAGCGCCGGCTGGTCGCCGCCTGCCGGGAGTGGGCGCGGCCCAGGGACTCCGGGGAGCCCGCGATGCGGCACACCCGGTTGCCCACCGGCGGGGTGATGTCGGTGCGCACGGTGTGCCTCGGGTGGCACTGGATGCCGTACCGGTACTCGCGCACGGTCGACGACGGCGATGCCGGCCCGGTGCTGCCCTTCCCGGACTGGCTGGCCGAGCTGGGCAGGCGCGCCGTCGCGGACGCCTACCGGGACCCGGACGTCGCCTACCGCCCGGACATCGCGCTGGTCAACCACTACGACGACGCCGCGCGGATGGGGCTGCACCAGGACAGGGACGAGCGCAGCCGGGAGCCGGTGGTGTCGCTGAGCCTGGGCGACACCTGCGTCTTCCGGTTCGGCAACACCGAGAAGCGCACCCGCCCGTGGACCGACGTGGAGCTCCGCTCCGGTGACCTGTTCGTGTTCGGCGGCCCGTCCCGGATGGCCTACCACGGCGTGACCAGGACCCGGCCCGGCACCGCCGACCCCGCGCTGGGGATGGACGGCGGGCGGCTGAACATCACCCTCCGGGTGTCCGGGTTGACCGGCTGAGCGACTGGCGATCAGCGGCCCGGCCCACGATACTTCGAACATGTGTTCGAGTACGGAGCCGTGGCAGCCCCCTCCGCCGCCGGGCATCGCCGGCCACGGCCGCCCCGCCGAGGTGCCCCGGGTGCGGCCGGTGTGGGTGCTGCTGGAGGAGCTGTGCCGGCACGATCCGGCGCTGGCCCGGACGGTGGTCGACGGGCTCGACCTGACCGGCCGGGCGAAGGGTTTCCTGGTGGAGTGGCGGCGCAGCGGCCGGGGCGACTGGCTGGGTGTGGTGAACTTCGAGGTCGGGTACGTCGACGGGCGCGCGGCCACCGTGTGGTGGCGCGAGCAGCTGGTGCCGGGCTACGCGCTGCGGCCCCGGGACGGGTAGCCGGGTGGTGCGGCCGTCCGGGGCCGGGTGGGCGGTCAGACCTCGGCGGCCGGGCGCTCCAGGGCCACGTCCAGCAGGTCCTCCAGGTTGCACAGCTTCACCCGGGGCCGGCCGTGCGGCTCGCCGGCCGCGCGCTCGGCGGCGTCGATGAGCTGCCAGGCGTCCTCGGTGACCAGGTGCTCCTGCCGCCCCCGCAGCCAGTCCTCGACGCCGACGGTGCCGTCCCTGTCGTGCTGGCGCAGGCGGCCCTCGGCGAGGTCGGCGAGCAGCCCGGTGACCGTCTCGACGGCGTCCTTGCGGTTCGTCCCGATGATCCCGGTGGGGCCGCGCTTGATCCAGCCGACGACGTACTCCCGCTCGGCGCCGTCCACCCGGCCGCGCTCGTTGGGGATGACCCCGCGCCGGTCGTCGAAGGGCAGCCCGTCGATGGGCACCCCCTTGTAGCCGACCGCGCGCAGCACCAGGCCGGTGCGCACGACCTCCCGCTCGCCGGTGTCGTGCGGGCGGACCCGGCCGTCGTCGTCGGTGCGCAGCTCGTTGCGGCCCAGCACCAGCTCCTCGACCCTGCCGTCGCCCCGGATCTCCACCGGGGAGCGCTGGAACCGCAGCGTGATGTGCCGGGCGCCCAGGTCGGCGTCGCCCTCGGCGTAGCCGCGCAGCACCGTCAGGTTGCGCCTGGCCACCTTGCCCAGCTCGTCCTCGTCGGGCAGCTCGGCGACCTCGGCCGGGTCGACGACGACGCCGGACCGGGTGAACTCGGGCAGCTCCTTGAGCTCGGGGGTGGTGAACGCGGCCTGCGCGGCGCCCCGGCGGCCGACCACCAGCACCTCGGTGATCCGGCTGTCGCGCAGCGCGTCGAGGGCGTGGTCGGCGATGTCGGTGCGGGCCAGCCGCTCGTGCGGCGAGCACAGGATGCGGGCCACGTCCAGCGCCACGTTGCCGGCGCCGATCACCACCGCGCGCTCCGAGCCGAGGTCGAACTCGCGGTCGGCGTAGTCGGGGTGGCCGTTGTACCAGCCCACGAAGTCGACCGCGGCCACGCTGCCGGGCAGCTCCTCGCCGGGGACGCCGAGCGCGCGGTCGGACTGGGTGCCCACGGCGTAGATCACCGCGTCGTACCGCTCGGCCAGCTCCTCGCGGGTGACGTCCTTGCCCACCTCGACGTTGCCGAAGAACCGGAACGACTCCTGCGCGGCGATCTTCGCGTACACCGAGGACACCGACTTGATCTTCGGGTGGTCCGGGGCCACCCCGAACCGGACCAGACCCCAGGGAGTGGCCAGCCGCTCGAACATGTCCACCCGCACGTCGAGGTCCTCGTTGTCCAGCAGCGCGCCCGCCGCGTAGAAACCGGACGGCCCGGATCCGACGACGGCGACGGTGAGGGGGCCTGCTGCGTCCATGCGTGTCACATCCCGGGCTGCGCGCTCAGCGGTCGGGCTGGTCCCGGCCGGCGATGGTGTTGCAGACCACCCTGCCAGCCCCGGCCACCTACGGCATTGTCAGGCGATCCTCACCTCAGGCCTCATCCGTAGCAGGCCGCGAGCAGCTGCCCGCTCAGCTCGTCCGGGTCGGCGACCTCAGCCGGCAGGCCGTGCCCGACGAACCACCGGGCGGCGGTGTGCACGTCGCGCTGCAGGTAGCCCACCCCACCCGGGTTGCCGATCACGTCGACCACCTGGGGCAGGTCGATCAGCACCAGCCGGCCCCGGTGCACCAGCACGTTGAACGCCGACAGGTCGCCGTGCGCGAGACCCAGCCCGGCCAGTGCCCACAGCGCCTCGACCAGCTGCCGCCACAGGTCGGCCAGGGTGGCCGGGTCGGGCCGCAGCTGCGCGAGCCGGGGCGCGGCCATGCCGTCGGGCTCGCCGAGGAACTCCAGCATCACCTCGGTGCCCGCGCGCTGCACCGGGTAGGGGACCGGCGCGCCGGCCAGCCACAGCCTGCCCAGCGCGCCGAACTCCGCCGCCGACCACTGCTCGGCGAGCAGGCTCCGGCCGAACGCGGTGCGCCGCTGCATCGCGCGCATCTCCCGGGAGCGCCGCACCCGGCGACCGTCGAGGTAGCCGGCGTCCCGGTGGAACATCCGGTGCTCCGGGGAGCGGTACCGCTTGGCCGCGAGCAGGCAGCTCCGGTCGGCGCCCGGCAGCCGCCGCTCCACCAGGTGGACGTCGGCCTCCTTGCCGGTCTTGAGCACGCCGAGCTCGGTGTCGACGGCGGCGGCCCCGGTGACCAGCCAGCCGGGGTAGGGGGTCGGGCCGTGCTCGGCGCCGTCCCAGCTCGACCAGCGGTCGCCGTCGGCGGGCGCGAGGTCGAGTGGCTCGGGGTCGTCGGTGAGCTCGGGTCGGGAACGATCGTGGTCCTGCACTGGTGGGGTCTCCTGACCAGGGGACGGGTGCCCCACCGGTGCGGCGCGTGCGACGGGCGCGGCTACCCGGCCGGGGCGGGGGTACCGGAGGGGGCCGCTGCTCGCGAGCCCGTGACGGCGGTCGTACGCATCGGGCCACCCCTCTCCGCTCCGCCGGCTCACGCCGGCCGGCCATCCGGTCGGGCACCAGCCTGGCGTGGCGGCCCGGCCCCGGCAACCGGGTTTCGCCGCTCCCGCTCCCCGCCCGTTCAGCTCGGGGGCAGCACCAGGTCGATCCCGTGCGCGTGCTCGCCCCGCTCGACGGGCAACCCGGCCCGGCGCAGCAGCCGGAGCAGGCCGGCGACGTCGGCGGGCTCGGCGCGGGTGCCGGCGAGCAGCCGGGCCACCCGCCCCTTGGTGGCCTTGTTGTGGTGGCTGACCACGGTCCGGGTGCCGTCCGGGCGCTCGCTCAGCACCCGCACGGTCACCGCCCCCGGCACCCTGGCCAGCGCCGCGTACGAGCCGGAGCGCAGGTCGACGACCAGCCCGTGCGCCCCGGCGAGCACCGGTTCCACCTCGGGCCGCCACCAGGTGCTCAGCGTGGGCCGGTCGGGCAGCGTCGAGCCCGCGGACAGCCGGTAGGCGGGCACCTGGTCGGCGGCCCGCAGCAGCCCGAACAGCGCCGAGGCCACCACCAGCCGGTCGACGGCCCGCTCGGCGGCGGCGCCGCGCAGCGTGCGCGCATCCAGCGCGTCGTAGAGCACGCCGGTGTAGCGGTGCAGCGCGGGCGCGGTGCGGGCGGTCCACAGGGCGGCGTTGCGGGCGATCTCGGCGTCCTGGCGCTCGGACAGGCCCAGTGCCCGGCGGCTGGCGGCGGGGTCGGCGGCCAGCGTGACCAGGTCGGTGACCAGCTCCTTGCGGGCCTGGTTGAGCTCGGGGAACGCGAGCCGGTCGAGGTCCAGGGGAGGCCCGTCGCCGCCGTCCGCCTTGGTCTCCGAGGGCGGCAGCAGGATCAGCACGACTGCGCAGGCTAGCCGAACGGCCGAACGGGGTGCCCGAGCACGAGTGTGATCCAGATAATTTAAGCAAGGCTTACCTATATTACTAGCGTGAGTAGCCGGCCCCGACCCCGGACCTGAGGAGCACACATGGCGCGGACGCTACGGTGGCGGTCATCGGCGCCGGCCCGGCCGGCAATCTACGCGGCGGACACGCTGGCGAAATCGGACACCCGGTGCGAGGTCGACCTGTTCGACCGGTTGCCCGCGCCCTTCGGGCTGGTCCGCCACGGGGTGGCGCCGGACCACCCGCGCATCAAGCAGATCGCGCACGCGCTGCACAGGGTGCTCGACCAGCCGGGCATCCGGCTGTTCGGCAACGTCGCCTACGGCCGCGACCTCGGCCTGGCCGACCTGCGCGCGCACTACGACGCGGTGATCATGGCGACCGGCTGCGAGCGGGACCGCGACCTGGACATCCCCGGTATCGGGCTGCGCGGGAGCTTCGGCGCGGCCGAGTTCGTGCAGTGGATACGACGGCCACCCCGACGTGCCCACGGACTGGCCGCCGGACGCCACGCGGGTCGGCGTGATCGGTGCCGGGAACGTCGCGCTCGACCGGCGCGACGAGCCCGGCGGCTGCACCTGCACTTCCTGCGCCGTCCCGTCGCGCTGCTCGGCCCGGACCGGGTGACCAGCCTGCGCACCGAACGGATGGCGCTGACCGGCGACGGCTCGGTCCGGGGCACCGGCGAGATGACCGACTTCCCGGTCCAGGCGGTGTACCGCGCGATCCGCTACCAGGGCGGCCACCTCGCCGAGCTGGCCTTCGACCACGAGGCCGGGGTGCTCCCGCACGGCGCGGGCCGGGTGCTCGCCCTGGCCGGCCAGCTGGTGCCCGGGGTGTACGCGGTCGGCTGGATCAAGCGGGGACCGGTCGGGCTGATCGGGCACACCCGGGGCTGCGCGCTGCGGACGGTGGGCAGCCTGCTCGCCGACGTCGACGGGCTGCCCCGGCCGACGGACCCGGACCCGGCCGCGGTGGAGGCGCTGCTGGGCGGCCGCGGCGTGCGCTACACCACCTGGGACGGCTGGCTGACGCTGGGCAAGGTGGAGCGCCAGCTCGGCGAGGAGCGCGGGCGGGAGCGGATGAAGGTGGTGCCCCGGGAGGAGATGGTGGAGCTGTCCGGGGCCTGAGCGTCCGGCCCGGGCCGGGCCCGGGCCGAGCGCGGTGACCGGGAGGAGCCGGAGCCCCGCTGCTCGCTACGCTGCCACCCGTGTTCACCAGGATGTCCTCGCTGTTCCTGCGCACCCTGCGCGACGACCCCGCCGACGCGGAGGTCCCCAGCCACCGGCTGCTGGTCCGGGCCGGCTACGTCCGGCGCATCGCGCCGGGGGTCTACTCCTGGCTGCCGCTGGGGCTGCGGGTGCTGCGCAACATCGAGCGGGTGGTCCGCGAGGAGATGGACGCCATCGGCGCCCAGGAGATCCAGTTCCCCGCGCTGCTGCCCAAGGAGCCCTACGAGGCGACCAACCGGTGGACCGAGTACGGCCCGAACCTGTTCCGCCTCAAGGACCGCAAGGGCGGCGACTACCTGCTCGGCCCGACCCACGAGGAGCTGTTCGCGCTCACCGTGAAGGGCGAGTACAGCTCGTACCGGGACTACCCGGTGATCCTCTACCAGATCCAGACCAAGTACCGGGACGAGGAGCGGCCCCGCGCCGGGATCCTGCGCGGTCGGGAGTTCCTGATGAAGGACTCCTACTCGTTCGACCTGACCGACGAGGGCCTGGCCGAGTCCTACCGGCTGCACCGCGACGCCTACATCAAGATCTTCGACCGGCTCCAGCTGCGGTACGTGATCGTCTCGGCGATGTCCGGCGCGATGGGCGGCTCGGCGTCCGAGGAGTTCCTGGCCGAGGCGGAGACCGGCGAGGACACCTACGTGCGCAGCACCGGCTCCGACTACGCGGCCAACGTCGAGGCCGTGCTCACCCCGGCGCCCCCGGCCGAGCCGGTCGAGGACAAGCCCGCCGCCGCGGTGCACCACACCCCGGACACACCGACCATCGACACCCTGGTCGCGTTCCTGAACGGCGCCGGCCTGGGCCGTGACTTCACCGCCGCCGACACGCTGAAGAACGTGCTGGTCAAGAGGCGTGCCCCGGGCACCGCGGAGTGGACGCTGCTCGGGATCGGCGTGCCCGGCGATCGCGAGGTGGACATGAAGCGGCTCGAGGCGGCCGTCTCGCCGGACGAGGTCGCGCTGCTCGACGACGCCGACTTCACCGCGCACAGCTTCCTCACCAAGGGCTACATCGGGCCGGGCGCGCTGGCCGCCAACGGCGTGCGGTACCTCGTCGACCCCCGGGTGGTCACCGGCACCGCCTGGGTGACCGGTGCGGACAAGCACGACCACCACGTCGTCGACCTGGTGTGCGGCCGGGACTTCACCCCGGACGGCACCGTCGAGGCCGCCGAGGTCCGCCCCGGCGACCCCTCGCCGGACGGCGCCGGCACCCTGGTCGCGGCCCGGGGCATCGAGATCGGGCACATCTTCCAGCTCGGCCGCAAGTACACCGACGCGTTCTCGCTGGACGCGCTGGGCCAGGACGGCAAGCCGGTCCGGATCACCATGGGCTCCTACGGCGTCGGGGTGTCCCGGCTGGTCGCCTCGATCGCCGAGCAGAGCCACGACGGCTCCGGGCTGATCTGGCCGCGCGAGGTGGCCCCGGCCGACGTGCACGTGGTGATCGCCGGCAAGTCCGAGGAGATCCGGGCCGGCGGGGAGAAGCTGGCCGCCGACCTGGACGCCGCCGGGCTGACCGTGCTGCTGGACGACCGCACCGCGACGCCGGGGGTCAAGTTCGCCGACGCCGAGCTGGTCGGGGTGCCCACCATCGTGGTGGTCGGCCGCGGCCTGGCGAACGGGGTCGTCGAGGTGAAGGACCGCCGCTCCGGCGAGCGCGTCGAGGTGCCGGTGGACTCCGCCGTGACGCACCTGAGCGACCTGGTCCGCGCCCGGTAGCACCGGTGTCCATCCTGGCGGTCGAGATCGGCGGTCGAGATCGGCGGTCGTTGCGGTCGTGATCGGCGGACGGGGTGGGCGGTCGGGGTCCGCGGCGGGGTCGCTCAGGCGGCGTGGCCGCTCAGCCGCCGGCGCGTCGAGCGGGGGCCGGCGCCAGTCCGTGCACGATGCGGGTGACCACGGCAGGCTCGACGGTCGGCGGATCGGCCGGCCCGCCCCCGGTGTCGCGCTGCACCACCAGCAGCAGCACGCCACGGCCGCCGGCCGCCCCGCCCCGCTCGGTGGGCACCGCGACCAGCGTCAGCTCGCCGGTAAGCCCGGGGCAGCCACCGGGCCCCGCGCGCACCACGACCCTGGACGTCGAGCCGTCCGCTCCCGCCCCGCCGACCGCTCCCGTCGAGCCGTCCGCGCCCGCCGCGCCGACCGGGGCCGCCGCGCCGACCGGGGCCGGGGCGCGGGCGTCCGCGTCCGTCCCGTAGAAGGACCGCGCGAACAGCGGCCCGAAGTCGTGCACCGCGTCCTCGGGCCGCGCGTCGGCGCCGTCGCGGCGGACCAGGAACGCGGCACCGACCTCGGCCCGGGACCGGACCCGGTCGCCGCAGCGGTACCGGGATCCGGTGGCCACCCCGTCCAGCGTCATGCCGGCCACGGTGGACTCCGGCCCGCCCGGCCCGCGGCGCCACCCGGCGGGCACCCGGTAGGTCAAGCCCCGCGCCTCGATCGACTGCTCGTCCGCCGGTGCCGGGCCCCGGGGCACCAGCAGCAGGGTGGCGGACACCCCGAGGACGGCGAGCAGCGTCATCGCCGCCGCGACCGGCCACCACCGCCGGTCCGGCGGCGGTCCGGGGGCGACCGGCGGCAGGAACCGCCGGGGATCCGTCCCGGCCGGCCCCGGCCCGGCCGGCGGTGTCGGGCGGCCGCGTCCGGCGGGTGGTGCCGGGTGGCCGTGCGGGCTCCGGGGCGCCGGGCCGAGGTGCGTGGCCCGGGGGGTCGGCCACGCGGCCGGGCACGCCGGACCGGCGGGCGGCAGCCGGGGCAGCACCTGGGTGCGCTCCGCCGGCGTGGAGTCCGGCGGAGGCCCGAGAGGCTCAGCGGGGCCGGGTGACCGACCGTGGCCCGCACCCGCCCGCCCGGGGGCGAACACCGGCACCCGGTGGCCGCCGAACGGGTCGATGCCGGGTGAACCGCCGTCGGCGTCGGGACCGAGGAGCCTGCTCACGCGGGGACGGTAACCGCGACGGCCCCTCGCCCGTGGCCGTTCCGCGATAACCGCCGCGCGGTGGGAACCGGCCGTCCGGCACGCGAGCGTCCGCCCGTGGCCGCCGGAACCACCGGGTGGTTGACCGACCCGCCGTCCCGGAAGATCGCCGTCCGCGGCGGTTCAGGGGCGTTGAAAGCGGCGGAACCGCCCGAGACGGCGATCTTCCCCTCACCCGCTCAGCCACCCCGCCGGAGCCGGCCACCCCGCCGGAGCCGCCGACGCTCAGCCGGGCAGGAAGCTCAGCCGCACGGTGCGCACCGCGTTGTCGACGTTGGTGTCCACCAGGCACAGCGACTGCCAGGTGCCCCAGGCCGGTCGCCCGTCCAGCACCGGCACGGTCATCGACGGCGCGACCAGCGCGGGCAGCACATGGTCGCGGCCGTGTCCGGGGGAACCGTGCCGGTGCCGCCACCGGTCGTCGGCGGGCAGCAGGTCGCGCAGCGCGGCGAGCAGGTCGTCGTCGCTGCCGGCGCCGGTCTCGATCACCACCAGCCCGGCCGTGGCGTGCGGGACCCACGCGTTGAGCAGGCCGTCCTCGCCGGCGTGCGGGCGGAGGAACTCGGTGACCCGACCGGTCAGGTCCGCCACGGTCTCCTCGCCGCCGGTCCGGATCCGCAGCTCCTCGGTGTGCATCCCGCGACGCTACGCCGGCAGGACACGCACGTCAGGCCGGGCGCGCGGGGGGCCGTCGAGCCGGCGGACGGCGGACCGGTACGGTCACCTGATCGAGGCGTCAGGACCTCCACCCCGATGAGTAGAGGAGGCCGCACGGTGTCCACGAAGAAGTTCTCCCAGAAGGTGTCCGGCGCGCTGCGCGGGCTGTGGAACACGGTCGCTGTGCTGACCGGCGAGTCCACGCAGAAGCGCGGTTCCCGGGGCAGGGACGGCAACCGGCGCTGACCGTCGCGCGGGGGCGCACGCTCTAGGCTCGTCCCCCATGCGTAGGGCGTTCGGTCAGCAGTTCGACGTACCCGACGGGTACCTCAACACCGCCAGCATCGGGATGCCCCCGGTGGTTGCGGCCGAGGCCGTCGCCGACGCCGTGCGCAACTGGCGGGTCGGCTCCGGCCGGTCGGCCGACTTCGACCAGCCGGTGGCGGTGGCCCGCGCCGCGTTCGCCCGGCTGGCCGGCGTCGACGCCGGCCGGGTCGCCATCGGCGGCTCGGTGTCCTCGCTGGTCGGACTGGTCGCCGCGAGCCTGCCCGACGGTTCCCGGGTGCTCGCGGCGCGCGGCGAGTTCACCAGCGTCACCTTTCCGTTCGCCGCGCAGGCGGGCCGGGGGGTGACGGTGACCGAGGTCGAGCTGGCCGAGCTGCCGTCCCGGACCGCCCAGGCCGACCTGGTCGCGGTGAGCGCCGTGCAGTCCGCCGACGGCACGCTCGCCGACCTGGACGCGCTGCGCGCCTCGGCGGCCCGCACCGGCACCCGTGTGCTGCTCGACGTCACCCAGGCCGCCGGTTGGCTGCCGCTGGACCTCGGCTGGGCGGACGCCGTGGTGGCGGCGGGCTACAAGTGGCTGCTCTGCCCGCGCGGGGTGGCGTGGCTCGCGGTCCGGCCGGAGCTGGAGCGCGAGATCGTGCCGCACGGCGCGGGCTGGTACGCCGGCGCCGACCCGTGGGCCAGCACCTACGGGCTCCCGCCCCGGCTCGCCGGGGACGCGCGGCGGTTGGACACCTCACCCGCCTGGCTGTGCCACGTCGGCGCCGCGGCGGCCCTGCCCTGGCTGGCGTCGTTGGACGGCGAGGCGGTCCGGAAGCACTGCGTCGGGCTGGCCGACCAGCTGGTCCGGGAGCTGGACGGCGAGCCGGGCGGGTCCGCGATCGCGGTCGTGGACCGCCCGGACGCGGTCCGGAAGCTCACCGACGCGGGCGTTGTGATCAGCAGCCGGAACCGCGCGGCCCGGCTGGCGTTCCACCTCTACAACACCGAGGCGGACGTGCGGCGCGCCCTGGACGCCCTGGCCCGCTGACCGGCCGGTCAGCGGGCGCCGGCAGACCGGCGGCAGCGGCAGGCGGACCGCCGGGGCCGGCTGACCGGCGGATCGCCGGCCCCAGCACCGGCCCGGGCTCAGGTGTGCCCGGGAAACGGCGGCACCGGCGGCGACTCGCCCAGCTGCTCCGACCACCGACCACCGCGCACCGCCGCGTCGGACAGCCCGTCCAGCGCGGCGTGCCGCAGACCCTGGTCGTCGCAGCTACCCAGCACGGCCTCCCAGGCCGCCGCCGAGTCGGCCTCCGCGGCGACCGCCAGCCGCATGGCCGACTCCTGGTCGGTGACCGGGTTCGGCGTCCGGTAGGCGGGCTCGGCGGCCACCGAGGGCACCCCGGAGTCGGCCAGCAGCCGCATGGTCGCGTCCCGCCGTGCCCGGTGCGCGGCCAGGTCCTCCTTGGCCCTCGGGTCCAGCGAGGCGGGCAGGAACGCGGCGATCAGGCCGTAGCTCCAGACCGCGGCGTGCTCGGTGCGCAGCGCGGTCTGCACCGCGGCGGTGGCCTCCGGCTCGGGGGTGGGCTGACCGGACACCGGGGACCCGGTGGCGGTCGTCGGCGCGGGTGGGGCCGGCGCCGGGCCCCCGGTGTCCCCGGACCCGCCGGGACCGGGATCCGGGGTGGGGGTGGGTGAGCTCATCTCGTCCTCATTCCAGCAGTGCCCGGTAGGCCCCGCAGCACGCCGCGATCGACCCGACAAGGCCGGCCTGCGCGCGGGGCACGCTGAGCACCAGCGCCGCCGCCTGCTTGCGCCCCTCGTCCAGCGCGGCCCGGACCCTGCTCAGCGCGCCGTCGGTGTCCTCGCTCGGCGGGTTGGTGTCGGCCGCGGGCGCTGTCTCCTTCGGCGACGGGGCGGAGTCGCCGAGCACCGCGGTGAGCGCGCCCGCGTGCTGGCGGCGGGCCTCGGCGACCGGCCCGAGCCGGCCGGCCAGCGCGGCGCCCACCGGTCTGGTCGCCAGGATCGCGTCGACCAGCGCGGCGTCCCGCCGGGCTCGCTTGATCAGCGCGACCAGCGGGTCCGGCTCACCCGAGCCGCACCCGGACAGCAGCGCGGCGGCGGGGCCGGCCGCGCCCACGCCCAGCAGGCCCAGCAACACCGGCCGGCGGGCGATCGGCCGGGTTACCCATTGCCGTGCGGGACAGGCACACTCGGGACTGACCACACCGGCTGATCCTGCCAGCCGGGCAGTCCGGTTCGGCGCGATACCCTGGGCGGCCGGCGTGTGAGCCGGTCGCGAACCGGAGACGTCCCAGGCAGTGCCGCTCCGGCGGCAGGTGCGCCGCAGCGGCGGCACGCGGCTCGACGCGAGACACGAGGAGAGGACCGAATGCCCCGTCCCCAACCGGACCAGCTCCCCACCGAGCTCCGCCCCCTGGTGGAGCGGGCGGTGGGCGCCGTCGGTTTCGATCTCGAGGACATCGAGGTCCGGCCGGCCGGTCGCCGGAAGCTGGTGCGGGTGGTGGTGGACGCGGACTCGGGCGTGGGGCTGGACGACATCGCCTCGCTGAGCCGTGCGGTCGCCGCCGAGCTGGACGAGCACGACGCGGTGCTGGGCGGGCCGTACACGCTGGAGGTCACGTCCCCCGGGGTGGACCGGCCGCTGCGCGAACCCCGGCACTGGCGGCGCGCGCACCTGCGGTTGGTGGAGGTCGCGGTGCGTGAGGCCGGCACGCTGTCCGGCCGGGTCGGCCCGCTGGGCACCGACGGGGCCGGTCGGGCCACGGTGCGGCTGCTGGTCGACGGTGCGATCCGCGAGCTGTGCCTCGACGACGTCGAGCGGGCGACCGTGGTGGTGGAGTTCAAGCAGCCGCCGGTGGCGGAGCTGCGTGCCCTGTCCGGGGACCCGGACGGGACGGACGGCGTGGACGCCGTCGACGAGCGGGAAGAAGCAGAGGAGCAGAGGTGAACGTCGACATCGCCGCGTTGCGGGCGATCGAGCGCGACAAGGACATCCCGTTCGACACGGTGATCGAGGCGATCGAGACCGCGTTGCTGACGGCGTACAAGCACACCGACGGCCACCACGCACAGGCCCGCATCGACATCGACCGGAAGACCGGGCTGGTCCGGGTGATGGCCCAGGAGATGGCCGAGGACGGCCAGCTGGAGCGGGAGTGGGACGACACCCCGGAGGGGTTCGGCCGGATCGCCGCGACGACCGCCCGCCAGGTCATCCTGCAGCGGCTGCGGGACGCCGAGCACGAGCGCACCTACGGCGAGTTCTCCGCCAAGGAGGGGGAGATCATCGCGGGGGTGGTGCAGCGTGACGTGCGGGCCAACGCGCGCGGGGTGGTGGTGGTGCAGCTGGGCGCCACCGAGGGCGTCATCCCGGCCGCCGAGCAGGTGCCGGGGGAGCGCTACGAGCACGGCGAGCGGATCCGCTGCTACGTGGTCGGCGTGTCCCGGGGCGGCCGGGGCACCCAGATCACCCTGTCCCGTACCCACCCGAACCTGGTGCGGCGCCTGTTCGCCCTCGAGGTGCCGGAGCTGGTGGACGGCTCGGTGGAGATCTGCGCGGTGGCCAGGGAGGCCGGTCATCGCTCCAAGATCGCGGTCCGCGCCATGGTGCCCTCGGTGAACGCCAAGGGCGCCTGCATCGGCCCGATGGGCCAGCGGGTGCGCAACGTGATGAGCGAGCTGGCCGGCGAGAAGATCGACATCATCGACTGGTCGGACGAGCCGGCCGACTTCGTCGGGAATGCCCTGTCGCCGGCGAAGGTTGTGTCGGTGACGGTGCTGGACCCGCGCACCAAGACCGCGCGTGTGGTGGTGCCCGACTTCCAGCTGTCCCTGGCCATCGGCAAGGAGGGGCAGAACGCGCGGCTGGCCGCCCGGCTCACCGGGTGGCGGATCGACATCCGCAGCGACGCCGACACCCGGTCGCTGGTCGACGAGGTCCCGGCCGGGCTGCGGGGGCGGGCGGCGGACGACACGCCGGGCGACGCTGCGACAACCGTCGCCGAGGACGGATCGCCGGCGGGGCACGCCGGGGGATCGTCCGGGTGACGTCGGCGGGGCTGCCCGCCGGGCCGCCGGGTAGGCCGCCGGGCCGAGGCGAGAGAGCGTCGGCCGGACGCGCTACACTTTCCGTGGCCTCAGGCCGCGATGCGGGTCCCGCGGAGACCGTGCCGCACCGGACTTCCCGTTCGGGTCCGGTGCGGACGTGTGTCGGGTGCCGGTCGCGGTCCTTGGCCACCGGGTTGTTACGGGTCGTGGCGCAGTCCGGGGTTCTCACCCCGGATCCGGCACGGCGGCATCCCGGTCGAGGTGCGTGGTTGCACCCCGATCCGGAGTGCTTGCACCGCGCGGAGCGGCGGCGGGCGTTTCCGAGGGCGTTACGCGCCCCGGGTCCGCTCGCGGTCGACACCGTACGGAGTTACCTTCAACCCACCCTGAAGTGCGAGACCGTCTCGCACCTGGATCACGAGAGTCAGGTCGACCCGTCATGAGCCAGCTGTGAAGATCGCACCATGACCGTGCTGCGACAGTAGGTACGAGGTCGAGCGGGATCCTGCCGCCCGGCCTCCGAAAAAGAGGAGAGCAGTGGCAGGCAAGGCCCGTGTGCACGAGCTCGCGAAAGAGCTCGGCATCACCAGCAAGCAAGTTCTGAGCAAGCTTCAAGATCTCGGCGAGTACGTGAAGTCGCCGTCGTCGACCGTGGAGGCCCCGGTCGCCCGGAAGCTGCGTGAGTCGATGTCCGGTGGCTCCGGCGACGGGGCGCGCCCGCGTCCGGGTCGACGGCCCGGCGGCGCGGCCCGGCCGGCCGGCAACGGCGCCGCCCCCGGTCCGCGGCCCACGCCGCCGCCGGCGCCGGGGCAGCAGCCCGCACCGTCCGGTGCCGCGACCCCGGCTCCGCCGGCGCCCGCCCCGGCCCAGCCCGAGCGTCCGGCCCAGCCCGAGCGTCCGGCCGCGGCCGAGCGGCCGGCGTCGCCCGGTCCGCGTCCCGGTGCCGGCCCCCGGCCCGGTCCGCGTCCCGGTCCCGCGCCCGCCGCGCCGAGCCGTCCGGCTCCGCCGGCCCCGGCCGCGCGTCCCGGCCCGCCGCCCGCGCAGCGTCCGGCCGCCGCGTCGGCGCCCCCGTCGGCCCCGGCGCAGCCCGAGTCCCGGCCGGCCCCGTCGAGCCCGGAGACCTCCGAGCAGCCGGCGGCAGCGGCAGCGGCCGACACCCCGACGGTGCCGCCGCGCCGGCAGTCGCCGAAGCCCGGTCCGCGCACCCCGAGGGTGGGCAACAACCCGTTCGGCGTCGGATCCGGCTCGCCGGCCCCTCGGCCGCAGGCGCCGCGTCCCGGGCCGCCCAGCCCGGGCGGTGGTGCCGGTACCGGTGGCGGAACCGGTGGCGGAACCGGTGGCGGAACCGGTGGCGGTGGCCAGCAGCCCCCGCGCCCCGGCGGCGGTGCGCCCTCGGGTGGCGCCGGTAACCGTCCTACGGGCGCGCCGCGTCCCGGCGGCCCGGCCGGCCAGGGTGGTCCCCGGCCGAACCCGAACATGATGCCGCCCCGGCCGAACCCGGGGATGATGCCCGGCCGTCCGGCCGGTGGCCGCGGTGGTCCCGGCGGTGGTCCCGGCGGTGGCCGTGGTGGCCCCGGTGGTGGCCGCGGTGGTCCCGGTGGCGGCGCCCGTCCCGGTGGCGGCGCCCGTCCCGGTGGCGGTGGCGGCGGCTTCCGGGGTGGCCCCGGTGGTGGCGGCGGCGGTGCCCCGGCCGGCGGTGGTGGCTTCCGCGGTGGTCCCGGTGGCGGTGGCCGTCCGGGTGGCGGTCGCGGTCGCGGCGGTGCCGCGGGTGCGTTCGGTCGTCCCGGCGGTCCGGCCCGCAAGGGTCGCAAGTCGAAGCGGCAGAAGCGCCAGGAGTACGACGCCATGCAGGCGCCGTCGGTCGGCGGTGTGCGCCTGCCCAAGGGCAAGGGCGAGACCATCCGGCTGCCCCGGGGCGCGTCGCTGACCGACTTCGCGGACAAGATCAACGCCAACCCGGCCTCGCTGGTGCAGGTGCTGTTCCACCTCGGTGAGATGGTCACCGCGACCCAGTCGGTGGCCGACGAGGTGCTGGAGCTGCTCGGTACCGAGATGAACTACCAGGTGCAGGTGGTCTCTCCGGAGGAGGAGGACCGCGAGCTGCTCGACTCGTTCGACATCTCCTACGGGGAGAACGCGGGCGACGAGGAGGACCTCGAGGTCCGGCCGCCGGTCGTGACCGTCATGGGTCACGTCGACCACGGCAAGACGCGCCTGCTGGACACCATCCGGCAGACGAACGTCATCGCCACCGAGGCCGGCGGGATCACCCAGCACATCGGTGCCTACCAGGTGGTCACCGAGCTGGAGGGCCAGGAGCGGCCGATCACCTTCATCGACACCCCCGGTCACGAGGCGTTCACCGCCATGCGTGCCCGCGGCGCCAAGTCGACCGACATCGCGGTCATCGTGGTGGCGGCCGACGACGGTGTGATGCCGCAGACGGTGGAGGCGATCAACCACGCCCAGGCGGCCGACGTGCCGATCGTGGTCGCGGTCAACAAGATCGACAAGGAGGGGGCCAACCCCGCCAAGATCCGCCAGCAGCTCACCGAGTACGGGCTGGTCGCCGAGGAGTACGGCGGCGACACGATGTTCGTCGACGTCTCCGCGCGGCAGAACCAGAACATCGAGCAACTGCTCGAGGCGATCCTGCTGACCGCCGACGCGGCGCTCGACCTGCGGGCGAACCCCTCGATGGAGGCCCAGGGTGTGGCCATCGAGGCGCACCTCGACCGGGGCCGAGGCCCGGTGGCGACCGTGCTGGTCCAGCGCGGCACGCTGCGGGTCGGCGACTCTGTGGTGGCCGGCGACGCGTCCGGCCGGGTGCGACGGATGCTCGACGAGCACGGCGAGGACGTCAAGGAGGCCCTGCCCTCGCGTCCGGTCCAGGTCATCGGGTTCACCTCGGTGCCGGGCGCCGGCGACACGTTCCTGGTCGTCGACGAGGACCGGGTCGCCCGGCAGATCGCCGACCGGCGGCGGGCGCGCGAGCGCAACGCCGAGCTGGCGCAGCGTCGCAAGCGGGTCAGCCTGGAGGACCTGGACGCGGCCCTGAAGGAGACCGACAGCCTCAACCTGATCATCAAGGGTGACAACTCGGGTACCGTCGAGGCCCTCGAGGACGCCCTGATGAAGATCGAGGTCGGCGACGACGTCGAGCTCCGGGTGATCCACCGGGGCGTCGGTGGCATCACCGAGGGCGACATCAACCTCGCCATCGCGGACAACACCATCGTTCTGGGCTTCAACGTCCGGGCCGAGGGCAAGGCCACCGAGCTGGCCAACCGCGAGGGCGTGGAGATCCGCTACTACTCGGTGATCTACCAGGCGATCGACGAGATCGAGGCGGCCCTCAAGGGCATGCTCAAGCCGGAGTACGAGGAGGTCGAGCTCGGCCGGGCGGAGGTCCGCGAGGTCTTCCGGTCCTCGAAGGTCGGCACGATCGCCGGCTGCATGGTGCTCGGTGGGGAGATCCGCCGCAACGCGCGCGCCCGGTTGATCCGGGACAGCGTCGTGGTGGTGGAGAACCAGCCGATCAGCTCGCTGCGCAGGTTCAAGGACGACGCGGTGGAGGTCCGGGAGGGCTTCGAGTGTGGTCTCACGCTCGGCAGCTTCAACGACCTCAAGACCGGCGACATCATCGAGACCTTCGAGATGCGCGAGAAGCCGAGGGCCTGACCGGGTTCCGTCCGGTGACCGGGGGCGGCGGCGTCGTGTCGCCGCCCCCGGTCACCGCCGGTGAACGGACCACGCATGTATGTGGGAGCGCTGGAGTTCGACGTGCTGTTGGGCGACGTGAGCTCGCTCAAGGGCAA
Source organism: Pseudonocardia sp. (assembly GCA_036497465.1). Classification (GTDB taxonomy): domain Bacteria; phylum Actinomycetota; class Actinomycetes; order Mycobacteriales; family Pseudonocardiaceae; genus Pseudonocardia. The sequence continues at coordinate 9,794 of DASXJJ010000045.1, read as the reverse complement.
GCGGTCGGTGGTGCGCCCGGTCCTGGCCGAGCTGCGTCGCAAGTTCGACGTGGCCGTCGCCGAGGCCGGGCATCTCGACCTGCACCGCCGGGCGCTGCTCGGGGTGAGCTGCCTTGCCGCCGATCGCGGTCACGTCGTCCAACTGCTCGATCGCTGTGAACGGCTGGTGGCGAACCGGCCGGAGCTCGAGATGTTGTCGGCTCGGCGGCGGATCTTCGGACCGCACGACGAGGATGAATGACGTCGGTCGGCCGGCCCGGGCCGGCGAGGTCGAGGAACGAATGGGGTGAGAGCCCGTGGTGGACCACGCGAGGGCCAACAAGTTGGCCAAGCGGATCGCGCAGATCGTTGCGTCCGCGCTGGAGCACGAGGTCAAGGACCCGCGCCTGTCGCTGGTCACGGTCACCGACGCCCGGGTCACCGGGGACCTGCACGACGCCACGGTGTTCTACACGGTGATGGGCGAGCGGGTCGACGCCGAGCCGGACATGGCCGGTGCCGCCGCCGCGCTGGCCAGTGCCACCGGCGTGCTGCGCTCGATGGTGGGGCAGCGCACCGGGGTGCGGTTCACCCCCACGCTGACGTTCGTGCCGGACGCGGTGCCGGAGGGCGCGCGCCACTTCGACGAGCTGCTCGCCCGCGCCCGTGACTCCGACGCCGAGGTGGCCAGGCTGGCCTCCGGGGCGCAGCCGGCCGGCGAGCCCGACCCGTACCGGGCGCCCCGCGAGGACGACGCGGAGGACTGACCGACCGCGGCCGCCGTTCCGCCGGGAGCCGCCAGCGCGAGCCGGCCGGGGACGAGGCGCCGAGTGGTGGCGCCGGTGTCCGGCGGGCAGGCTGTGCCGGTGGCGGGACCGGACGGCGGGACGGGGCGCGGCAGCGCTCGTGACCTGGTCCGGCTGGGGGTGCCCGCGCTGCTGGTGCTGGCGGCCGAGCCGCTGTACCTGCTGGTGGACACCGCCGTGGTGGGCCACCTCGGGGCCGTCCCGCTGGCCGGTCTGGCCATCGGCGCGGTGCTGCTCGCGCAGGTGTCCACGCAGCTGAACTTCCTGTCCTACGGCACCACCGCGCGGGCCGCCCGGCTGCACGGGGCGGGCCGGCGCGAGGCCGCGGTGGTGGAGGGCGTGCAGTCCACCTGGCTGGCGCTGGGGGTCGGCGCGGCGATCGTGCTGGTCGGTCAGCTGGTCGCGCGCCCGGTGGCCTCGGCACTGGCCGGCGGGGCAGGCCCGGTCGCGGAGGCGGCGACCGGCTGGCTGCGGGTCGCGCTGTGCGGGGCGCCGCTGGTGCTCGTCACGCTCGCCGGCAACGGCTGGATGCGCGGGGTGCAGGACACCGTCCGGCCGATGCGCTACGTGCTGGCCGGCAACGGGCTGTCCGCCGTGCTGTGCCCGCTGCTGGTGTACGGGCTCGGTGCGGTGCCGGCACTCGGGCTGGTCGGCTCGGCGGTCGCCAACCTGTGCGGGCAGCTGGTGGCCTCGGTGCTGTTCGCGCGGGCGCTGCTGGCCGAGCGCGCGCCGCTGGCCCCGGTGCCGGCGCTGCTGCGCGCCCAGCTGAGCATGGGCCGCGACCTGCTGCTGCGCGGCCTCGGCTTTCAGGCCTGCTTCCTGTCCGCCGCGGCGGTGGCCGCCCGCTTCGGTGCCCCGGCGGTGGCCGCGCACCAGGTCGTGCTGCAGCTGTGGAACTTCCAGGCGATGGTGCTGGACTCGCTGGCCATCGCGGCGCAGGCGCTGGTGGGGGCGGCGCTCGGGGCGGCGGTCGATCAGGACGGGACGCGGCGAGCGCGGGCACTGGCCGGGCAGGTGGCCCGTTACGGCATGCTGCTGGGCGCCGGGTTCGGCGTGCTGTTCGCCACACTGGCCGGGGTGCTGCCCCGCGCGTTCACCGACGACGCGGAGGTGCTGGCCGCGATCGGGGTGCCCTGGTGGTTCTTCGTGGCGTTGCAGCCGCTCGCGGGGTTGGTGTTCGCCCTGGACGGGGTGCTGCTGGGGGCCGGGGACGCGGCCTTCCTGCGCACCTGGACGCTGCTGGCCGCGGCGCTGGGGTTCCTGCCGCTGATCTGGCTGTCGCTGATCTTCGGATGGGGGCTGGCCGGCATCTGGTCAGGGTTGGCTATGTTCATGGTGATCAGGATGGTCAGCGTGACGCTGCGGGCCCGCTCCGGATCCTGGGCGGTGCCCGGCGCGGTTCCCGGCTGAGGCCGTCCGGGGTGCCGAGGGCGCGGCCCGGGGTGCGGCAGGGGCGCGGGCGCCGGCCGGGGCACGGGTCGAGGAGCACAGCGGGGGAGCGATGGCGGTGAGCGGGCAGGTCCGCCGGTTGCTCGTCGGCGAGCACCACGCCCGGGTGCTGGCCGAGGTGCCCGACCTGGGCACCGACGGCTGGCGCCGGCTCACCGCCGAGCCGTCGCTGACCTGGCGCCGGGTCGCCGCGGCCAGGCCGGCGGCCGCCGCCACCCCGCTGCGCCGCCGCCGGGGCAAGGTCGAGGCGCTGCCCCGGCCGGACCCGGCGACTCCCGCCCCGGCGCTGCTCGAGGCGACCGGCACCGCCACCGGTACCGCCTCGGTCGCCCGGCAACGGCTGGCCGCGCGGGTCGCCACCCGGCTCCGCGACGCGGGGCTGACCGCCCAGGTGCTGGGGGTGGCGCCGGCCGAGCCGGGGCCGGACCCGGTGGCCGAGGAGTCGTGCTGGCCGGCCGGGGCCGGCGTGCTGATCTTCGGCCCGGGTGACCAGGACGAGGTGAACCGCCGCTTCGGGCTGGCCGCGGCGGCGTGGTCGCTGGATCCCGACGAGGTGCCGGCGCCCTCGGTACCCTCGGCCGGGCTCGCCCGGCGGAACCGGGAGCGCCGGGCCGCGGTGGACTCGCTCGCCGCGCTGTGCGTGCTGCCGCTGCTGGCCATGGCGGTGCCGTCGCTCGGCGCGGCGACCGACACGCGCACCTGGGGGCTGCTGCTGGCCGCCGCGGTGGTGGGCGTCGCGGTGCCGCTGCTCGCGCTCCAGGCACTGGCGCACCGGTGGCCGTGGCTGACCGAGGCCCGCTCCCGGGGGATGGTCGGCGCGGCGGCGCTGGTCGTGCTGCTCGTCCTGGCGAGGGCGGCCGTGGCCGTGCGGGTGCCGCCGCCGCTGCTGGCTGTGCTCGCGCTGTTGGTCGCGGCGGCGTGCGTGCCGCCGGTGCTGCGGCTGCTGCCCGAGCCGCCGGTGCGCGCGGCGGCGGTCGGCGTGCCGGTGGCGCTGGCGCTGCTCGCGGCGCCGGTGGGCGACCTGCTGGACGGCGGGTACCTGGCCCGGCTGGGGCTGCGGCCCACCGACGTGGCACTGAGCCTGCCGCAGCGCTGGTGGTCCGGTGCGTTCTTCGCGGCGACCGCGCTGGCCGGGCTGGCGGTGCTGGCGGTGGGCTGGGGGCTGCTGCGGCAGGCCGACGTCACCGGCGGCCGGCGGCTCCCGCCCGTCCCGGTGCTCGCCGTGTGCGGGGTGGTCTACGCGGCGGCCGTGCTGGCGTTCGCCTGGGGCACCGCGTGGAGCCAGGGCGCGGCGCGGCCGGGGGAGCTGCCCGGGCACTGGGGCGGCATCGACCCGGCCTGGGTGTGCTGGTCGGCGACCGGGGGGCCGGCCGACCGGGTCGGGTTCACCGGGCGGCGGCTGCCGCCGACCGACGTGGCGGTGGTCTGGTTGGGCGGCGCGGGCGGCCGGGCCGCGCTGTGGTCCCCGGTCAGCGGCGGGGTGACCCTGGACGGCCCGGTCCAGCTGCGGCTGCGGGACGCCCCGGGCCGCTGCGGGTAGCACCACCTAGGATCCGGCCGCGTGGATGACGCCTCTGGACTGGTGGTCGTGGCCAAGCCGGCCGGGATGACCTCGCACGACGTGGTCGGGCGGCTGCGCCGGATCCTGCACACCCGCAAGATCGGCCACGCCGGGACGCTCGACCCGATGGCCACCGGGGTGCTGGTGCTCGGCGTGCGGCGGGCCACCCGGCTGCTCGGCCACCTGTCCCTGGACACCAAGGCGTACACCGCCACGATCCGGCTCGGCGCCGCCACCAGCACCGACGACGCCGAGGGTGACCTACTCGAGGAGACCGACGCCGCCGGGGTGACCGAGTCGGCGGTGCGCGCCGGGATGGTGCCGCTCACCGGCGACATCGAGCAGGTGCCCAGCTCGGTGAGCGCGGTGAAGATCGACGGCAAGCGGGCGTACGCGATGGTGCGGGACGGCGAGCTGGTCGAGCTGCCCGCCCGGCCGGTGACCGTGAGCGAGTTCGTCCTGGACGCCGTCCGCCCCGCCGGCCGGTACCTGGACCTGGACGTGCGGGTGGAATGCTCGTCGGGCACCTACATCCGGGCGCTGGCCCGTGACCTCGGCGCGGGCCTCGGCGTCGGCGGCCACCTCACCGCGCTGCGCCGCACCCGGGTCGGCCCGTTCGGTCTGGACGGCGCGCGCACCCTGGACGAGCTGGCCGAGCATCCCGGCCTGACGCACGACCTGGACGCCGCGGTGGCGGCCGCCTTCCGGCTCCGGGTGGCCGACGCCGACGAGGCCACCGCCCTGTCGCACGGCCGCCCGCTGTCCGCCGAGGGCGCCGCCGGTGAGGGCGCCGCCGAGAGCACCGCCGGAGGCACCGGCGCGGTGTACGCGGTGGTGGACGGCGACGGGCGGGCGCTGGCACTGGTCCGCGAGGTGGACGGGCGCGCCAAGCCGGTGCTTGTGCTGGCCCCGGCCTCGCCTGCGTAGGCTCATGACCGTGTTGCGCTGGCGAGGCCTGGACGACGTCCCCACCGGCTGGGGGCGCAGTGTGATCACCGTGGGGGTGTTCGACGGGGTGCACCTCGGCCACCAGAAGCTGATCAAGCGCGCGGTGGCGGTGGCCCACGAGCGGGACCTGCCGTCGATCCTGATCACGTTCGACCCGCACCCGACCGAGGTGGTGCGCCCCGGCCACCATCCCGCGCAGCTGACCACGCTGTCCCGCCGCGCCGAGCTGGTCGCCGAGCTGGGCATCTCGGCCTTCTGCGTGCTGCCGTTCACCGCCGAGCTGGCCCGGATGCCGGCCGCCGAGTTCGCGCACGAGGTGCTCGTGGAGCGGCTGCACGCGGCCGTCGTGCTGGTCGGCGACAACTTCACCTTCGGGCACGGGGCGCGCGGTGACGTGACCGTTCTGCGCAGGCTCGGGCAGCGCGCCGGGTTCGTGGTCGAGGGCCTGGAGCTGATCAGCGACGAGGGCGACCCCGCGGGCCGGACCGACGCCGTGACCTACTCCTCGACCTACATCCGGTCCTGCATCGACGGCGGTGAGGTGGCGCTCGCCGCGCACGCGCTGGGCCGGCCGCACCGGCTGGAGGGCGTGGTGGTGCGCGGCGACCGCCGGGGCCACGAGCTGGGCTACCCGACGGCCAACCTGGCGCCGCCCCCGTTCGCCGCGGTCCCCGCCGACGGGGTGTACGCCTGCTGGTTCGTGCAGGGCGGGCGGCGGCTGCCGGCGGCGGTATCGGTGGGCACCAACCCCACGTTCTCCGGCCGGCAGCGCACCGTGGAGGCCTACGTGCTCGACGTGGACGAGGACTTCTACGGCCACCAGGTGGCGCTGGACTTCGTGGACCGGCTGCGCGGCATGGAGCGGTTCGACAGCGTGGCCGAGCTGGTCAAGCAGATGGACGCCGACGTGGTCCGCACCCGGGAGCTGCTCGGCGTGCCCGGCCCGGCCTGACGATCCGGTCGGGTTTCTCGGTTTCGCCCCGCGCCCGCCCCGGCGGCTGCGAGCATGCTCGTGAGGCGGCGTGGAGATCGGGGGCAGCGTGGGCGTCCAGCAGCGGACACCGGAGCGGGTGCCGGGCGGGCCACCGACCGGCGGGCGGGCGGCCTTCGCGCGCAACGTGGCCCGGCAGCGCGAGCTCTACGGGGAGCCGCTGGGGGATCGCATCCGCCGGGTGCAGGGCGTCCTGGGTGTGTCCCAGGCCCGGCTGGCCGAGGGGCTCGGGTTGTCGACCGCGATGCTCAGCCAGCTGGTCAGCGCCCGGCGGGTGAAGATCGGCGATCCCGCGGTGCTGGGCCGGCTGGCGCTGCTCGAGCGGCATCTCGCCCGGCTGCCGGCGGGTGAGCCGGTGCGGCCCGAGGAGCTGCTCACCCGGCTGCGCCGCACCCGCCCTCGGCTGGGGCTGCCCGGCGCGCCGCCCACCGACCCCGGCGAGGCGCTGCGCGCGGTGGCGGCTCCCGCCCAGCTCGCGGCGGCCGCCGGCGTCCTGGGCCCCCGGTTCCCGGCCATCGCCGAGCTGCTGCGCCGCGCCGCCGCCGAGCGGAGGTGAGCGCCCGGTGACCGGGTTGCCCCGGCTGTTCAGCACGCTGTGGCCGCCGCCCTCGGCGGTGTCCGCGCTGGCCGGCGAGCTGGCCGCCGCCCCGGACTGGCCGCCGGAGGGCTGGCGGGCGACGCCGGCCGAGCGCTGGCACGTCACGCTGTGCTTCCACGGGGAGGCCGAGCCCGGGGTCCTCGCCCGGCGGTTGGAGTCCCGGGCGGGCGGGCTGCCGGCACCCCGGCTGCGGCTGGCCGGCGCCGTGTCGTTCCCCGGCGTGGCGGCGGCGGGGGTGGCCGCCGACGGCCCCGGGAACGCCGAGGCGCTGCTCGGCCTGGTCCGCGCGGCGGGGGCCGACCCGGCCGGTTTCCGGGCGCACCTGACGGTGGCCCGCACCTCTCGGCGGGGCGACCGGCCGCCGGCGGGGGGTCCGCCGGGCCGGCACCCGGGTCCGTGGTGGCGGCCGGCGGAGGTGTGCCTGGTGCGTTCCGAGATCACCTCGAACGGCCGGAGGTACGTCGTGCTGCACCGGGTGCCGCTGCGCGCGGGGCCGGTGGCCGGCGTAGGACCGGTGATAACACCTGGTAACCTCGGCTGCTAGGTGCGGCTGCAGTCCGTGGTGGCCGGCACCGGACGACGTCCGCGCGGTCGCGCACCGGGCGGTTCCACACGGCACAGCACAGAACTGAGGAGTACCACCCCGTGGCACTGTCCGCCGCAGAGAAGAAGACCGTCCTCACCGACTACGGCGTGCACGAGTCCGACACCGGCTCGCCGGAAGCCCAGGTCGCCCTGCTGACCAAGCGCATCGTCGGCCTCACCGAGCACCTCAAGCAGCACAAGCACGACCACCACTCGCGGCGCGGGCTGCTGCTGATGGTCGGCCGCCGCCGGCGGCTGCTGGGGTACCTGAGGCAGGTCGACGTGGCGCGCTACCGGTCGCTGATCGAACGACTCGGGCTACGCCGCTGAATCTCGGCAAGGGGGAGCGACCGCGCCGCGGCGCTCCCCCTTCCCGCATCCGGGGCCGGAGCACCGGTCCCAGCTGATCCACACGGGTCACGAACAACTACACATCGAAGGGCGCCGCACACCCGGACCGGGATGCACCGGTCCTCGGTAGTGGTCCCCGCGAGCGGCCCAGGCCGCCGGCGAGGGCTTCGATCGAAGACCGGCCTCGATCCGGACTGAGCGGTCGTCCTCACCGTGAACCAAAGAGGAGCGTTTCCCTACATGTCAGACCCCACCCGTGACGGGGTGCACGAAACCACCGCCGTGATCGACAACGGTCGCTACGGCACGCGCACCGTGCGCTTCGAGACCGGCCGGCTGGCCCGTCAGGCCGCCGGCTCCGTCGTCGCCTATCTCGACGACGAGACCATGCTGCTGTCCGCCACCACGGCGTCCAAGCACCCGAAGGACAACCTCGACTTCTTCCCGTTGACGATCGACGTGGAGGAGCGGATGTACGCCGCCGGGCGGATCCCCGGCTCGTTCTTCCGCCGCGAGGGCCGACCGTCCACGGACGCGATCCTGGCCTGCCGGCTGATCGACCGCCCGCTGCGCCCGACGTTCGCCGACGGGCTGCGCAACGAGATCCAGGTCGTCGTGACCGTGCTCTCGCTGCACCCGCAGGACCCGTACGACGTGCTGGCCATCAACGCCGCGTCGGCGTCCACCCAGATCTCCGGCATCCCGTTCACCGGCCCGGTCGGCGGCGTCCGCGTCGCGCTGATCGGTGACGAGGACGGCAGCGGCAGCCAGTGGGTCGCGTTCCCGACCTACGAGCAGCTCGAGCGCGCCGTGTTCGACATGGTCGTGGCCGGCCGGATCGCCGGCGACGACGTGGCGATCATGATGGTCGAGGCCGAGGCCACCACCCGCACGGTGGATCTGGTCGGCGGCGGCGTATCCGCACCGACCGAGGAGGTCGTGGCCGAGGGCCTGGAGGCCGCGAAGCCGTTCATCCGCGCGCTGTGCGTCGCGCAGCAGCAGCTGCACGACTCGGCCGCCAAGCCCACCGGCGAGTTCCCGACCTACCCGGCCTACCAGCCGGACGCGCTGGACGCGGTGTCCGACGCGGTCTCCGGCGAGCTGGCGAAGGCGCTGACCATCGCCGACAAGCAGGCCCGCGAGTCCCGGCTCGACGAGCTCAAGGCCGAGGTGCTCGACCGCCTCGGGGAGAAGTTCGAGGGCCGGGAGAAGGAGCTGGGTGGCGCGTTGCGCGCGGTCACCAAGAAGCTCGTCCGCCAGCGCATCCTGCGCGAGAAGGTGCGGATCGACGGCCGGGGCATCACCGACATCCGGCCGCTGTCGGCCGAGGTCGAGGTGGTCCCCAGGGCGCACGGCTCGGCGCTGTTCGAGCGCGGCGAGACCCAGATCATGGGCGTCACCACGCTGAACATGCTCCGGATGGAACAGCAGATCGACTCGCTGTCCCCGGAGACCAAGAAGCGCTACATGCACAACTACAACTTCCCGCCGTACTCCACCGGTGAGACCGGCCGGGTGGGCTCGCCGAAGCGCCGCGAGATCGGTCACGGCGCGCTGGCCGAGCGGGCGCTGCTGCCGGTGCTGCCCAGCCGCGACAAGTTCCCTTACGCGATCCGCCAGGTCTCCGAGGCACTGGGCTCCAACGGCTCCACCTCGATGGGCTCGGTGTGCGCGTCCACCCTGTCGTTGCTCAACGCCGGGGTGCCGCTGCTGGCCCCGGTGGCCGGCATCGCGATGGGCCTGGTGTCCGACGAGGTCGACGGCAAGACGTCCTACGTCGCGCTGACCGACATCCTCGGTGCCGAGGACGCCTACGGCGACATGGACTTCAAGGTGGCCGGCACGAAGGACTTCGTGACCGCGCTGCAGCTGGACACCAAGCTGGACGGCATCCCGTCCGAGGTGCTGGCCAAGGCCCTGTCCCAGGCCCGCGACGCGCGGCTGACCATCCTCGACGTGATCGCCGAGGCGATCGACGAGCCCGACGAGATGAGCCCGTACGCGCCCCGGGTCACCTCGGTGAAGATCCCGGTCGACAAGATCGGCGAGGTCATCGGCCCGAAGGGCAAGATGATCAATTCGATCACCGAGCAGACCGGCGCCGACATCTCCATCGAGGACGACGGCACCATCTACGTGGGTGCCGCCGACGGGCCGTCGGCCGAGGCCGCGATCGGGATGATCAACGGCATCGCCAACCCGCAGCTGCCCAAGGTGGGGGAGCGCTTCCTGGGCACCGTGGTGAAGACCGCGGCGTTCGGCGCGTTCGTCTCGCTGGTGCCCGGCAAGGACGGCCTGGTGCACATCTCCAAGCTGGGCAACGGCAAGCGGATCGGCAAGGTGGAGGACGTCGTCAAGGTCGGCGACAAGCTCCGCGTCGAGGTCGTCGACATCGACAACCGCGGCAAGGTCTCGCTGGTTCCGGTGGCGGAGAACGACGCCGCGAACGCCGGCGGCCCGGACGCCGCCGCCGACGCCGACACCGACGCCGAGAAGGCTGAGGTCAGTTGACCCTGCTCGCTCCGC
>DASXJJ010000044.1:0-10333 GCA_036497465.1 Pseudonocardia sp. | reverse complement strand
AGATGCTTGATCAACACACTCTTACCGGTACCGGACGGCCCCAGGATCGTGGTGATCGAGTCGTCGGGGAACTTCAGGTTCAGACCCTGCAGCACCTTGAACGACCCGAACGCCTTGTGGACGTTCCGGGCCTCCATGCTGAAGTTGCCGGCGGGCGCTCCACTCGGAGCGCCGACGTCTCCGCGCGGCTCGGTCGTCGTGTCCATGTCCACTCCTGTGTCCGAATGACGAAAGTCCTCGATCGACGAGGCCAGGACGCCCTCGCCTGGAGCTGAACGCATTGCGGGCCGCGCTTCACAACGCCCGTACCGCCTGGCACCGTCGTGTGGGCACTCCGTCTCGAACAGCTTGACCGGTCAAACGACGGTGACGGCATCACGTTGCGCTGTCCGGCGAAAACAACTGGTCGCCGGCACTAAACACAACACCTTCGAGGACTGAGTGACGCGTTCTGTCATCTGTTACCGCCGTCACGGACCCGGCGTTCACCCACACGGGGAGTCCGCCGCCCTCAGCCGACCGGCGCCGTCTCCCGGACGACCTCCAGCCAGCGCGCGTGCGCCGCGTCGTTCCACCGCTTCCGCTGCCGCCAGAACAGCTCCGAGGCCGTGCGACCGATCCAACCCGGCAGGAGCTCCTCGGGTAGCTGGGGATCCATGAACGGGAAGCGCTGCCACTGGCTGACCAACGAGACATGGGTGAACAGGGTGTCGTCCCCCGACTCGGGCGTCAGGTCGGCGAACCGCTCGATCAGCTCCTCGTACCGGCCGGCCACCTCCTCCAGGTCCCACGCGCGGCGCACGATCTCGTCCTCGGCCAACCCGATGGACAGCGTCGGGCCGACGAAGCTGATCGTGGAGTCGCGCAGGTCGAGGTCCCCGAGGATGCGTCGGGCCTCACCGGCCCGCTCCGGGTGCGGGCTCACCCACACCCCGGCGGTCGGGTTGCCGAACCCGGACCAGCTCAGCGCGCTGTAGAGCTTCTTCCGCGCCGCCTTGCGCTGCTGGCTGATCGTCACGTAGAGGATCAGCCAGTCGCCGTCCCACTCGGCGGTCGGGCCGATCGTCGAGTGCACCCGCTCGGAGCCGTCCTCGATCATCTGGACCGCCAGGTCGGACAGCCGCCAGCGCACCTCCCTGCCGACCTTCTCGCCGTCGAGCCACCCGGCCGCCGCACCCCGGACGATGGCCTGGCGCGCGGTCTGCGACTCCAGCCCCAGGCCCTTGAGCACGTAGAGCAGCGACGACGTCCACACCGGGGCGCGGTGCGGGTGGACGAGCTCGCCGAGGACCGTCAGCAACACCGACCGCGCGCTGCCGGCGGGGGTCGGCCGGGGCACGCCGGGCAGACCGTCCACGTCCTCGACCGGTGTGCCGCGCCATCCGTCCTCGACCATCGATTCATCACAGCACAGCACCGGACCGCCGTGGGACCCGCCGCGAACGGTCCCCACATCGTTTCGCTCACAGGCCGGCCCAGCCGGTTCGACCGGTTCAGCCGGTTCAGCCGGTTCAGCCGGTTCAGCCGGTTCGACCGGTTCGACCGGTTCGATCGATTCGACCGGTTCGACCGGCGAAGCCGGTTCAGCCGGTTCAGCCGGCGAACTGGTCGGCGATCCGCGCCGCGAGCTCCAGGAAGGCCACCCGGGTCGGCCCGCGCAGGGCGCCCAGGTCGAGGCGGCCGCCGGTGGCCAGGTGCGGGTCGTAGGGGATCTCCACCACCGCCCGGCAGCGGCCCAGGAAATGCGCCCGGACCCGGTCCCGGTCGATCTCCGGGGACACCCGGTCACAGCACAGCACCACGATCGCCTCGGCGACCTGCTCCGCGTGGCCGTGCGCGACCAGCCAGTCCAGCGTCTTCGACGCCCGCGACGAACCGTCCACCGTCGGCGAACCGACCACCACCAGCGAGTCGGCCAGCGCCAGCGTGCCCTCCATCGCCGAGTGCACCAGCCCGGTCCCGGAGTCGGTGATGATGATGTTGTGGAACCGGGCCAGCACCGCGCAGATCCGCTCGTACTCCTCCCGGCTGAACGCCTCGCTCATCGCCGGGTCCTGCTCGGAGGCCAGCACCTGCAACCGCCCGGCCAGGCTCGTGTAGCGGGACACCGCCGTCATCGAGTCGATGCGGTCGATGTTGTCCAGCATCTGCCGCACGGTCACCCCGGTCTCGCCGGTCAACCGGTCGGCCAGGGTGCCCGCGTCCGGGTTCGCGTCGACGGCCACCACCCGGTCGCCCCGGTACTCGGCCATGGTCAGCCCCAGTACCGCCGAGACCGTCGTCTTGCCGACCCCGCCCTTGAGCGAGCTGACCGCGATCTGGTGGGTGCCCCGCAGGTGCAGGCGAATCCGGCGCAACAGGTCGTTGCGTGCAGCCTCGCCGTTCCCGACCCCGGGGTTCACCAGGCCGCCGGAGGCCGAGTACAGCGCGCCCCGCCACCCGGACGACGGTCGCTCCACCCTCGGCCGCAGGATCCAGTCGTCGGTCATCTGGGAGGCGTCCGGCGGCGGACCCGACCGGTCCCGGGACCACTGGACCCATCGCTGCTGCTGCACGGGCAGCGGGCCGGTGACGTCGTCGTCGGGGTCGGCCGGCACCTCGCAGGCGGTGTCCACCGGCGACCCCGAGCCGGCACCGGGGCGGGCGTGCTCGTCACCGGGGCGGGGGTACTGCTGGCTCATCGTGTCTCTCCCACCGGTGTCACGGCCCGCACCATCGGCCCCCTTCGTCGCACGCCGGCCCTGAGTCGACGGCACGCCGACCTCCCGGGTCAAGCCATTTGCCGCCCGCATCCGGAACGCGGCCCCTGCCAGCGCGCGGGCGAGGGCCGGTCGACCTGTTCGAGCCTACAAAGATCGGCGTTGCCGGTGGACGTCGTCCCGGACATCGGCCACCGAGTCGGGGCCGTGGCGGAGACGTTCCCTGGACCGGCGGGGAGGAACCGGGACCCGGATCCACCGCGGTGCCGGTGAATCCGGGAGCCCGGCGTCAACGGCGCGGCGTCGTCAGATCACCCGGGCTCGGTCAGCGGTGGTGATGGCACTGCCGCTGAGCCGCCGTGAATCCGGCGTTGTACCCATCCGCGTAACCCCGGTCCGTATTGTGTCCGCGCTGCGAGAATGTGTGCGGCAATGCACCCAGGACACCGGTCACCAGCGCGGCACTCAGGCCGAATGTGCGTGCACGTCGCATTCTCGTATTCCCCCTCGTGTGCGGTATTTCGTGGACGCCATTACGCTAAGAGGGGCCGGTCGTCCGGGCCAGTTATTGTTGAATCTTTTCACGACGGTAACGAAAACGTCGGAGAGAACCGATACGCCGCGGTTGCCTCCGGCGACGGTCTACTGGGTGGCCGGCTCGCGGGTGGCGGGGGCGGCGAGCGCGTGCTCCACGGTGTCGAACAACGGCAGCGTGCGCTCCAGCCGGGCGTCCTCCACGGCCCGCAGCACCGCGCCGAGCCGGTCGCCGATCGCGATGGTCAGTCGGCCGCCGTGCTCGCGCAGCCGCGCGGAGGTGTCGACCAGCACCGCGAGCCCCTCCGCGCCCAGGACCGTCACCCCGCTCATGTCGAGCACCAGGTGGGTGGTGGGCATGGTCGCCGGGTGCAGCAGCCTGGCCAACCGGGACGCGCCATCGGCGTCGACCCGGCCGCTGACGGTCAGCACGGTTGAGCCGTCGGGGCGGCGGGACAGCGACTGCATGCCGAATCACCTCAGTCCAACTCGGTCGGTCGCGCCGGCCCAGTCGGAACGGCACGCCCCCAGAGACTGGTTACGCCCGTGCCGGACGTGATCGCCACCGCGCGGGGACGAGCGGGCGCTCCCAGGCGGCCGGTGACGGGTTCGGGTCCCGAACCGCGCGCGGGTCGGGCGGCCTCGCCACGGTGGGCGGACGGTGCCACCCCGGCCTTCCCACGGCCCGTCACGCGAGGTCGGACTGAGGAAGACTCAGCCGGGCGACGCGCGTCACCGACAACCTTCCGGCGGCTCGAGCGTCATCCATGGTGAAGGCCGAGTGTCCCCGGACTCGGGACGCGGGCCGTGCCCGCGCGACGTGAAAGGTTGGTCATGACCAGGATTCGCCGGAACGAACGGCGCCGGATCACCGCGGTGGCGGGCGGTGCCGTGGTGCTCACCGCACTGGTGAGCGCCTGCTTCGCGCTCCCCGCGTTCGCCGCGAGCCCGGCCCAGCTGGCAGCCAGGAACTCACCGGCTGTGGCCGGCACGCCGTGCACCGCCGCGGCCAGCGCGTGCGTCGATCTGAACAAGAAGCACGCGTGGCTGATCAAGGCCGGCAAGGTGGTGCGCGGGCCGGTGCCGATCGCCTCCGGTGGCAACGGCGAGGAGACCCCCACCGGCGACGTGTTCCGCGTGTACCGCAAGGACAAGGCGCACACGACCGACGAGTACAAGCTGCCCAACGGCAAGCCCGCCCCGATGCCCGACTCGGTGTTCTTCGAGGACGGCGGCATCGCCTTCCACGCCGGCGACCCCAAGCGGGCCTCCGCCGGTTGCATCCACCTGAACACCGCCGACGCCGAGGCGTTCTTCAACTTCCTGCAGATCGGCGACCATGTGCAGGTCATGGACGGCCCCCAGGGCGGCGGCGCGCACGGCCACGACCAGGGTGCCGGCCACGACGGCAAGGACTGAGTCGGCCGCGCGGCCGGTCGTGCCCCGGCGGCTCACCGGCGGTTCGCCGACAGCTCGCGGCCAGGAGCCGACGACCAGCAGGGATGTGTGGCCACGCCGTGCCCGGGGTAGCCCGGGGCGTAGCGCAGGACGACCCCACGAGGAGGCAGCAGCGATGACCGTTGCGCGCGACATCATGACGCCGGACGTGAGCTGCGTCGGGTCCACCGACTCGGTCTCCGACGCGGCCGCAACGATGGCGAAGCTGGGCGTCGGCTCGCTGCCGATCGTGTCCGGGGACGGCGCCCTGATCGGCGTGCTGACCGACCGGGACATCGTGGTCCGCGTGCTCGCCGAGGGGAACGACCCCAACCGGGTACGCGCGTCGGAGCTGGCCCAGGGAGACGTGGTCACCATCGGCGCCGACGACGACGTGGCGGACCTGTTGCAGACGATGGCCCGGCACCGGGTGCGCCGGCTGCCCGTGCTCGACCACGGGACCCTGGTCGGTGTGGTGGCACTCGCCGACGTGGCCCGCGCGGTGAGCGGCCCGGCGGGCCTGGTGCTGGAGGCCGTGTCCGAGCGCTGAGCCCGCCGCGGGGCTGCGTCGGGGCTGGGCGCCTGCGTCGGGGCTGGAGTTGCTCAGCCCGGCCGTCGGCCGAGGAGCCGGGAGCCGAACCGGATGAGGTTGCCGTCCGGGTCGATGTGCGCGCCCTCGCGGACCCGGTAGTCGGTGTCCACCGGCGGGTGCAGCCGGCCGCCGATCCCCGGGCGGGACCACTCGCGCGCGAGGTCGTCGGCGTCGCGCACGAACAGGTACGCGGCGCCCGCGCCGACCAGCGGATCCATGTCCGGCTGCAGGGCCAGGTGCAGCTCGACCCCGTCGCGGTGCGCGAACCCGTACTCGTCGCCGTCCGCATAGGCGTCGACCCGGAACCCGAGCCTCGCATAGTGCTCCAGCGCCCGCGCCAGGTCGCGTACCCCGAAGATCGGAGCGAACCGGGTGAGCCGCTGGGCCGGCCCCGGCGGGGTCTCCGGCGGTGCCGCCTCGCCGGCGAGCTCAGCCAGTGCGGCCAGCCCGGCACGCAGCCCGGCCCGCGTCGAGGCCGGCACCCGTTCGGCGAGCACGCCGTCGACCGCGCCGACGGCCCCCCGCACCCGTTCGGCGGCGTGCCGCCCTCGGTCGGTGACCGTGAGCGTCATCCGCCTCCGGTCGGCCGGGTCGGGCGCGCGCTCCAGGTAGCCCCGGCTGACCAGGGCGTCGATCAGCTGGCTGGCGGCCTGCTTGCTCACCCCGAGCTGGTCGGCGAGGGCGGCGAGGTCGGCGCCCCGGGCGACCAGCGCCCCCAGCACGAACGGCCCGTTGCGCGGCAGGTCGTCCAGCCCCGCGTCGGCCAGGGCGCGGCGCACCGCGCGTCCGTAGGCTCGGCGGGCCGCCCGGAGCAGGGCCGGCAGCGGCACCTCGTCGTGTCCCGGAGTCGTCACACCACCATGATAGTCAAGAGGAGTGACTGTCAAGCTAGTGGACGATGTGGTGGTGCCGGGTGCCGCGCACGCCCCGGATGAGCAGCACGCCGACGATGCTGACCAGCCCGCCGCACAGCTCCACCGGTGTCGGCCGCTCCCCCAGCCAGCCGTAGGACACCGCCACCGCGATGGTGCGCCGGGTGCTGGACGGTCTGCGCCGCGCGGGCCGACGACCACCTGGCCGCCGTCGACCCCCGGACCCGCCCGAGCTCGCGCACCGGGTGAGCCCGCGCGCACCGGGTGAGCCGGCCGGCGCCGGGCGAGCCGGTCGGCACCGGTGCCCGCGGGGCCGGCCGGCACCGTCGTCCCGCCGGCGGCCGCGGCCGTGCGGCGGGACGGCCGGCCGGCGCCGGGCGGTTCAGTCCCGGACGGGGGCGCCGAGCAGGTCGTCCACCAGGGCGGGCGCGGTCACTTCGCCCAGCGTCCAGGGCAGGAAGATGACCCGGTAGATGATCGGGGCGACCACGTGGTCGAGCACGTCGTCGACCGACACCGCGCACCCCGCGTGCCGGGCGAGCAGGGCGGCGACCTCGGCACGGCGGTTGCGCGTGCAGTCCGACTCGCTCTCCCCCGCCGACGCGGCCCCGCCCCGCAGCAGCGCGGCGTTGGTGGGCGTCGCGTAGTGCGTGACGATCTCGCCCGCCCACGCCGAGAGGTCGGCGCGCAGGTCGCCGGTGTCCGGCAGCACCCGGTCGGGGTCGAGCCGGTAGGTGGCGATGTCGTTGATCATCGTCGGCAGGTCGCCCCAGCGCCGGTAGATGCTCGTCGGGTTCACCCCGGCCCGCTCCGCGACCATCGGGATGGTGACCCGTTCGCTGCCGCGTTCGCGCACCAGCTCCTCTACCGCGGTCCGGACGGCGGCCAGCACGGCGGCGCTGCGGCCACCGGTACGCCGGGCGCGAGCTGTGTCGCTGGTCATACCCGGGATTCTAACGCAATCAGAGTTGCTTTAAGAGGGAGGTGCTGGTTACGGTGCCGCTAACGCAATCTTAATTGCTTTAGGAGTCCCGGATGTCCGTCGCCGACACGACCCGCGAGTCCAGCCCGACGCCAGTGCCGATCCCCGCCGGGCGCCGGACACTGCCACCGACCGTCGCGTTCGGCGGCGCGGCGCTGGCGTTCGCGGCGTTCTACCTGGCGGCCGGAGCGCCGACCCCGCTGCTGGTCGTCTTCGAGCGCCAGTGGGGGTTCCCGCCGTCGGTACTCACCCTGGCGTTCGCGGTGTACGCGATCGCCCTGCTCGGCTCGCTGCTGGTGTTCGGCTCGCTGTCCGACCACGTCGGTCGGCGGCCGGTGCTGGTCGCGGCGCTGATCGTGGAGCTCGGCGCGATGCTGCTGTTCGTGTTCGCCCCGGACATCGGCTGGGTGATCGCGGCCCGGGTCGTGCAGGGCGTCGCCACCGGGGCCGCGACCAGCGCGTTCACCGCCTCGGTCGTCGAGCTCGCGCCGGAGCGGTTCGCCCGGCTGGGCTCCGTGGTGGGCAGCATCGCGCCGGCGGGCGGGCTGGGCGTGGGAGCCCTGCTCACCGGGGCGGCGGTGCAGTTCAGCGCGCACGCGAACCTGATCGTCTTCGGCACGCTCACGGTGATCATGGTGCTGGGCACGGCCGTGGCCGCGTCGTCCGCCGAGACCGCGACGCGACGGCCGGGAGCCCGACGCGCTCTGGTCCCGAAGGTGTCGGTGCCGGCGCCCGCGCGGCGGGAGTTCGCCGCCGCCGTGCCGGTGCACCTGGGCGCCTGGATGCTCAGCGGGCTGGTGATGGGGCTCGCGCCGACCATCGTCCGGGACATCTTCGCCGTCGACAGCGGGCTGGTGAACGGCGCGACGGCGTTCCTGGTGCCCGCGTCGGCCGCCGTGAGCGGGCTCGCGCTGGGCAGGCTGGGCGCGCGGGACGCCACCCTGCTCGGCGGCGTCGGGGTGCTCGCCGGCACCGGCCTGCTGGTGATCTCCGTAGCCACCGACGTGTTGCCGCTGCTCTGGGTGGCCGGGGTCGTCGGCGGGGTCGGCTTCGGTGCATCGTTCTCCGGGGCGCTGCGCTCGATCGCCCCGCTGGCCCAGCCGCACCAGCGGGCCGGCCTGTTCGCCGCCGTGTACCTCGTCGCCTATCTCGCCTTCGGGGTGCCGACCCTGGTGGCCGGGCTGCTCGTAGCCCCGGTGGGGCTGCTCGGCACCGTGCTGGGCTACGCCGTCCTGATCATCACGACGGCCGCGGTCGGGCTGCTCGCGCAGGCCCGGCTCGCTCGTCGCTGACCGCCGCGTAGAGCTCGGGGCGGCGGTCGGCCAGCACGTCGTTGTGCTCGGTGATCCGCTTGTCCCTGGACAGCGTCAGATCGACCTCGGCGAGCGCGGTGGCCACCCCCCGGGCGGTGGCCACCCGCACGCCGTTCTGGTCGATCACGCTCGTACCCTCCGCCCAGCGCACGCCCCGCTCGGTGCCGCTGCGGTCGCAGACGGCCACCGCCACCCGGTTGGTCCGCGCGGTCACCATGGCGATCAGCACCTCGGGCGGGTGCTCGTCGGCCGGGTAGTCGGTGAGCGGCCAGTTCGTCGGGATCGCCAGCAGGTCGGCCCCGGCCAGCACGATCGACCGCGTGAGCTCGGGGAACTCCTGGTCGTAACAGATCAGCACGCCGACCGCGCCGACCGACGTGTCCAGCACCGGCGGCAGCGCGTCGCCGGGGGTGAAGAACAGCTTCTCCCGGTCCCACAGGTGCGTCTTGCGGTAGACGGCACGCAGCCCGGCGGCGTCGACCAGCGCGGCGCTGTTGTAGAGCCGGCCGTCCGCGCCGTGCTCACAGAACCCGCCGACGACCACCCCGTCCGTTCCGCCGAGCGCCGCGTGCCACCGCTGGAACACCGGGTGCTCCGGAGTGATCGCCAGCGAGGCCGCCTCCGCGACCGACTCGAACACGTACCCCGAGGTCACCAGCTCGGGGAGCACCACGAGCCGGGCGCCGTCGGCGACCGCGTCGGCCACCGCGGCCTCCGAGCGGGCACAGTTCTCCGCGAACGCCCCCAGTTCCGGGGCGAGCTGCGCGCACGCGATCCGGGTCACATGGTCCCCCTCCGCTGGAGCCGACGGCCGTGTCCAGTATCGCTCCCTAGCGCTACCGGGATTAGGCCGCGAGCCGAGCCGGTCACCGCCGACCGCGCGGATGGTCGCCGCCGTCGAGCCGACGAACGGTCGCGCCGAACGGCACAAACCTGCCGGTGAACCGTCGAAATCCGCCCGCTCGGCGACAGCGGAACGCACGTCCCGACCGCCGTTCGCCTGCCCCTCGCCCGTTGACCCGCGACGGATGATCCAGGTGGTGTTTCTAGGTCTGACGATGCTGGCGTGATGTGAGCGTGGCCGCGTGACTGCTGGCGCGAACGGTGTGCCCCCGGCGGCGTGCGGCGGGCGCCGGACCCGGCGTCACGGACATTCGGACGCTGAGCCGACCGGGTGAGCAGCCGCGGCACCATCGGCCGAGCGGCGCACCGGCGACTGCTCCACGCCGCGATCCGGCCCTCGACAACCCCCGACCGCCGATCGGCCACTGATCGACCGTTCAACGCAGGCGCTCTCGACGAACGGCTGCGGTAACGCGTTGAGCGGCAAATTGGCCGGTCGACCAGGTGCGCCTACCCGTCACCCACCCAGGTTGCGGTTCGAATGACGGTGAGTAGAACTACGGCTCTGCGTTCACCTGATGAGGGGATCAACGTGGCTAGCCCAACACCACACGCCGGTGACACACCGCGACGACCGGTGATCACTCTGTCGGAGCTGCTCGGGAGCGACGGCACGAGTCCGGCCCGGCCGGTCCGGCCCGTCCGGCCCGTCGACACCCGCCCCATCGTCGACCGGGTGTCGGTCTCCATGCGGGAACTCCTCGGCCGCGACCCCACGAAGCCGGCACCCGGCACCGTGATCGGCACGATCAGCGCCCCGCCCGCCCTGAGCGTCCTCCCGCGCCGCAAGCTCGCGCAGAGCGCCGGTGCGATGATCGCGGTCAGCTCGATGGCCGCCGGTGCTGCCCTGTTCGGCCACGTGCTCCCCGGCCCCGACGGCACCGGCGCCTCCGACGGCGGCTACCCCGAACGCGGCATCCTCGGCTCCCCAGCCCAGCGCTACCCCGGCGGCGTCGCGGTCAACCCGCTCGGCGTGCCGCTCAACTTCGTCCCGGCCTCGT
>DASXJJ010000043.1:0-6157 GCA_036497465.1 Pseudonocardia sp. | reverse complement strand
CGCGGCGGGTATCGGGACGGCGTTCGCGGGCCGGGCAACGCCGGTACGCCCGAGGGTGTCCGCGCGGGTTCCCCCGGTGGCGTGCCGCTGGGAGGCCTCGGCGGGGGAGCAGTGGGCCGCGGCCGGGAGCACCGCAACGGGGTGTTCATCCCGGACGACGAGCCGTTCCGGGTGGAGCCCGACGACGTCGTGAGCCCGGTGCTCGGGCTGCCCGGCGAGATCCGGTGACCACCCGCGCCGACTGGTCGCGGGCGACCCGGCTGACCGTCGTGCAGTTCCTCGCGTGCTGGGAGGCCTTGGGGCTGGGCGACGCGCCGCTCGCGCTCAACCTGCGACCGGTCGGCCGCACGCGCGAGGAGCACCGCCGGATGCACGGCGCGGCGCTGGCCGAGCTCGCCGCGCGCGGGCTGGCCGACCCGGTCACCCACGCGCCCGGGGCCGGGCCGGCCGGCACGTTGCGGCTGTTGGCCGGTGCGGCGCTGCTCGCCGACCTGCGTCTCACCGGCGACCGGGTCGCGGTCGGCGCCATGCACCGGGAGAGCGGGGCCGTCGTCCTGCTCGGCGGCGGCGCACTCCGGCTGCTCGACGTGCCCGGGCCACTGGTACCGGCGGCACTCGTCGACCTGGTCGGCCCGCTGCGCCCGGCCGCCGCGCGGCAGGTCAACATCCCCGCCGAGGCGCTCGACCAGGCATGTCGCACCGCGCCGGACGGCGACCCGTGGGCGCTCGCCGACCGGCTGGCCGAGCTCGGCGTGCCGCCGGCCGACGGCCACTCGCTGGCCCTGATGTGCGCCGGGATGTCCGCGGCCGGGCAGCTCGGCGTCACCGCCCGGGAGACCACCGACGCGGGCACCCGCGAGCGGCGGGGACGCTGGGTCGTCGGGTTCCACCGCGCGCGGGCCGGTGACTGCCTGCAGCTGCGCCGCCCGTGCGGCCCGCCGCACCGGGAGCCCGGTGGGACGGTGACCGTCGGGCCGGTCTCCGCCCGGACGCTGCTGGCCCAGGTCACCGAGCTGCTGCGGGACACCGCCGGTCAGATCGCGTACGACCACCCGGTCAGCGCGTAGCCGCCGAACCACGCCGAGGCCAGCACCGCCGCCCCGACCACGGCCAGCGCGGTGCCGCGCCGCCGGCGGGCCAGCGCCAGGGCCACCGGCACCAGCAGGGTGAACGCCGGGAGCATCAACCGCGCCTTGGAGTTCATCAGCCCGTTCGAGCCCAGGTCCATCGCCAGCACCCCGGCGGCGTAGGCCCACAGCGGCCAGGGCAGCCGCCGCCAGACACACACCCCGAGCAGCAGCACCGCGCCCGCCAGCACCGCCACGGTCCCGACCTCGAGCACGGACCGGCCGCTGGCCAGCACCTCCTCGGTGAACGCCGCTGTCGCCCTGCCGCCGTCGAACCGGGAGTTCCACCCCCGCCGCTGCAGGGCGAACCAGCCGCCCGCGGAGCCGGTCCACGCCGCGACCAGCGCCAGGTAACCGAGCAGCCCTGCCGGCGCGAGCAGCCCGCCCAGCCACGGCCGCCAGGAGTCCCGGCGGGTGACCACCGCGCACAGCGCGGCCAGCCCGACCACGAACAGCAGCGCGGCCCCGGTGGGACGCACCGTGCCGGCCAGCGCGCAGCACGCCCCGGCCAGCAGCCACTGCCGGCGCAGCACCCCGATCAGTGCCCAGACCGCGAAGCCGCAGAACATGCCCTCCGAGTACGTCATGCTCCACACGACGCCCATCGGCGCGGCGGCGACCAGCGCCACGAGCAGCAGTCCCGCCGTCCGCGACCCGCCGGGCACCAGCTCGCCGAGCCGGGCCAGCCCGTAGGCCAGCAGCAGCCCGGCCAGCGCCGAGACGGTCAGCCCTGCCGCTTCCAGCCCGGTGCCGCCGATGAACCGCAGCACCGACACGGCGGTCGGGTAGCCGGGGAAGAACGCGAGCGGGGTGCTCGCATCGCGGTGGCCGAACGCGTCGACCAGCCCGGGCGGCACCTCCGAGTAGCCGCCGGCCGCGATCGCCAGCAGCCACTGGCCGTCCCACTTCGCCAGCCGGTGGGCGACCTGCCCGCCGTGGATGCGGGTCATCCAGGTGAGCACGAGCAGCCCGACCAGCCGGACCGCGACGAACACCAGCGCGGGCGCGGCCAGCACGAGCAGGCGCCGGGAGCCGCGCGGGCGGCGCCGCGACGCGCGGGCCGGCGAGGTCCCGGCCGGGCGGGCCGCCGCCTCGTCCGCCGGGTGGCCGGTAGGCGCCGCCGCCTCGTCCGCCGGGCGCCCGGTAGGCGCCGCCGCCTCGTCGGCGGGGCGTGCGTCCGGGGGCGCCGCCTCGGGGTCGGCGGCGCCGTGGACGTCGGTTGCCGGCTCGGTCAGTGCCACCGGAGTGCCCTCCGTCGGTCCGTACTTCCGCCCGCGCATTGTGGCCTGGGCCATCTCGGGTAGTGCAAACGCCTGAACTCGGTAGGGTATGGCACCGGTTTCTCCACGCGGACAGCCCGGCTATCCCGGTCGGGTTTCGGTCGCGTGAACGGAGGTGGGCGCCGGTGGCTCTGGTCGTACAGAAGTACGGCGGGTCCTCCGTCCAGGACGCGGACAGGATCAAGAAGGTCGCCGAGCGCATCGTGCGTTCTCGCAGGGCGGGCAACGACGTCGTCGTGGTCGCCTCCGCGATGGGCGACACCACGGACGAACTGATCGATCTCGCCGAACAGGTGAGTCAGTCCCCACCTCCTCGTGAGCTGGACATGCTGCTGACCTCGGGCGAGCGGATCTCCAACGCCCTGCTGGCGATGGCCATCCACTCCCTTGGCGAGCAGGCTCGCTCGTTCACCGGCTCGCAGGCCGGCATGATCACCACCTCGAAGCACGGTGACGCGCGGATCGTGGAGGTCAACCCGGGCCGGCTCAAGTCGGCGCTCAGCGACGGGTCGATCGTGCTGGTCGCCGGGTTCCAGGGCATGAGCGGGGACAGCAAGGAGATCACCACGCTCGGCCGGGGCGGGTCGGACACCACGGCGGTCGCGCTGGCCGCCGCGCTGGAGGCCGACGTCTGCGAGATCTACACCGACGTGGACGGCATCTACACCGCCGACCCCCGGATCGTGAAGAACGCGCGCCACCTCGACTCCGTGCCCTACGAGGAGATGCTCGAGCTGGCGGCCTGCGGCGCGAAGGTGCTGCACCTGCGCGCGGTGGAGTACGCGCGCCGGTACCACGTGCCGCTGCGCGTCCGTTCGTCGTACAACGACAAGCCCGGCACCCTGGTGACCGGCTCGGTGGAGGACATTCCGGTGGAAAAGGCGATCATCAGCGGCGTTGCGCACGACAGGTCGGAGGGCAAGGTGACCGTCACCGGCGTGCCGGACACCCCGGGCCACGCCGCCCAGATCTTCCGCGCGGTGGCCGACGCCGAGATCAACATCGACATGGTGCTGCAGAACATCTCGCACGCCAGCAACCGCCGTACCGACATCACCTTCACGCTGCCCCGCTCGGACGGTCCGACGGCGGTGGCCGCGCTGGAGAAGGCCAAGGAGAAGATCGGCTTCGGCGAGGTCTTCTACGACAGCAACGTCGGCAAGGTGTCACTGGTCGGGGCGGGCATGCGCTCGCACCCCGGCGTGACGGCGCTGTTCTGCGAGTGCCTCTCGCAGGCCGGCATCAACATCGAGACGATGAACACCTCGGAGATCCGGATCTCGGTGCTCTGCCGGGAGGACCAGCTCGACGACGCGGTCCGGGCCATCCACGAGGCGTTCGAGCTGGGTACCGAGGAAGAGGCGGTCGTGCACGCCGGGACGGGGCGCTGAGGGATGACGGTTCTGGCGATCGTGGGAGCCACCGGTGCGGTCGGCACCACGATGATCGACATTCTCGACTCGCGGGACTCCGTGCCGTGGTCGGAGATCCGGCTGGTGGCCTCGGCCCGATCGGCCGGCAAGAAACTCACCGTGCGCGGTGCGGAGCTGACGGTGATCGAGCTGGCCCCGGAGGTGTTCGACGGCGTGGACATCGCGCTGTTCGACGTCCCGGACGAGGTCAGCGCGAAGTGGGCGCCGATCGCCGCCGAACGCGGGGCGGTCGCGGTGGACAACTCCGGTGCGTTCCGGATGGACCCCGAGGTGCCGCTCGTGGTGCCGGAGGTCAACGCCGACGCGGCGGCCGACCGGCCGAAGGGCATCATCGCCAACCCGAACTGCACGACGCTGTCGATGATGGCGGCGATGGGTGCGCTGCACCGCGCGTTCGACCTGCGTGAGCTGGTGGTCGCCTCCTACCAGGCGGCGTCCGGTGCGGGGCAGCCCGGCATCGACCGGCTCTACGCGGAGATGTCGGCGCTGGCCGGCAAGTCGGTCGGGGCGCGGGCGGGCGACGTGGCGGAGGTGCTGGCCGACGCCGGCCTGGCCTCCGGCCCGGACTCCGGCTCGCCGTTCCCGGCCCCGCTGGCGATGAACGTGGTGCCGTGGGCCGGCTCGGTGAAGGACGACGGCTGGTCGTCCGAGGAGCTCAAGGTGCGCAACGAGTCGCGCAAGATCCTCGGCATCCCGGGGCTGAAGGTGTCGGCGACCTGCGTGCGGGTGCCGGTGGTCACCACGCACGCGCTGTCGGTGCACGCCACGTTCGGCAGCGAGGTGTCGGTGGACAAGGCGCGCGCGGTGCTCGCCTCGCAGCCGACCATCGTGCTGCGCGATGACCCGGCCGCCGGCCAGTGGCCCACCCCGCTGGACACCGTCGGCGGTGACCCCACGTGGGTCGGCCGGGTCCGGCAGGCGCTCGACTTCCCGGACACGCTCGATCTGTTCATCTGTGGCGACAACCTGCGCAAGGGTGCCGCGCTGAACACCTACGAGATCGCCGAGACGGTGGCCACCGCCGGCTGAGTCACCGGTGGACGGCGGTCGGTGCGGGAACTGAGGACGTTCTCAAGCCGTTGACGCTGAGTTAGAGCAGAATCACGCCCAGTGCCGGACGCGGGTTCGATCGCGTCCGGCACCGGGGCGTCCGCCCCGTGTCATCGTGAACCGCCGAGGAGGCCCGGTGAGCCTGCACGACGTCCTGTCCCGCCGACCCAACCCGACCGACGTGCAGCCGGACCTGGCCGGTCGCCCCGCCGAGCAGGTCGCCGTGGTGACCTGCATGGACTGCCGGATCGCGGCACTGGACTCGTTCGGGCTCAAGATCGGTGACGCGCACGTGATCCGCAACGCGGGCGCGGCGGTGACCAGCGACGTCATCCGCTCGCTGTCCATCAGCCAGCGCAAGCTGGGCACCCGGGGCGTGGTGCTGATGGCGCACACCGGCTGCGGGATGGCCACCTTCACCGACGACGACTACGTGACCGAGCTCGTCGTCGACGCCGGCCAGGAGCCCAGCTGGCGGCCGATGACGTTCACCGACCCGGCCGAGCACGTCCGGCGCGGCATGGCGACGCTGCGCGACAGCCCGTTCCTGCTGGGCGACACGACCGTGCGCGGCTTCGTGATCGATCTGAAGACCGGCGACGTGAACGAGGTCGACGGGCCGGCCGAGAGCTGACCGGGACAGCGGCCAGGCCGGTCAGCGGCGGGTGCAGACCAGCATCCGCCGCCCGCCGCCCTGGAACTCCTACGCCACATCGACCAGTCGCGTGGTGATCCCGTCGTCCGCCAGCCGGCCGCGCAGCCAGGCCAGCTCCGGGTACTCGTCGGGCAGCCCCATCGGAACCAGCGGGAACACCCGTACCTCCCCGTCCGCGACCCGCAGCAGCTCCCGCGGCGCCGCCCGGTGGAACCCCGGGTCCAGGCGGTCGGCGTAGCTGAACAGCAGCTGTGAGCTGAGCACCCGGTCGAAGTGCCGGTCCGGGAACGGCAGCCGGGGCGGCCCGCCGGCCCGGTAGCGCTCCGGGTGCCCGGCGAGGTCGGCGGCGAACCGGGCGCGCCGGCCGCGAACCGAGACCGTGCGTGCTCGTCGGGGGTCGGGGAAGAACATCCAGCGGTACTGCTCCGGGTGCGCCCGCGCCTACCGGTTGCCCCGCGCGGTCTCGTCCCGCGCCCTGGCCGCCAGCTCGGCCGGGGTGAGCAGGCCGTACAGCGGGTCGCAGGCCGTCGCGTCGCCGCCGAGCGCGCTCACCTCCGCGGTCAGACCGGCCGCCCCGCCCGGACAGTCCAGGATCTTCCCGGCCAGGTCGGC
>DASXJJ010000042.1:0-7368 GCA_036497465.1 Pseudonocardia sp. | reverse complement strand
GTCCCCGGAACCGGAACCGGAACCGGAACCGGAGCCGGAGTCGGAACCGGCATCGGAACCGGCATCGGATCCGGAGCCGGCCGCCTCGGCCTCGTCGACCCTCGCGGCGGCCGCCTGCTCGGGGGCCGCCTCGACGACGGGCTCCTCGACCGACTCGGCGCTCGGCTCCGGGGCGGGACCCGGGGTCGGGCCGTCCGCCGACGCCTGGTCGGGGGCCAGCGCGTCGATCACGCGCAGTGCCGTGTCCCGGTCGATGCTGGACTGGGCGCCCTTCGCGGGGGCACCCAGGCCGTCCAGCGCCTCCAGCACCCGCCGGCTCGTCACCGAGATCAGCTTCGCCAGCGCGTGCACCCGGAGCCGGTCGGGCAACTCCGGTGCTGCGGATACGGTGGGACGCCCGCCGGCAACGCCGGCGGGCACGTCGATATCGGACATGCAGCTCCTTCGCCCCCGGGCGCCCTCGAAGAAGGCGGCCGCTCAGGGACCTAGCTTCGTCTGCCCCCAAGTGTGCTCCGAGGGACAGCAATCCTGTGACCACGCGACCCAGACGCGGGAGCCGTCACCCGCGCCTGCGCCGGACTAGCCTGCGACGCCGCGCTGATCACCCACCGCCGGCACGCTGCGCGCACCGGACCCCTCCGGCGCCGTCGGGGTGGTCACCCGGGCGGCACCGAACGGATCGGCCAGGCGGCCCCGGTCGTCGAGCAGGCCCTGCACCAACCGGGTCGATACAGCTGGTACCGGTAGGGACAAGCCCGCGACGACTCGGAGAGCGGCCAACACGTCGTCGGGCCGAACGGCAGGTGTCGTCTGCCGTACGACCGTCGTCATTATCGCACAGGATCGGCCGCCCGCATCCGACGTAGCGGATTCGGGGGCCGAGCCGGCGCATTCCCGCTGGTCGGTAAGCGATCTTGGTCCGTCCCCGGCGAGTACCTCCGCAGTGATCATCGCCGCGCGGACGTCCACCGGTTTCGGGCCACTCTTCGTCGACCTCGGCACGGTCAGCGACTCCTCGGCGAGCAGCGCGGCCACCGCGCCGGCGAGCTCGGCGGTGGCGACCCCGGGCAGCTCGATGCGCCACCGGCTGCCATCGATCAGGTCGGCCAGCGACGTCTCTCCCAGCGGCACCAGGATGGCGTCCAGCACGTCCAGCCCGGGCGGCAGGGCGGCGTCCAGTGCGGCGGCCACCCGATCCGGGGAGACCTCCCGGATCAGCCCGATCTCCAGGTACTCGGCCTCGCTGGCCGCCCCGGTGGGCGCCGCGCCGACCCAGGACATCCGGGGCCGGGGGTTGAACCCCTGGGAGTGCGACACCGGCACCCCGGCCCGGCGCACCGCGCGCTCGAACGACCGCGCCACGTCCCGGTGCGAGCCGAACCGCAGCCGGCCCCGCTTGGCGAACCGGACCCGCATCCGGCACACCGTCGGTGGGGCCGGGTTGGCCGCCGTACCGCGCCGGGGTTGCCCGGTCGGGCGCTTCGCGGCGGGCTCGACGGCCTCGGCGGGCTCGACGGTGGGCCGGTCGGGCGCGACGGTGGGCCGGTCGCTGGGCACGTCCGTGGGCGCGGTCATCGGGCACCCTCGAGATCCGGCATGAGCATGAGCATTCCCTCCCCGGCAGGGGCGAACCCGTACCGCAGGTAGAACGGCGCGCTGCTGGGCGTCGGCCGCAGCACCAGCCGTTGGTATCGACGGGACCGGGCGTGCTCGACGGCGGCCGTGAGCAGTGCCCCGGCCACCCCCCGGTCCGAGTGCGAGGCGAGCACGAAGGCGTTGCCCACGTAACCCCACCGCCCGGGGCGGGCGCCGGGGCGGGGCATCGTGCCGACCTCCACCACGTTCAGCGAGCCGACGGCCGTCCAGCCGCTGTCCGTGCCGCCCGCCTCGGCCACCCAGAACGTCCGCCGGGGCAGCTCGGTGCGCCACCACGCGGCGAACGCGCGGTCGAACGTGTCGTCCGGGATGGCCTGACCGGTGCGCTCCTCCGTCCATTGCCGCCGCAGCCGGGTGATCGCCGGCAGGTCCCGGTCGTCGGCCACCCGCACGCTCACCGGCGGCGCGGCCTCAGCCACCGCCGGCCGGCACCGGGGTGATCGGGAGCAGCACGGTGCCACTGGGGCCGACCTGGATGTCGGTGCCGGTGGCCGGGCAGACGCCGCAGTCGAAGCACGGCGTCCAACGGCAGTCGTCCTGCTCGCGGGAGTCCAGCGCGTCCTGCCAGTCGTCCCACAGCCAGTCCGGGTCCAGCCCCGAGTCCAGGTGCGTCCATGGCAGGACCTCGTCCTGGAACCGCTCCCGGGTGGTGAACCAGGCCAAGTCGACGCCCTGCGGCTCCAGCGCGGCGGCCGCGGCGGCCACCCAGCGGTCGTAGGAGAAGTGCTCGCTCCAGCCGTCGAACCGGCCGCCGTCGCGCCAGACCCGCTCGATGACCCGGCCGACCCGGCGGTCACCCCGGGACAGCAGTCCCTCGATCAGCGAGGGCTGGCCGTCGTGGTAGCGCATGCCGACATTGCGGCCCAGCCTGCGGTCGGAGTTGATCGCGGCCCGCAGCTTGCGCAACCGGCCGTCGACGGTCTCCGGGTCGGCCTGCGACGCCCACTGGAACGGGGTGTGCGGCTTGGGCACGAAACCGCCGATGGAGATGGTGCAGCGCACGTCGTTGCGCCCGCTCGCCGCCCGGCCGGCCTTGATCACCCGGTGCGCCATGCCGGCGATCTCCAGCACGTCGTCGTCGGTCTCGGTGGGCAGCCCGCACATGAAGTACAGCTTCACCTGCCGCCAACCCTGCGCGAACGCCGCGCTGACCGTGCGGATCAGGTCCTCCTCGGAGACCATCTTGTTGATCACCCGGCGGAGCCGCTCGGAGCCGCCCTCGGGGGCGAAGGTCAGCCCGGAGCGGCGGCCGTTGCGGGAGATCTCGTTGGCCAGGTCGATGTTGAACGCGTCCACCCTGGTCGAGGGCAGGCTCAGCGAGGTGTTGGTGCCCTCGTACCGGTCGGCCAGGCCCTTGGTGACGTCCGCGATCTCCGAGTGGTCCGCGCTGGACAGCGACAGCAACCCCACCTCGGTGAACCCGCTGGCCCGCAGCCCGGTCTCGACCATCTCGCCGATCCCGGCCAGCGACCGCTCCCGGACCGGGCGGGTGATCATGCCGGCCTGGCAGAACCGGCAGCCCCGGGTGCAGCCCCGGAAGATCTCCACACTCATCCGCTCGTGCACCGTCTCGGCCAGCGGCACCAGCGGCTGCTTCGGGTACGGCCACTCGTCCAGGTCGGCCGTGGTGCGCTTCGTCACCCGCTTCGGGGCCGCCGGGTCGTTCGGCGCGATCCGGTCGATGTGCCCGTCCTCGCGGTAGTGCACGTCGTAGAGCCCCGGCACGTAGACGCCGTCGGTGCGGGCCAGCCTGCGCAGCACCTCGGCCCGGCCGGCCTGGCGCTGGGTGCCCTCGCGCAGCACGGCGGTGATGTCCAGCACGACCTGCTCGCCGTCGCCCAGCACGGCGGCGTCGATGAAGTCGGCGATCGGCTCCGGGTTGAACGCCGCGTGCCCGCCGGCCAGCACGATCGGGTGCTCGTCGGTGCGGTCGGCGGCGTGCAGCGGGATGCCGGCCAGGTCGAGCGCGGTCAGCAGGTTGGTGTAGCCGAGCTCGGTGGAGAAGCTCACCCCGAGCACGTCGAACGCGCCAAGCGGGCGGTGGCTGTCGACCGTGAAGTGCGGGACGTCGTGCTCGCGCATCAGCGCCTCGAGGTCCGGCCAGACCGCGTACGCACGCTCGGCCAGGGTGTCCGGCTGCTCGTTGAGCAGTTCGTAGAGGATCATGATGCCCTGGTTGGGCAACCCCACCTCGTAGGCGTCCGGGTACATCAGTGCCCATCGCACCCGGGACCGGTCCCAGTCCTTCACGGTGCTGTTGAGCTCGCCACCGATGTATTGCACAGGCTTGGCGACCCGGGGCAGCAATGGTTCCAGCGCCGAGAAGACGGATTCCGCAGTCACGCCGCCCCAGGGTAGACGGTGCGTCAGGATGGGCAGGTGGCTCCCGGGGTGGTCGTGCTGGTGGATGCGGCAAACGTGGTCGGCGCGCGGCCCGACGGCTGGTGGCGGGACCGGGCCGGCGCGGCCGGCAGGCTGCTCGAACGGCTGGCCGAGGGCCTGCGCACCGGCGCGCTGACCGGCCCGGTCGTGGTCGTGCTCGAGGGCGCGGCGCGCGCGGCGGCGGCCGAGGGCCCCTCGGACGCGGACGGGCCGGCCGGCGGGTTCCGGGTGGTGCACGCGCCCCGGGACGGCGACTCGGCGATAGTGGACGAGGTGCGCGCGCAGGTCTCCGCCGGCGCCCAGCCGGTCGTCGTCACCGCCGACCGGGGCCTTCGGCTGCGGGTCGGCGCGGAGGGTGCCGAGGTGCGCGGGCCGTCCTGGCTGCTGGACCGGCTCTGAGTAGCCCCGCCGGGCCACCCCCGCCGGGGCTCAGGCGGGGCCGATCACGCCCAGCTCGGCCAGGAACGGGTCCAGCCGGTCCTCGGCCTGCGCGACCACCAGGCCGTCCGCGATGTCGCGCAGCTTGGTGTTGAGGTTCTGCGAAGCCTTGCGCAGCGCGTCGAACGCCTGCTGCACGTCGTAGCCGAAGCGGTGCATCAGCACGCCCTGCGCCTGGCCGATGGTCGACCGCCCGCGCAGTGCCCCGCGCAGGTGCGTCACCAGCGCCTGCGAGTCGTGGTAGAGGCTGGCGTTGTCGAACACCACCCCGGCGTGCAGCGCAAACACCAGCACCACGTCGTAGGAGGTGTCCGCGAACCGCCCGGCCTCCCGGGAGTACAGGGTGAGCGCGGCCGCGGGCTCGGACTCCGAGGCGATGGGCAGCACCAGCAGGCTGCGGAAGCCCCGGCCCGCGATCCGGGCGGTGAACTCCGGCCAGCGGCGGTCCAGCCGGACGTCACCGATCCGGCGCGGCTCCCGGAAGGTCAGCGCCTCCCGGATCGGGCCGACCGCGGTGGCCGCGGTCGCCGCACCGGCCGGGTCGGGCAGCAGCTCGGCCTCGTCGCGGTCGTCGTCGGTGGCGCCGGCCACCGTCTCCACCGAACCGCCGGCGAGCACCGTGATCGACGCCTGCTCGCAGCCGGGAACGGTGTCCACCACCCGCTGGATGTAGCGGCCGAGCGCCACCTCGAGATCGTCGTCCTCGACCAGGCGGGTGATCTCCGCGAGCTCCTGGCTCAGCGTCAGACCGTCAAGCGTCACGACCGTCCTCCTCGGGCCTGCGCCGGACGGAGGCCCGTGACGGCGGCGGGGTCGGCGGCGCCGGGTACCCCCTTCGAAGGGTACCTACCGGCGGGGAGCGGGTACTAGCATCGGAGCCCAGCCGAGGTTATGAAGTCAGCCGAGGCCCACGTGGCTCGCGACACGGCGCACCCCGCCGCTGACCCGACGATGTGAGGCTGATGACCCCGGTCAACCCCAGCCGGGCGGTGCCCGGCATCCCTGAACCCCGATCCTCCGGCGCCCGGTCGCCGCACCCGCCCACCTCCATGGTGGTCAACCCGATCCGCCTGGAGCCCGGCCTGGTGGTCACCAAGGTGGCCGGCCGGCTGGACGGCGACACCGGGCCGGAGCTGCGGATGTACCTGCTGGCCGACGTGCGCAGCCGCTCGGTGCACACCCTGGTGCTGGACCTGACCCGGGTCGCGGTGACCACGGCCGCGGGGCTGTCCGCGGTGGCCGACGTGGCCGCGAGGGCGATCCGCAACGGCGTGGCGCTGCTGCTGGTGGCCCGCGACGCCGTGCGCCGGGCCTGGGCGGGCGTCGAGTCGCGGCCGGCGGTGGCCGTGCACCGGACCCTCGCCGACGCGCTGGCCGATGCGCAGCGAGGCACCGGAGGCGGTGCCGCCCGGCGGCCGGCACCGGGTCCGGCGTCCGCCGGACGCGACGGGTGGGGCGACCGGTGAGCCGGCCGAGGCGGGACGACCCCGCGGACCGGCTGGTCGCCACGAACCTCATGGGCGACGACCTCGTGCTGGTGGGGGTGACCGGCGAGGTCGACATGCTGAGCAGCCGCGAGCTGTGGGCGGCGGCGGAGCAGGCGCTCGACGCGGCCGAGGACCGGACGGTGGTGGTCGACCTGACCCGGGTCAGCTTCCTCGACTCGCACGGGCTGTCCTCGCTGCTCCGGGTGGCCGACAGGGCACGGCGGCAGGGCACCCCGTTGCGGGTGGTGATCGCCGAGGGTCAGCCGGCGCGCAGGTCGATCGAGCTGTGCGGGCTGGCCGAGACGCTGTCGTTGTGCGTGTCGGTGGCCGAGGCGGAGCGGGACGCGCGGCGCGGGACGGGCTGAGCACGCGCGCCGCCCCGCCGCTGACCACGCGCGTCGCCCCGCGCACCCGCCGGCGATCCGCGACGCTCAGCGCAGCAGCAGGGTGCCCAGCCGCCGCGCGGCGACGGCCGAGCCCAGCAGTGCCATGACCACGAAGTAGGCGACGTGGCCGAGCATCCCGGCGGAGACCACCCCGGTGGTGAACCCGCGCATCAGCTCCACCGCGTGGAACAGCGGCAGGCACTCCACCACGATCTGCAGCGGCCTCGGGTAGACCGACAGCGGGAAGAACGTGGTGGCGAACAGGAACATCGGCATGATGGCCAGCTGCACCAGGTCGAAGTCCTGCCAGGAGCGCATGAACGAGGTGGCCGCCATGCCCACCGCCGCGAAGGCGAACGACACCAGCAGCGCGGTGGGCAGCGCCAGCAGCGCCCACGGGGAGGCGAGCAGGCCGAACGCGGCCAGCACCGACAGGAAGCCCAGCGCGTAGAGCCCGCCGCGCAGCAACGCCCAGGCGATCTCGCCCAGCGCGATGTCCATCGGCCCGAGCGGGGTGGCCAGCATCGCGTCGTAGAGCTTGGCGTAGCGCAGCTTGAAGAACACCGAGAACGTCGCGTCGAACACCGCGCCGTTCATCGCCGACGCCGCCAGCAGCCCCGGGGCGATGAACGCGGCGTAGCTGAGCGGGGCGCCACCGGGGCCGGGCAGCGAGCCGACCAGCGAGCCCAGCCCCTGGCCCATGGCGAGCAGGTAGAACACCGGCTCGAAGAACCCGGACACGAACGCCAGCCAGGCCCGCCGGTAGGCCAGCGTGGACCGCACCACCAGCACCCGCGCCCGCCCCGCGTAGCCACCCACCGGCAGGATCCGCGCCAGCGGCGCCGAGCCCACCGCGTCGGCCAGCCGGGGCTCCGCGGCGCTCATTGGTGCACCATCCGCGTGTCGTCAGCTGTGGAGGGTGGTGCGGGGTGAGAGTCCCGTTCGAATCGCCGGCAACCGGTAGGCCACCGCCGAGGGCGCTTGTCCGTGGAGGACCACGATGAGATCCGCGGGGCCCG
>DASXJJ010000041.1:0-17179 GCA_036497465.1 Pseudonocardia sp. | reverse complement strand
CGCCAACACCGCCCGCAACCCCACCGCGTCCGACACCGACCTCGTACACCCCGCCGGAACCACCCCCGACCCGGCCGCACCCACCCCGGCCGCTCCTGCCCCCGCCGCACCCGACGCAGGCCCGCCGCACCCGGCCGACGCCAGGCCGACCGCCAGCCCGAACGCCACGACTCGCCACCACCGAACGAATGGTCTCGGTGATTCCCGACATGTCATGACGACCGGCTTCCTGGGCACGCGTGATTCGGACCGAAATGCGGCACAAAGCAGCCAAAATGCGATGCTCACCCCGACAACTCACCTGACGACAAGCCGGCGGCACCACCGCGATGACGGTACGGCTCGTATCACGGGTAGAGAGAATCTCGGGGTCTCCGCCGCAGTGCCATACTCCAGGCGAGTGAAATACCGCTCCCGTTGTGGCCGCGTCCCGGATCCCTCCGGCGCAGGTCCGGCGCAATCCACCGAGCGGGTGCCGCTCCCGGCGCGCCGGCTCCCACCCCGGCCCGGTCGCGGAAGTGTCGGGGCGGGGCCGCACCATGGGGGCATGAGCCAGACCGCCACCTCCGGCACCGCCGGCCCGACCGGCACCGAGACCGACAGCGGGCTGCGCGCCGAGGCCGAGGCGGCGCTGCGCGCGCTCGCCGGCCCCGACGCCGCGCTGCGCGAGGACCAGTGGACGGCGGTGCACGCGCTGGTCGCGCAGGGCCGCCGCGCGCTGGTCGTGCAGCGCACCGGCTGGGGCAAGTCGGCGGTGTACTTCGTGTCCACCGCGCTGCTGCGGGCCAGGGGGAGGGGGCCGACCGTGATCGTCTCCCCGCTGTTGGCGCTGATGCGCAACCAGATCGACGCGGCCGGCCGCGCCGGCATCCACGCCGCCACGGTCAACTCGGCGAACACCGAGGACTGGGAGATCGTCTACCAGCAGGTGCGCGCCGGCAAGATCGATGTGCTGCTGGTCAGCCCGGAGCGGCTGAACAACCCGGAGTTCCGCGACCGGGTGCTGCCCGAGCTGTCCCGCACCGCCGGGATGCTGGTGGTCGACGAGGCGCACTGCATCTCCGACTGGGGTCACGACTTCCGGCCCGACTACCGCCGGCTGCGCTCGCTGATCGCCGAGCTGCCGGCCGGGGTCCCGGTGCTGGCCACCACGGCCACCGCGAACGACCGGGTCACCCACGACGTGGCCGAGCAGCTCGGGGTGGCCGGCGGCGGCGATGACGGGGACGGGGCGCTGGTGCTGCGCGGCCCGCTGGACCGCGACTCGCTGCGGCTGGGCGTGCTGCGGCTGCCCACCGGGCAGGACCGGTTCGGCTGGCTGGCCGGCCACCTCGACGAGCTGCCCGGGTCCGGGATCGTCTACACGCTCACCGTGAGCACCGCCGAGGAGCTGGCCGGCTACCTGCGCGGGCGCGGCCACGCGGTCACCGCGTACACCGGGAAGACCGATCCGGCCGAGCGGCAGCGCGCCGAGGACGACCTGCTGGCCAACCGGGTGAAGGCGCTGGTGGCCACCTCCGCGCTGGGCATGGGGTTCGACAAGCCCGATCTGGGGTTCGTGGTGCACCTCGGCGCGCCCGGCTCCCCGGTCGCCTACTACCAGCAGATCGGCCGGGCCGGGCGTGGCGTCGAGCGGGCGGAGGTGCTGCTGCTGCCCGGCCCGGAGGACCGCGACATCTGGGCCTACTTCGCCTCGCTGGCCTTCCCGGGCGAGCCGGCGGTACGGGCCACGCTGGCCGAGCTGGCGAGCGCCGGCCGCCCGCTGTCCACCTCGGCGCTGGAGCCGCGCATCGAGCTGTCCCGGGGCCGGCTGGAGATGATGCTCAAGGTGCTGGACACCGACGGGGCGGTCCGCCGGGTCAAGGGCGGCTGGCAGGCCACCGGGCAGGACTGGCACTACGACGGCCCCCGGTACGCCGGCCTGGCCAGGGCGCGGCGGGCCGAGCAGGAGTCGATGCTGCGCTACCTGGACACCGACGACTGCCGGATGGAGTTCCTGCGCCGCGAGCTGGACGACCCCGACGCGGTCGCCTGCGGGCGGTGCGACAACTGCACTGGGCACCGCTACGACGCCACCGTCACCGAGGAGGTGCGCGGCGCGGCGACCGAATGGCTGGCCCGCCCCGGGCTGCCGGTGCCGCCGCGCAAGATGTGGCCCAGCGGGATGTCCGCGCTGGACGTGCCGCTGTCCGGGAAGATCTCGCCGTCCGAGGCCGCCGAGGAGGGCCGGGTGATCGGCCGGCTGCTCGACCTCGGGTGGGGGCCGACACTGCGCCCGCTGCTGCGCGGCGACGCCCCGGTGCCGGACGCGGTGGTGGCCGCCGCCGTCGAGGTGCTCAAGGGCTGGGGCTGGGCGGAGCGGCCGGTCGGCGTGGTCGCCCTGCCGTCCCGCGCCCGCCCCGAGCTGGTCGGCTCGTTCGCGGCGCGGATCGCCGAGATCGGCAGGCTGCCGCTGCTGGGCACCCTGGCCGACTCGGCTCCCCCGCTGTTCACCGACCCGGAGGACGAGACGGAGGAGCCGGAGCCGCCGAACTCCGCGCAACGGCTGGCGCAGGTGTACGCGCGGCTGTCGGTGCCCGGCGGGCTGGCGCTGCCCGGCGGGCCGGTGCTGCTGGTCGACGACCTGATCGGGTCCGGCTGGACGATGACCGTGGCCGCCCGGGTGCTGCGCAGGGCCGGGGCGTCCGCCGTGCTCCCGATCGCCCTGGCCACCACCGGCTGACGCCGACCGGAGCCGCGCGGACCGCCGGTGGCGTGCCGGGGTGCCGCCGGCGCCCGGGCCTGGTGGGATGGCGCGATGTTCCGACTGTGGCCCCCGGCCGACACCCCCACCGGCGAGCCCGGCCCCTCCGCCGGGACGACCGACGCGGTGACCCGCGAGGTGACCGACGAGCGGCTGGCCGAGTGGTACGCCTACCCCGCCGAGCTCGACCGGCCGTACCTGCGGGTCAACTTCGTGGCCGCGGCGGACGGGGCGGTGGCGGTGGCCGGTCGCTCCGGCGGGCTGTCCAGCGCGGCCGACCGCCGAGTGTTCGGCCTGCTCCGCGAGCTCGCGGAGGTCGTCGTGGTCGGCGCGCAGACCGCCCGCGCGGAGAACTACCGGGGTGCCCGCAAGCCCAGCCGGGTCACCGGCCGGCCGCCGACGATCGCGGTGGTCACCGCGTCCGGGCGGCTCGACCCGGCCGCGCCGCTGTTCACCGACACCGCGGTGCCGCCGCTGGTGGTGGCCGCCGCCGGCGCCGACCGGGCCGCCCTCGACCGGCTCGTCGGGGCCGGCGCGGAGGTGGCGGTGCTGGACGGCGACCGGGTCGGCCCGGCCGCGCTGGTCGCCGAGCTGGACCGGCGCGGGTTCCGCCGGGTGCTGTGCGAGGGCGGGCCGGGGCTGTTCGGCGACCTGATCGCGGCGGACGCCGTCGACGAGCTGTGCCTCACGGTGGCGCCGCTGCTGGCCGGGGGCACCGCCGGGCGGATCGCCCGGGGGCCGGACGGCGAGTCCCGGGGGATGCGGCTGGCCGGGGCGCTCGCCGAGGAGGGTGCGCTGTTGCTGCGCTACCTGCGGGAACGCGACGCCGACGGCCCGCCCGCTCCTACGATCGGGTGACTAGCCGCGATCTTCCGCCGGGTCACCGCATCTGACCCGGTGACAGGTTCCGACGACGATCCGAAGACGAGGAGTCGAGAAGATGGTAGAAGCGACGCCGAGCACCGTGCCCAGCCCGAGCGCTCCCCGACTGGCCGACGACACCACCCACGGCAGGACCACGATCGCCGCCTCCGTGGTGCAGAAGATCGCCGGCATCGCGGCGCGGGAGATCGCGGGCGTCCACTCGATGGGCGGCGGGGTGTCCCGGGCCTTCGGCGCGCTGCGCGAGCGCATCCCCGGCGGCGGAACCGGTACCTCGAACGTCTCCGGGGTGGCCGTCGAGGTCGGGGAGAAGCAGGCGGCCGTGGACCTCGACCTGGTCGTCGAGTACGGCGCGTCGATCGTCGAGCTGGCCCGCGCGGTGCGCCGCAACGTGATCGGCGCGGTGGAGCGGATGACCGGCCTCGAGGTGATCGAGGTGAACATCGCGGTCAACGACATCCACCTGCCCGAGGAGAACGGCACCGGGGTGAGCGAGATCCCGGCGCCGCCGGTGACGCCCCGGGTCGAGTGACGGCCCCCGGCACCCCGGGTCTGACCAGCCCCGGTGACGCGGTCGCGCTGGAGGTGGCCGCGGTGGTCGGCGCGCACCGGTCGGTGGTCCGGCTGGACGACGGCCCCTACGGAACGATCGCCACCTACCTGCCCGGCAGGCGGCTGGTCGGCGTGCGGGTCGGGCTGCCGGGCGAGCCGGTCGTGCTGGGCGTGGTGCTGCGGCTGGGCCGGCCACTGCCCGAGGTCGCGGGCGAGCTGCGCGGGCAGGTCGCCGCGCTGTGCGGCGGCCAGCCCGTCGACGTCGTCGTGGCGGGCGTCGAGTGACCGGGCAGCCGCCCGGCCGGGCCGGGGGCGCGACCGGCCCGCGCGGTGCCGAGGAGCGGCGGCGGGCGGTCCGCGTCTTCGTCCGCACGCACCACCCGGACGTCGGCGGCGACATCGAGGCGTTCGTGGCCGGGCTCGACCGGCTGCGCGCCGGCGGTCCGGGCGCCCGGCCGGGCCTGCCGGCCGAGGACGACCCCCGGCTGGACGTTCCCGTGGTGGGCGTCCCGCCGCCGCTGTCCGTCCGGGTCCTCCGGCGGCTGGTCAGGGCGCTGCGTGGCTGGCTCGCCCGGCGACCCGCCGCGCCCTCGCGGGTCCGGTGAGTCGCGGTGCGCCGTACACGTGTGACGAGTGTGATGCCCGGTGACCGGGTGACTAGAGAGGAATCTCAGGTGATGAACGCGACCCAGATCGGCCTGCTGGCCGGTCTCCTGCTGGGCGTCGCCGCCGCGGTCGGCGGATTCGTCGGCTTCCTCGTCGCGCTGGTGCTCGGCGCGATCGGGCTGCTGGTCGGCCGGGTACTGGACGGCGAGCTGGACGTGAGCACCGTGCTCGGGCGGGGCCGGGACCGATGACGATCTCGCCCGAGCTGGCGGCGCCCCCGGGGACCGAGCCGGCCGAGCGCGGCAGCCTGCAGATCGACGCCTCGGTCATCCGCAAGATCGTCGAGCATGCGACCGACCAGATGCCCGGCACGCTGCGGGCGACCCGCAGGGTGGCCGGGGTGGCCGTGCGCGAGAACGGCAGCAACGCGAAGGTCTGGGTCGGCGCCGAGTACGTCGACCTGCGGCTGACCGTCGCGCTGCGCTACCCCGGCTCGGTGACCGCCGCGGTCGGCCAGGTACGCGCCCGGGTCGCCGAGGACATCGAGCGGATGACCGGGCTGCGGGTGCGCGGCTTCGAGGTGACCGTCGCCGGGCTGTACCGCGATACGCCCACCCGGCTGCTCTGAACCGTCCACCTCGCAAGCTCTGACGCCCCCGGGCGAGGGAGAAGGAAGCAACGATGCGTGTGCTGCTGCGGGTGCTGTCCCCGCTGCTCGGCCTCGTGGTGGCCGCGGTCGGCGCCGTGCTGGCCGTCGAGGTCGTCGCGGCGTGGATCGCCGGCGACGACCCCGGGTACCGCGGCCTGCTGGTGCCCTGGGTGGCCTGGCGGGACGTGCTGGCGCTCGCCGCCTGGCGCAGCGTCGGGGTACTCGTCGGCGCCGCGGTGCTGGCGGTGCTCGGCCTGCTGCTGCTGTTCGTCGCGGCCACCGCGCGGCGCCGCGACGTGCGGCTGACCGAGCCGGCGAGCAACATCTCGGTCAACGCCTCCCCCCGGGTGCTGGCCCGGCTGGTCGGCCAGCGGGTGCGCTCCGGGGAGCAGATCGTGGCCGCCACGGTCACCGCCTCCGGGCGGGTGGTGAAGGTGCGCGCGGTCGGCAAGGGCGACCGGGGCCGCGAGCTGCGGACCGGCGTGCTCGACCAGGTGCTGGCGCTGCTGAACGAGCTGCCGCTGTCCCGGATCCCCCGGGTGTCCGTGTCGGTCCGGCCGGAGCGGGGACCGCGGTGAGCGCGCGCTCCCGGCGGGCGCTGGCCCGCTCCACCCGCGGCGCCCGCGCGCTGTTCACCATGCTGGGGCTGCTGGCACTGGCCTCCGGGGTGGTCGGGCTGCTGGTCGGCACCGAGGTGCTGGGCACGCCGCGCTCCTACCGCCCGGTGCTCGACCCGATCGCGGTCGACCTGCTGCGCGGCAACCTGCTGCTCGCGCGGGCGGTGGCGGTCCTTGCCGGGCTGCTGCTGCTGGTGCTCGGGCTGGGCTGGGCGGTCCGGTCGGTGCGCCCCGAACGCCGGCCCGACCTGCTGCTCGACGCCGAGGAGGTCACCTCGCTGCGGGTCACCTCGTCGGCCCTGTCCGATGTGCTGGCCGCCGACGCCGAGGCGCTGCCCGGGGTCGCCCGCGCGCGGGCCCGGCTGGTGGGCAGCGAGTATTCCCCCGCGCTGCGGCTGACCCTGTGGCTGACCGACGGCGCGGACGTCCGCACCGTGTGGCGCGACCTGGAGGAGTCGGTGCTCTCCCGGGCGCGGTCCTCGCTCGGGGTGGACGAGCTGCCGACCGCCATCCGGCTGGAGCTGGAC
Organism: Pseudonocardia sp.; assembly: GCA_036497465.1. Lineage (GTDB taxonomy): Bacteria > Actinomycetota > Actinomycetes > Mycobacteriales > Pseudonocardiaceae > Pseudonocardia. Next base: position 10,603 of record DASXJJ010000041.1, on the reverse strand, counting down.
CGCTCCGCCTCGACCACGCGGGTGAGCTGACGTCCCAGGCGTCCCGGCCTCACGGCGGTCTCACCACCCGTGCCGCACTCTGTAGGCTGCGGCGTAATCCGCGCCGTCGGGACCCCGGGGAGACAGGCGTGCCGCGTTCGGCTGGTCGATCACGGTGGTCGGCCGCGCTCGTGGTCGGGTTCACCGCGCTGTCCCTGCTGCTGAGCGCGTGCGCGGTCGGGCCGTCCGTACGGCCGCCGGTCGCCGTGCGGGGCACCGCCGGGGCCGCTGCCCCGCAGCAGCCGCCCCCGCCGCCACCGGGCAAGCCGCTCGTGCCGGCGCCCGACGTGGGCGACCCGTCGGCCGTCGACTTCCTGGACTGCACCGACGACATCCGTCCCGTGCTGCCGGTGCCCACGCCGGCGGACCGCAAGCTGCGCTACGACTGCGCCGACGTGCCGGTGGACGCCGACTCCGACGGTGGCCGCCGCCGGCAGTCCTCGATCGGGCTGATGCGGGTCTCGCTGGGCGACCAGCCGCCGAACGCCCGCCCGCCGCTGCTCGTGCTCGGCGACAGCGACGGCGAGACGGGCACCCTGCGGGCCGCCCGGCTGGCCTCGCAGGTGCCGCTGGCCGTGCTCAAGCGGTTCACCCTGGTCGGGATGGACCGGCGTGGGGAGGGCACCAGCCGGCTGGACTGCGCGCCGCCGGACGTGCGCGAGGACGTGCTGGACACCGACCTCAGCGGCGGTGACCAGGGCACCGTGGACCGGCTGCTGGACGACGCCAGGCAGATCGTCCAGGAGTGCTACCTCACCGAGGGCGACACGCTGACCCGCTACGACACCGCGCACACCGCACAGGACATCGAGCGCGCCCGCGGGCTGCTCGGGGTGAAGACGCTCAGCGGCGTCGGGCTCGGCGACGGCGCCAGGGCCATGTGGGTGTGGGCGCAGAACGCCCCCACCTCGGTCGGCCGGCTGGTGCTGGACGGCCCGCCGGACCCGACCCAGGACGCGACCGGCGCGGCGGAGGCCAGGGCCGGCGCCGCCGAGTCCGCGTTCGACGCGTTCGCCACCGACTGCGCCTCCCGCCCCGGCTGCCCGCTGGGCGCCGACGCGCGCGCCACGGTGCAGCAGCTCGCCACGCAGCTGCGGACCCGCCCGGAGTTCGGCGCGGACGGCGAGCAGCTCACCGCCAACGCGATGCTCAACGCGGTGCTGCTCGGCCTGGACGACCCGGAGGGCTGGCCCGCCCTGGTGAGCGCGCTCGGCGCGGCCAGGGGCGGCGACCCCAAGGCCATGCTCGGCTACCTCGACCAGCTGACCGGGCTGAACGGGCGGTTCGACCTGGCGCTGGCCACGACCTGCAACGACACCTCGCAGCGGGTCAGCCCGCCGCAGGTGATGCAGCTGCTCGGACGCTGGCAGAAGGACCACCCGCTGTTCGGCGCGGTGATGGCCGAGCGGCTGTTGCTGTGTACCGCGTGGCCGGTGCCGTCCGACCCGGCCAGGGCCGGCCCGGCCGAGGGCGCGCCGCCGATGCTGGTGCTGGCCACCGCGCACAGCCCGAGGGTGCCCGCGCAGGGCTACCAGCGGGCGGCCGACCAGCTCGCCCCGGCCCGCATGGTCAACTGGCAGGGCGCCGGCCGGGGTGCCTACCCGCGCACCTCCTGCATCACCTCCACGGTGGACGACCTGCTGGTCAACGGCGCCGTGCCGCAGGCCAGCGTGCTCTGCCCGCCCTGACCGTCCGCACGTGGGTGACCCTCGCGCGAGTTCACCACCCCGACACAACACCGACCCACCGCTACTCGACTGAACGGATCGTCTCACCAGACCTTTCACGCACAGTAGCGCGCTGACGGTGATGCTCGCGAGTTCCGGTCAAGCGCTTGACTCAGCGTGATGACACTCGGCGAACCCTCTGACATGGCGAGCCGTTCCGTATCGCTCTGGTAACAGAGCAGCCGCCAATTGCCGTCCGACCATTACCCTTTCGCGTGACATGCGATACACCCATATAGCGCAAGGGGGCACTACTGTGGGTAGCACTTTTCTGTTGATGGTGGGCTTCGGGATCTTTCTCGGCTGCTATCTGGGGCGCTGGTGGGCCGTGCGGAAACGTGCTCGGTACGACCAGGAGCGGGCCTGGGCGCAGCGGAAGAACTACCGGTACAAGGAGAACTGGCCGGGCTGACCGCGCGACGACCTAGGAGACCGGCTTGCGCGCCCGGCTGGGCTGGACCCGGCTGGGCTCGCCGGGCATCTTCGGGTAGTCGGGCGGGTAGGGCAGGTCACCCAGCCCGTCGCTGGCGTCGCGCTCCGCCCACTCCAGCACCGTCTCCAGCCCGCCGACCTGCTCCCCCATCGCGGCGTGCGGGTCACCACGCTCGGCCAGCAGCGCCGGCACCGACCGCAGCTCGTAGTCCTCGGGGTCGGCGTCGCCCAGATCGTCCCAGGTCAGCGGCATGGAGACGGTTGCGTTCGGCCGGCCGCGCACCGACCAGGCGCTGGCCACCGTGCGATCCCGGGCGGCCTGGTTGAAGTCGAGGAACACCCGCTCCCCCCGGCTCTCCTTCCACCACTCGACGGTGGCCCGCTCGGGCAGCTCGGCGACCACCCGCCGACCGATGGTGATCACCGCGCGGCGTACCTCGACGAAGGTCCACTCCGGCCGGATCCGGGCCGTGACGTGCACCCCACGCCCGCCGGAGGTCTTCGGCCAGCCGACCAGGCCGGCCTCCTCCAGCACCCCGCGCAGCACGCCGGCCACCGCGACGGCGTCGGCGAAGTCGGTGCCCGGTTGGGGGTCGAGATCGATGCGCAGCTCGTCGGGGTGGTCCGGGCGGGCGCTGCGCACCGGCCACGGGTGGAAGTCCAGCGTGCCCAGGTTCGCCGCCCAGGCCAGCACGGCGGGCTCGGTGGGGCACACCTCGTCGGCGGTGCGGCCGCTGGGGAAGGTCACCGTCGCGGTGCGCACCCAGTCGGGGGCGCCCTTGGGCAGCCGCTTCTGGTAGAACGGCTCGCCCTCCACGCCGTCGACGAACCGCTTGAGCGTCGTCGGCCGGTCGCCCACCGCGCCCAGCAGCGGCTCGGCGACCGCCAGGTAGTACTCGACCACCTCGCGCTTGGTGATGCCCCGGGCCGGGAAGTACACCTTGTCCGGGTTGGACACCCGCACCGCGCGGTCGCCGTCCGGCCCGGGCACCGTCAGCTCCACGGCGGGTGATCGACTCGGGCTCATCGCACCGTCCTGCTCGCTGCGTCGGCGCCTTCGGCGTCCCGGACACCACAGACGCTACCGTGGTGCCATGCCCGGCCGCGATCCATTCGACAGCGACGGAGCCCTTCCACCGGGCGCCGACCGCCGCCGGGCCGACCCCGACGAGGAGCTGATCGGGCTCGACCCGGACGACCCGGAGACCCGGGCCTTCGCGGCGCACCTCGGGCGGATGCAGCGCGACCGGCCCACCTTCACCGTCGAGGGCTACCTGGACGGCGTGTCCGATTTCGCGGACTCGGCCAACCGGGCACGGGGCCTGCACCGGCTGGTGGCCGTGGTGCTGGTGGCCGCGCTGCTCGCGGTGGCGGTCTACCTGGTGCTCGACGCGGTGGGTTTCGTGCTCACCACGTGGTTCTGAGCGCGCCGGACGTCACCACCCCGTCATGCGTGGTCCTGCCCGGACCGCGCGGATCGTATTAGCGTGGAGGCATGACACCAGAGACCGGTGAGGCCCCCAAGGTGGCCAAGAGCGAGCAGGAGTGGCGGGCCGAGCTGAGCCCGGAGGAGTACCAGGTGCTCCGGCAGGCGGGTACCGAGCGGCCGTTCACCGGCGAGTACACCGACACCAAGACCGCCGGGGTGTACCGCTGCCGGGCCTGCGGCGCCGAGCTGTTCCGCAGCGACTCCAAGTTCGAGTCGCACTGCGGCTGGCCGTCGTTCTTCACCCCGCTGGCCGGCGAGGCAATCATCGAGCGCACCGACACCAGCATGGGCATGAAGCGGGTCGAGGTGCTGTGCGCGACCTGCCACAGCCACCTGGGCCACGTGTTCGAGGGCGAGGGCTACGACACCCCGACCGACCTGCGCTACTGCATCAACAGCGTGTCGCTGAGCCTGGAGCCCGAGCAGGGCTGAACGGCGCCGGGCTGAGCGGCACGCCCGGCCGGCCCGGTCAGCCCGGACCCGCCGGGCTGCGCCGGGCCAGCAGGTAGGCCGCGACGGCCGGCACCGCGACGATCAACAGGTGCACCAGCAACTCCTCGAGGAGCGAGTGGCCCGAGGCCACCCCGATCGCGGTGTCCATCACGCACAGCACGAACCAGACGACCATGAACGCGGTGAGCGCCTTGGGCAGCGCCCCGGGCCCGCGCCGCCGCGCCAGCGCCGCCACCGCGACGAGCAGCAGCAGCCCGACCACGACGGAGATCAGCGTGCGCACGGCGGCCGCCGGGCCTATGGCAGGACCGCGACCAGGTCGGCCACGTCCAGCCGGGGCCCGGTGTAGAACGGGATCTCCTCCCGGACGTGCCGCCGGGCGCCGGTCTCCCGCATGATCCGCATCAGGTCGACGATGCGGTGCAGCTCGTCGGCCTCGAACGCGAGGATCCACTCGTAGTCGCCCAGCCCGAAGGCCGCCACCGTGTTCGCCCGGACGTCGGGGTGCTCGCGGGCTTTCTTGCCGTGCTCGGCGAGCATGCCCCGGCGCTCCTCGTCGGGCAGCAGGTACCACTCGTAGGACCGCACGAACGGGTAGACGCACACGTAGCGCTTCGGGTCCTCGCCGGCCAGGAACGCCGGGATGTGGCTCTTGTTGAACTCGGCGGGCCGGTGCAGCGCCACCTGGCTCCACACCGGCACGCTGGCCCGGCCCAGTGCCGTCTCCCTGCGCAGGTCGGCGTAGGCGCCCTGGACCGCCTCGATGTCCTCGGCGTGCCACCAGATCATGTAGTCGGCGTCGGCGCGCAGCCCGGACAGGTCGTAGACGCCGCGCACCACGACGCCCTTGCCCTCCAGCGCGGCCACGAAGTCGGCCGCCTCCCGCGCGGGCGCCGCCCGGTCCTCACCGAGCCGGCCGGGTTCGACCCGGAACACCGACCACATGGTGTAGCGAATGGTGTCGTTGAGTGTCGTGAAGTCCAGCCGGGAGCCGTGCCCCGAGTCCGAGCGGGTCATACCGCCATCGTGCCACCGCCGGCCGCCGCGGACCCAGCAGGCCGTCCCGAGGGCTCCGGCCGCCGCAGCCCGGCCGCGATCCGCTCGGCCGCCGCCCGCCCGCTGCCGATGCAGGCCGGCACCCCGACCCCGCGCAGCGTAGCGCCGGCCACCGCCAGCCCGGGCAGCTCGGCCACCGCGCGTTCCAGGGCGGCCATCCGCTCCCCGTGGCCCACCCCGTACTGCGGCAGGCCGCCACCCCAGCGCTGCACGACCGCGTGCACCGGCGGGCCGGTGATCCCGGTCAGCGTGGCGAGGTCGGCCCGCACCCGGTCGACCAGCTCGGCGTCCGGCACCCGCAGGGCCGCCGCCGCGCGCTCGGCGGCTCCGCCGGGGCCGCGCTCGGCGGCTCCGCCGGAGCCGCCGGAGCCGGGCCGGCCGCCCGAGCCGGCCCGGCCGAGCGAGGCACGCAGCCGCAGCAGGCCGTCGGTGGCCGACGGGGCCAGGTGCGGCCACTTGCGGGCGGAGTGGGTGAACGCCTTCGCGTGCAGCGGCTCGTCGGCCCCGATCAGCACGCCCGAGGTGTCCGGCAGGCCGGCCGCGTCGGTCTCCCGGTAGGCCAGCGCGACCACTACCGGCGAGGCCAGCTCCACCGAATCGGCCACCCGGGAGGCCTCCGGGGCCACGTCGGCCAGCAGCGTGCGCAGCGCGGGCGCGGGGACCGCCAGGAGCACGGCGTCCACGTCCAGCCTCTCCGGGCCCGCCGCGGCACCCATCTCCAGCCGCCAGGCCGGGCCGCGCCCGCCCCGGGGGTCGGAACCGTCGGCGGACCCGCTGTCGCGGCCGTCGCCGGGGCGGTGCGCACCGTCGAGCCGGTACAGCGCCCGCACCGGCAGGCCCAGCCGCACGTCCGCCCCCGACCCGTCCCGCAACGCCGCCAGCAGCCGCCCGTAGCCGGACCGCAGCGCACCGAACACCGGCGCGGGCGGGCCGTCCGTGGGCGGTGGCAGCAGCCCGTCCACGGCATCGGTGAGCGAGGCGGCGCCGGCGTCCAGCGCGGCACCCAGCCCGGGAACGGTGGCGCGCAGCCCCAGCGCGTCCACCCGACCGGCGTAGACCCCGGATAGCAGCGGCTCGACCAGCCGGTCGGCCACCTCGTCGCCGTAGCGGGCACGCAGCAGGATCCCCAGCGAGCGGTCCTCCCCCGGGCTCCAGTCCAGCGGCAGCGCGCGTTCGCCCGCCGCCCTGGCCACCCCGGCCGGGCTGAGCAGGCCGTCCAACCGGGTGTCGCCGCCGGGCAGCCCCAGGAGGGTGCGCGCCGGCAGCGGACGGGTCCGCCCGCCGGCCCGCACGGTCGCCGAGGCGCGCGACGGGTGGACCAGCTCGCCGGCCAACCCGAGCTCGCGCAGCAGCGCGGGCACCTCGGGCCGGCGGGCCAGGAACGCCTCGGCGCCCACGTCCATCGGCACCCCGGCCATGTCCACCGTGCGCAGCACGCCACCGAGCCGGTCGGAGCGCTCGACCAGGGTGATCCGCGCCTCCGGCCCGAGCAGGGTGCGCAGCCGGTACGCCCCGGCGAGACCGGAGATCCCGCCCCCGACCACCGCGACGTGCGGCACGCTCACAGCACCCATGGCTCGCTGCGCGCCCGGCTCCGCTCCTCGCTCGCTGGCGCCCGCTGCGATGCTCACCGAGCCCTCGCTCACAGCGAGTGCACCAGCTCCACCACCCGGGTCAGCACGTCGGGGTCGGTGCCCGGCAGCACGCCGTGGCCCAGGTTGAACACGTGCCCCGGCGCGGCCTCGCCCTCGGCGACCACCCGCCGCACCTCGGCCTCCACCACGTCCCAGCCGGCGAACAGCACGGCCGGGTCCAGGTTGCCCTGCACGGCGTGCTCCGGGCCGATCCGGCGGCTGGCGGCGTCCAGCGGCACCCGCCAGTCCACCCCGACCACGTCGGCGTCGGCGTCGGCCATCGCCCCGAGCAGCTCCCCGGTGACGACCCCGAAATGGGTCCTGGGCACGCCCGCGTCGGCCAGCCCCCCGAGCACCCGGCGGGTGTGCGGCAGCACGAACCGGCGGTAGTCCCGCTCGGACAGCGCGCCGGCCCACGAGTCGAACACCTGCACCGCGTCGACGCCGGCGGCGACCTGCGCGCGCAGGAAGGTCAGTGTGATCCCGGCCAGGTGGTCCAGCAGCGCGTGCCAGGTCTCCGGCTGGCCGTGCATGAGCGCCTTGGTGTGCTCGTAGGTGCGGCTGGGGCCGCCCTCGACCAGGTAGGACGCCAGGGTGAACGGCGCGCCGGCGAACCCGATCAGCGGTGTCCCCGTCGGTCCGGAGCCCAGCTCCGCGGTGAGCAGCCGGATGGCCCTGGCCACCGGGTCGACCGCCGCCGGATCCAGCGCGGGCAGTGCCGCCACGTCGGCCGGGGTGCGCACCGGGTGGTCCACCACCGGGCCGGTGCCGGCCACGATGTCCACCCCGACGCCGGCGGCGTGCAGCGGCACCACGATGTCGCTGTACAGGATCGCGGCGTCCACCCGGTGCCGGCGGACCGGTTGCAGGGTGATCTCGCAGACCATCTCGGGGTCGCGGCACGCGTCCAGCATCGCGGTCCCGGCGCGCAGCTCGCGGTACTCGGGCAGCGAGCGGCCCGCCTGGCGCATGAACCACACGGGCCGGTGAGCGGGCTTCTCGCGGCGGGCGGCAGCCAGGTAGGGGGCGCCGGCGAGGTCGCGGCGGGCCGGTGAGCCGGCACCACCGCGCCCCTCGGCGGCCCGCGCGGACCCGGACTCGGACACGGGCTCGGACGGGCCGAGCGAGGAGACCACGTTCGTCATGAGGGAGCCATCCTCGCACGAACGGCGGCGTGCCTGATCGCCGCGGTGTGGTAGCTCGCCTACTCTCAGTGTTGTGAGTCCAGCAAATTTCCACCGAGCAGTGGAGGCACTGCGCTCTGTCGTGCCCAGGTCGGAACTGAGCGTGGTGGACATCGATCCGCCGCGCCGGCTGGCGCCGCACAGCTTCGCCATGGGGGTCGAGCTCGCCGAGGAGCACATCGACTCCATCGGGCCGGCCGACGCCGAGATCGACGTCACCGCCCGCCTCGTCCTGTTGCACGACCCGGACTCCCGGGACGCGTGGGCCGGCACCTTCCGGATGGTGTGCTACCTGCGCGCCCCGCTGGACGCCGAGCAGGCCGACGATCCGCTGCTGCTGGCGGTCGGCTGGTCCTGGCTGACCGACGCACTGGAGGCGTGCCTGGCGAGCCATGCGGCGCTGGGCGGAACCGTCACCCGGACGTGTTCAGCGCGGTTCGGCGACATCCCTGGTCCGACGCGTGCCGATGACGTGGAGCTTCGCGCCTCGTGGACGCCGACCGACGACGATTTCGCCCGGCACGCAGAGGCGTTCTACCGACTTGTGACCCACGCGATCGGGTTACCCGAGGTAGGCGTATCCTTGATGACGGAACGTCACAGTTGATCTCGGACTCAGTGCTCCCCGCGAGATCTTTCGGTGACGTACCGGCCAGAGGTCACTCTCTGAGATCAGAACGATCGACTGAAAGGGTGACCCGAGTCGACCATCGCCGTAGATCTCGGTGGAAAAACTTTCGCCGAATCCGCGCGGTTAGGCCGCTTGGGGGCTACCCTGCGTCCACGACACCTCCTCGGGCGTGCGGCCTGCACAGCCGTTCGGACGAGGTCCCGGTGCCGGTCGGGGGGCACGACCGACTCCAGGGAGGTAAGTGACGTGGCTGTAGTCGGCCAGGGCACACCTGTTCGCACCACCGGTGCGGGTGTGTTGCCACCCGCCATGGTCCCGCATCCGCGGGAAGAGTTGTTCTCGGTGTTGGTGGTCGATGACCACCCGCTGTTGCGTGAGGCGATCGCCGCGCGGCTGCGCACCATGGGAGCAGGCACGGTGCACGAAGCCGCCTCGGTGGCCGAGGCACGGGCTCGCGCCCAGTCCAGCGGTCCCTGTGACCTTGCGGTGCTCGACCTGGGGCTGCCCGACGGCAGCGGTCTCGACCTGGTCACCGAGCTCCGTTCACTAGGGTGGAACCGGCTGGTGGTGCTGGCCTCCTCGGACGATCCGTACGCGGTGCGGTCGGCCTTCCAGGCCGGCGCGCAGGCATATCTGTTGAAATCGGCATCGGCGGCGATCGTCACCGACGGCGTGAAGCGGGTACTGGACGGCGGCGTCTACGCCGACCCGACAGTGGCCCCGCTGCTCGCCACCGGTACCCGCGTGCCGGGCACCGACAACACCCCGCGCGAGCTCTCGGCGCGCGAGGTGGAGGTGCTCCAACTGGTTGCCGACGGTCAGTCCAACAAGGAGATCGGCGAGGCACTCAACCTGTCCGCGCTCACCGTGAAGAGCCACCTGTCCCGGATCGGGCGCAAGCTCGGCACGGGTGACCGGGCTCAGATGGTGGCGCTGGCCATGCGTGCCGGAGTCATCCGCTGAGCTCGCTGGAGACCGAGGACCATCGGTCGTCGGGGGCGGACGCCCGCGATGGTCCGCCGGAGGTCGAGCCGGTGCCGCTCCTGGCACCGGCCGACGGCCTGCCCGAGGTTGTGCGCTCCCCCGATGCGTTGGCCGCGGTCGCCGAGGCGATCGCGGCCGGGCATGGTCCGGTGGCGGTGGATGCCGAGCGGGCATCCGGCTTCCGCTACTCGGCCCGTGCCTACCTCGTGCAGCTTCGGCGGGCCGGCGCGGGCACCGCGCTGATCGACCCGATTCCGCTGGCCGGGAAGTTCGACCAGCTGGCCGAGGCGCTGGACGGTCCGGAATGGGTGCTGCACGCGGCGTCCCAGGACCTGCCGTGCCTGGGCGAGCTGGGCCTGCGCCCGGCCCGGTTGTTCGATACCGAGCTGGCCGGCCGCCTGGCCGGGCTGGCTCGGGTCGGGCTCGGACCGATGGTGGAGAACCTGCTGGGCCTTCGGCTGGAGAAGGGCCACGGCGCCGCCGACTGGTCCAACCGGCCGCTGCCGGAGGACTGGCTGGTCTACGCCGCCCTCGACGTGGAGGTGCTGGTCGAGCTCAGGGACGTGCTCGACGGGATGCTCACCGAGCACGGCAAGCGGGACTGGGCGGCGCAGGAGTTCGAGGCGGTGCGCACGGCGGGGCCACCCCCACCGCGCACCGACCCGTGGCGCCGCACCTCCGGCATCCACCGGATCCGCAAGCCGAGGCAGCTGGCCGCCGTGCGCGAGCTGTGGCACGCGCGCGACGACCTGGCCTCGCAACGGGACATCGCGCCGGGCCGGGTGCTGCCCGACTCGGCGATCGTGGAGGCATCGGTCACGGCGCCGCCCTCCTCGGCCGAGCTGATCAAGCTGCCGGTGTTCCGGGGCCGGGCCCAGCGGCGGCTGGCCAACTATTGGTGGTCGGCGCTGCGCCGCGCGGCCACGCTGCCGACCGCCGAGCTGCCGCCGGCCACCCTGCCGGCCGACGGCCCG
>DASXJJ010000040.1:0-66179 GCA_036497465.1 Pseudonocardia sp. | reverse complement strand
GCCTCCTCGGGATACCGCGACCGGTCATCCACATCCGCGGCATGCGGCGCGATCTCCTTCTCCGACAACGCCCGCACCGCCGCGCGCAGCTCCCGGTGCTCCTCAGCGAGCTGGTACACCTCGAAATCGGGGTTCACGACCGGTGATGCTACTGCTACTCGCCGGTAGCCCGCAGCGGACAACCCGCCCAGGGCATGAGAAACCCCCGGGCCGAATCACACTCGCGTGTGACCGAGCTGGACTGAGGCTCGGAGCCCGGGGGTCTGGTGACTGTCGGGGATTGCCGGCACCGGACCGGCTTCCATCGACCGTCAGGATTCTCGGTGCTAGCGGACAGCCACCTCACGAGTCCTGCAGCTATTCAACGCTGGACCACCTCCTCTCCCGTGTACCGCCACGCTACGACGGATCGGGGCGGCGCGCCACCGAGATTTTCCCGGCGGCCGGTCAGTCGTTCAAGGAGGCGCGCAGCGCGGCGTCCTTGGCCAGCACCAGCTTCTCCAGCTCGGCCTGGTAACCGACCATCCGGGCGCGCACCGCGGGGTCCGACACGCCGAGCAGCCGCACCGCCAGAAGCCCGGCGTTGCGCGCACCGCCGACCGACACGCAGGCCACCGGCACCCCGGCGGGCATCTGCACGATGGACAGCAGCGAGTCCAGGCCGTCGAGCCTGGCCAGCGGCACCGGCACGCCGATCACCGGCAGCGGGGTCGCGGCGGCCACCATGCCGGGCAGGTGCGCGGCGCCGCCCGCACCGGCGATGATCACCCGCAGGCCGCGGTCGGCGGCGCCCTCCGCGTAGTCCAGCATCCGCCTCGGCGTGCGGTGCGCCGACACCACCGCGACCTCGTGCGGCACCTCGAACTCGGTGAGCGCCTCGGCGGCGGCCGACATCACCGACCAGTCCGAGTCGCTGCCCATGATCACGCCGACCACCGGGTCGTCCGCCAGCTCCATCAGTGCACCTCCCAGCCGTCCGGCCAGCGTGCCGTGGAGAGCCAGTCCGCGGCCAGCGCGGCGCGCCGCACGACGGCGTCGGCTTCGGCGTCGCCGTGCACGGCACCGAGCACGGTCACGTGCCCGATCTTGCGCCCGGGCCGCTCGCCCTTGCCGTACAGGTGCACCTTCACGTCCGGGAACCGCGCGAACAGGTGGTGCAGCCGCTCGTCGACGCCCATCTCCGGGACCGGGTCACCGCCGAGCACGTTCGCCATCACGGTCACCGGCGCGCGGGTCCGGGTGTCGCCGAGCGGGTAGTCGAGCACCGCCCTCAGGTGCTGCTCGAACTGCGAGGTGACCGAGCCCTCGATCGTCCAGTGCCCGGAGTTGTGCGGTCGCATCGCCAGCTCGTTGACCAACAGCCCGCTGCCGTCCGGGCCGGGGCCGTCCAGCTCGAACAGCTCGACGGCCAGCAGCCCGACGACGTCGAGCTCGGCCGCGATCCGCAACGCCAGCCGCTCGGCCGCCTCGGCGCGGTCGGCGGGCAGCCCCCGCGCCGGAGCGATCACCTGCACGCAGATGCCGTCCCGCTGCACCGTCTCCACGACCGGCCACGCCGCGCCCTGCCCGAACGGCGAGCGCGCCACCATCGCGGCCAGCTCCCGGCGCATCCGGACCCGCTGCTCGACCAGCAGCGGGGTGCCCGAGGCGAGCAGCTCGGGCAGCTGCTCCGCCGCGGCGTCCGGGCCGTCCAGCATCCAGACGCCCCGGCCGTCGTAGCCGCCGCGCCGGGCCTTGAGCACCACCGGCCAGCCGTGCCCGGCGCCGAAGTCGACGACGTCGGACAGCGCCTCGACGGCCCGGAACGGCGGGCAGGGCACCCCGAGAGCGGACAGCCGCTCGCGCATCACCAGCTTGTCCCGGGCGTGCAGCAGCGCGCCGGCCGCCGGTCGGACCGGCACCGCCACGGCGGCCGCGACCGAGGCCAGCGGCTCGGCGGGCACCCCCTCGTGGTCGAAGGTGACCACGTCGCAGCCGCCCACGAAGTCGGTGAGCGCGGCCGTGTCGTCGGGGCCGCCGAGCAGCACGTCGGGGGCGACCAGGCCGACCGGCTCGTCGGGGTTCACGGCCAGCACGCGCAGCGACTGGCCGAGCGCGATCGCGGCCTGGTGAGTCATCCTGGCCAGCTGGCCGCCGCCGATCATGCCGACGACGGGGAGGCGTGTGCGGGGGTCCACGAGCCGTGGAGCCTAACCGGCCGGAGCCCGACCACCCGCAGTTGCGCGTCACCCCCTCCCTTAGACTGACCGGGTGATGGTGGTCGAGACGGTGCTCGGGTGGATGCCTCAGCGCTACCGCGACGTCGCTATCCGACACCGCGAACTGGTGAAGTTCGCGCTGGTCGGGGGCACCACGTGGGTCATCGACACAGCGATCTTCCTGATCTTGAAGAGTACGATCCTGGAGCCCAAGCCGGTCACCGCGAAGGTCATCTCCGTGCTGGTCGCCACACTCGCCTCCTACGGGCTGAACCGGGGCTGGTCGTTCCGCACCCGCGGCGGCCGCGAGCGTCACCACGAGGCCGTGCTCTACCTGTTGATCAGCGGGGTGGGCGTGGCCGTCTACGCCGCGCCGCTGTGGATCTCCCGCTACATGCTCGACCTGAAGGTGCCGACGGTGTCGCTGCTCAGCGAGCACCTCGCCGACTTCGTGAGCGGCCAGATCGTCGGCGTGCTGCTGGGCATGGCGTTCCGCTGGTGGGCCTTCCGCCGGTTCGTCTTCCCGCACGAGGACGCCCGCCCGAGGGTCCTCCCCGCCGGCAAGGGACTCCCCGGCCAGTGAGCGCCGGACCGGCCGAGGACCTCGAGCTGGCCCTGCGGCTGGCCGACGTCGCCGACGAGATCACCCTGGCCCGGTTCCAGGCCTCCGACCTGCGGGTGGAGCGCAAGCCGGACCGCTCGCCGGTCACCGACGCGGACACCGCCACCGAGGACGCCCTGCGCGCGGTGCTGGCCGGGGAGCGCCCCGACGACGCGGTGCTCGGCGAGGAACGCGGGCTGGAGTCCGGCTCCGGCACCGGCGGCCGCGGCTGGGTCATCGACCCGATCGACGGCACCAAGAACTACTCCCGGGGCGTGCCGGTGTGGGCGACGCTGATCGCGCTCACCGAGGACGGCCGCCCGACCGTCGGGGTGGTCAGCGCGCCGGCGCTGGGCCGCCGCTGGTGGGCCGGGCTGGGCGGCGGCGCGCACGTGCGGGACGCGCGGGGCAGCCGGCGGATCGCGGTGTCCGGGGTCGCCGAGCTGGCCGACGCGTGCCTGTCCACCACCGAGCTGAGCACCTGGGCCGAGATGGGTGCGCTGCCCCGGTACCTGTCGCTGGCCGAGCAGTGCTGGGTGGTCCGGGCGTTCGGCGACTTCTGGCAGCACGTGCTGGTCGCCGAGGGTGCGATCGACCTGGGCATCGACGGCGAGGCCAACGCCTGGGACCTGGCCGCCGTGGCGCTGATCGTCACCGAGGCCGGCGGGCGCTTCTCCGACCTGAGCGGGGCGGACCGCTACGACGGCGGGTCCGGGGTGTCCTCCAACGGCCTGCTGCACGATTCCGCTCTCGCCGCGCTGCGGGCGTGACAAGATCTGAACCATGCCAGAGTTCGCCTACGAGGACTTCATCACCGGCCGGGTGTTCGACCTGGGCAGCACGACGGTCGACGGCGCGGAGATGATCGAGTTCGCCAAGCGGTTCGATCCGCAGCCGTTCCACCTCGACCCGGTGGCCGCGGCGGCGAACACGCTGCTCGGCGGGTTGTGCGCGTCGGGCTGGTACACCGCCGCGTTGTGGATGCGGGCCTGGGCCGACACCGTACTGAACCGGTCGACCTCGCTCGGCTCGCCGGGCGGCAACAACCTCAGCTGGCCGGCCCCGGTCTACGGCGGCGACGTGCTCGCCGCGCAGGCCGGGATCCTGGGAGCGCGGGTGTCGAGGAGCAAGCCGGAGCTCGGCCTGGTCACCGTGCTGGCCACGCTGCACCGCGACGACGTTTGCGTGTACCGCGCCCAGTTCACCGCGCTGTTCGGGGTACGGACGCCGGCCGGGGTGGGCTGAGCCGACCCACCCCGGCGGCCCCGCTCAACTCTGGCTGCCGGCCTTGTCGGCCAGCTCCTTCTGGTACTTCTCCGTCATGTGGGCGACCGCCTTGTTCTGCTGCTCGGCGTGCCCGGAGCGGGTGTCCGTGGCCCGCTGCTTGGCGTTGCGGGTGGACCAGGCCTGCCCCTGGAACTCCGGCATGACGTGCTGGGCGATCAGCTCGAACGAGCGCCGGGTGGCCTCCGGGTTGGCCCACTCGTGGGCGAGCAGCAGCATCGCGCCGAACCCGCCGGACTGGTCGGCCAGCTTCTGGACCTGCGCCTTGGCGTCCTCGGGCGTGCCGATGGCCCCGACGCCGGACTCGTTGATGAAGTCGATCATTCCCTTCAGGTCGCCGCCCTCCACCGCCATCTGCGGGAACGCGGCCACCTTCTGGAAGTAGCGGAACCACTGCTCGATGCCGAACTCGACGTCCTTGTAGGCCTGCTCGCGGGTCTCCGCGATGTGCATCAGGCCGACCAGGCGCCACTTCTCCCGGTCCACCGTGGTGTTGTGCACGGCCGCCCGCTCCTCCATCACGCTCCAGTGGTGGGCCAGCGCGTCGAACCCGTCCTGGGTGAGCGTGGCCCCGATGGACAGCAGCCCGACCCCGTGCCGGCCGGCCAGCCGGGGACCGGTAGGCGAGGCCACGGCGGCCACCGCGACGTCGAAGTGCGGGTCGGAGTACGGCCGCAGGTGCAGCCGGGCGTCGTGCAGCGTGTGCGTGCCGGTGTCGACCGTGACCGGCTCGTCGCCGGTCAGCAGCTGCATGACCACCTCGAGGTTGGTCTCCAGCAGCTCGCGGGTCTGCGTCGGGTTGAGCCCGATCATCGCGGAGTCGGTGGGCAATGATCCGGGGCCGACGCCGAGCATCACCCGGCCCTTCGTGAGGTGGTCGAGCAGCACCATCCGCTCGGCCACCCACAGCGGGTTGTGATACGACAGCGACGTCACGCCGGTGCCCAGCCGGATGTTCTTGGTGCGCTCGGCCGCGGCGGCGATGAAGATCTCCGGCGAGGCGATGATCTCGCTGCCCGCCGAGTGGTGCTCGCCGATCCACGCCTCGTCGTAGCCGCACTCGTCGAGGTGCTGGACCAGCCGCAGGTCACGCTGCAGCGCCAGCGTGGGGTTCTCCCCCGCGGGATGGAACGGGGCCAGGAAGATGCCGAACCGCAGTCTGCTCATTCCGGCAACCTAGAGCCGGGAGGTGATCGGCGACACCCTTGCACACACGTTGCACCCCGGGTGTGCTCCCGTGCGGTCGGTGCAGTCCGTGCGGTCGGCCCCGTCCGGGTCGGCCCCGTCCGGGTCAGTCGCCGTCCGGGTCAGTCGCCGTCCGAGGCGGCGCGGTGGAGCAGGCCGTAGACATGCTGCACCCCGGGGATGTCGTCGAAGTCCAGCGGCTCGTCCGAGTACGACTCGACGCTCAGGGTCCCGCAGCCGAGCATCCGCTCGATCACCGTCTGCCGGAAGTGCACGCTGTTGATCCGGTTCATCGGGATCTCGAACCCGGAGCGGGTGAGCACGCCCTCGCGGACCAGCACCCGCCGGTCGGTGACCACGAAGTGGGTGAACCGCCAGCGCAGCAGCGGGGCCACGCTGAACCAGCCGATCAGCACCAGTGCGACCACGACCAGCGCCACCTGGGCCGCGCCGGACCAGGACAGCGGGGCGGCCAGCGCGGCCAGGTACGCCGCCCCGCCGACCACGACCAGGAACACCAGCGCGGGCAGCACCAGCATCTTCGGGTGCGGGTGCTCGTGGGTCAGCACCCGCTCGCCGGAGGTCAGCAGCTCGTCGGGGTAGACCACCCGATCACGGTATCGCCCGCACGTGCACGACGTCGCCAGCCGCGACCGCGCGCGTGTCCCCGCCCGGGCCCCGCACCACCAGCCGTCCCTCCCCGTCCACGTCCACGGCGGTGGCGTGGGTCGAGCGGCCGCCCGGCGCGTCGATGCGTACCTCGGCGCCGACCGTCGCGCACACCGCGCGGTAGGCGTCCGGCAGCCCCACCGCGCCCGGGTCGCCGCCGTGCGCGCGCCACGCCGCCTCGTCGGCCAGCAGCCGCCGCAGCAGCGCCACCAGCACGTCGTGCCTGCTCACGTCGGCCCCCTCGGCGAGCAGCGACGTGGCGTCCACCCCCGCCGGCAGCTGGTCGGGCCGGGTGCGCACGTTCAGCCCGATGCCCAGCACCACCGCGTCCGGCCCGGCGACCTCGGCGAGCAGCCCCGCGCACTTCGCCTCGCGCGGCCCGACCAGCAGATCGTTCGGCCACTTGAGCACGGCGGCCAACC
Source organism: Pseudonocardia sp. (assembly GCA_036497465.1). Taxonomy (GTDB): domain Bacteria; phylum Actinomycetota; class Actinomycetes; order Mycobacteriales; family Pseudonocardiaceae; genus Pseudonocardia. The sequence goes on along the minus strand of DASXJJ010000040.1, from coordinate 59,820 downwards.
CGGTCAGCTCCCGGACCGTGCGCACCAGCGACAGCCCGGCCAGCAGTGGCAGCCAGCCGAGCCGGGCCGGCGGCACGCCCACCGGCCGCAGCAGCACGCTGAACGTCAGCCCGGCGCCCGGCGGCGACTCCCACCGCCGGTCCAGCCGGCCGCGCCCGGCGTCCTGCGCCTCCGCCACCAGCACGGTGCGGTCCGGCACGGCGCGGTCCGGCACGGCGCGGTCCGGCACCGGGCGGTCCGGCGCCGGGGCGCTCGGCGGCCCGGCCGACGTGCGGGCGCGGGCCAGCAGGTCGGCGTTCGTCGACCCGGTGCGCGCGACCACGTCCAGCTCGCCGACCACGCCGCGCAGGGCCAGCCGCAGGGCGTCCGCGTCGAGGGGCTCGGTATCCATCCACCACAACATAATGAGCCTGCTCACTGCGCCGAACGGGGCACGGCGACTATGGCTAAGGTGCCCATCCATGAGCACCGCAACGGAGCCGCTCGGCGAGCCCCCCGCAGAGGAACCGGACATCCACACCACGGCCGGCAAGCTGGCGGACCTCTACCAGCGAAACGACGGCGCGATCCATGCCGGCTCCGAGAAGGCGATCGAGCGCCAGCACGGCAAGGGCCGGCAGACCGCGCGGGAGCGGATCGACCAGCTGCTCGACCCCGGCTCGTTCGTGGAGCTCGACGCGCTGACCCGGCACCGCTCGACCAACTTCGGGATGGAGCGCAACCGCCCGTTCGGCGACGGCGTGGTGACCGGAACCGGCACCATCGACGGCCGTCCGGTGTGCGTGTTCAGCCAGGACGCCACGGTGTTCGGCGGCTCGCTCGGCGAGGTCTACGGCGAGAAGATCGTCAAGGTAATGGACATGGCCACCAAGATCGGGTGCCCGATGATCGGCATCAACGACGGTGGCGGTGCCCGGATCCAGGAGGGCGTGGTCGCCCTCGGCCTGTACGGCGAGATCTTCATGCGCAACGTTCGCAGCTCCGGGGTGATCCCGCAGATCTCGCTGGTCCTCGGCCCGTGCGCCGGCGGCGCGGTGTACTCGCCGGCGATCACCGACTTCACCGTGATGGTCGACCACACCAGCCACATGTTCATCACCGGCCCGGACGTGATCAAGACCGTGACCGGCGAGGACGTCGAGATGGAGGACCTCGGCGGCGGCCGGGCGCACAACTCCAAGTCCGGCGTCGCGCACTACCTCGGCTCCGACGAGGAGGACGCGCTGTCCTACGTCAAGGAGCTGCTGTCCTTCCTGCCGTCCAACAACCTGTCCGAGCCGCCGGTGTTCGCCGCCGCCGAGCCGGTCGAGGGGTCGATCACCGACGGGCTCACCGAGACCGACATCGAGCTGGACACCCTGGTCCCGGACTCGCCGAACCAGCCCTACGACATCCGCGAGGCCATCAACCGGGTGGTCGACGAGGGCGAGTTCCTGGAGGTCCAGGAGCTGTGGGCGCCGAACATCGTGGTCGGCTTCGGCCGGGTGGAGGGCAGCAGCGTCGGGGTGGTGGCCAACCAGCCCACCCAGTTCGCCGGCTGCCTGGACATCGACGCCTCCGAGAAGGCCGCCCGGTTCGTGCGGACCTGCGACGCGTTCAACATCCCGATCCTGACCTTCGTCGACGTGCCCGGCTTCCTGCCCGGCACCGACCAGGAGTGGAACGGCATCATCCGGCGCGGCGCCAAGCTGATCTACGCCTACGCCGAGGCCACCGTCCCCAAGGTCACTGTGATCACCCGCAAGGCCTACGGCGGCGCGTACGACGTGATGGGGTCCAAGCACCTCGGCGCGGACGTGAACATCGCCTGGCCGACCGCCCAGATCGCGGTCACCGGTGCGCAGGGCGCGGTGAGCATCCTCTACCGCAAGGAGCTGACCGGGCTGGAGGGCGACGAGCTCGCCTCCCGCCGGGCCGAGCTGCAGACGGACTACGAGGACACCCTCTGCAACCCCTACATCGCCGCCGACCGCGGCTACATCGACGCGGTCATCCCGCCGTCGCACACCCGGGGGTACGTGGGCCGCGCGCTGCGCACGCTGTCCACCAAGCGGGAGGCGGCCCCCACCCGCAAGCACGGGAACATCCCGCTGTGAGCGACACCGAGGTGCCCGGCGCCGGGACCGGGTCCGCCGAGGCGGCCGAAGCGGCCGGGTCCGCCGAGGCGGCCGGGTCCGCCGAGGCCGAGGAGCAGACCCCGGAGCAGCGGCGCGCGCTGTTCCGGGTGGTGCGAGGCGAGCCGGACGACGCCGAGGTCGCGGCGCTGGCCGCCGTGCTCGCCGCGGCGGTGTCCTCGGCGGCCGACTCCGCCCCCGGCGAGGGCGGGCCGCGCAGCGTGTGGAACGAGCGGACGTCCCTGGTGCGCCGGCCGCTGCACCCCGGCCCGGGAGCCTGGCGGGCCTCCACCCTGCCGCGCTGACCGCCGCGGGCACCCCGTCCACCGCCGCTCGGGTGACCACCGCCCGGGGTGGCCGGGGCTCGGGGTGACCGCCGCTCGGGGGGACCGCCACCTCGGGCGATCACCCCTCCGGCGGCGGCCAGATCGACGCGCGTGCTGCCCAGGCCTCCAGGAGACCACCCGGACGTCGACCTCGGTGCGCGGCACCCGGGCGGTGCGCGATGGTGACGCCTCTGGGACGAACGGCGGAAGCGGTCAGGCCCGAGTTGCCGCCGCGGCCACCGCCCCCGGGCGCTACGGTCTCCCGTGGGCGACCTGCGCGACATCCTCGGCCGCCCACCGGCGCGGAGTGCGTCCGGACCGACGGAGGACACGTGGCTGGCGAGGCTTCGGGCACCAGGGGCACGGCGCACCGCGCGGTGCCGGGCACGGCGCACCGGGCGGTGCGGGACGCGGCGCACCGCGCGGTGGTTGCCGTGCCGCGCGCCGACCGGGACGGCCCCGCGACATGACCGCCGTGGACCAGGGCGACTACGCCGAGATCTACCGGTCGCCGGACGGCGTCGGGGCGGTGCTCGATGCGTACCGGCGGCTGCTCGAGGACTGGCCGGTGGAGCTGCGGCGGCTCCGGCTACCCACCCGGGAGGGCGACACCGCCGTCCTGGACTGCGGCCCCGTCGACGCGCCGCCGGTGCTCGCGCTGCACGGTTCGATGGCCAACTCGGCCGCGTGGCTGCCGCACCTCGCCGGCCTGACCGGGCAGGTGCGGCTGCTCGCGGTGGACCTGGTCGGCGAACCCGGGTTGAGCGCGCCCACCCGGCCGGCCCTGGACTCCGACGCCCCGGCTGGCTGGCTGGACGATGTGCTGGACGGCCTGCGCCTGGACGTGACGCCGCTGCTGGGCATGTCCCTGGGCGGCTGGCTGGCCCTCGACTTCGCCACCCGCCGGCCGGAGCGGGTGTCCCGGCTGGCGCTGCTGTCGCCGTCCGGGGTCGGCCGGCGCAAGGTGGGGGTGCTCGCCAAGGCCGTGCTGCTGCGCCCGCTCGGTGACAAGGGACGCCGCCGGCTGCTGCGCGAGGTCGTCGGCCCGACCCGGTTCGACGGGCAGCCGTGGTCCGCGCCCTTCGCCGAGCTGGCGATGCTCACCGCGGAGCACTTCCGGCCGAGGACCGAGCCGATCCCGATCTTCAGCGACGACCGGCTCGCGCGGTTACGGATGCCGGTGCTGGCCGTGCTCGGCGGGCGGGACGTGCTGCTCGACTCCGGCCAGACCGGCTCGCGGCTGCGGGCGTCGGTGCCGCACGCCGAGGTGCTCACGCTGCCCGAGGTGGGGCACGTGCTGCCCGACCAGTCGGGTCCGCTGTTGCGCTTCCTGTCCGGCCCGGAGACGCGCGGCCGGCACGCCCGCTAGGTAGGGGGTGCCGGCCAGCTGAGCCTGGTGAGTCGCCCGATGCTTGATCGGTGCCATGGACTGCTGTCCCGACCGACGCCCGGTGGGCGCGTGCGGCTTCGCTGCTGCCGTCGTCGGCTGGTCGCCGAGGGCCGGTGGGCGCTCGGCGACCGGTCCGCCGGGCTCACCCGGGGGTCCACCTGGCTGACGTCGCTGTCCGGCAAACGGTCGTTGCCGTTCGGTCGGGCGACGGAGAGCGATGGGTGCCGGTGGCCGGACCCGCTGAGCAGGTGCATGATGACGTCCCCTATGAGGGCATCGAGCCGGATCCGGTCACGCCGCGCGTCGACCTCGGCGACCCACCCGAGTTGGCCGTCCGATGTCGGTTGACGTCGACACCGCGCACAGCCTGCGGCTGCACGTCACCGGGATGACCTGCGCGGCCTGCGCGGCGCGCATCGAGCGCCGGCTCAACGGCCTCGACGGGATCCGCGCCACGGTGAACTACGCCACCGGCGTCGCAACGGTGCGCGGGCAACGGCAACCGGACGCCGAGCAACTCGTCGCCGAGGTCGGGAGGGCGGGCTACCGGGCGCGGCCGCTCGGTCCCGCGACACCCGGGCGCGGGCGGGCCGCGGATCGTCGGGCGGTACGGGATCTCAGGCGGCGGCTGGTCGTCGCGATCCTGCTGGGAGTGCCGCTGGCCGACCTGTCGATGACGATGGCGCTGCGACCGGAGATGCGTTTCGCCGGTTGGCAGTGGCTGCTCCTGGCCTTGAGTGCGCCGGTGGTGGTGTGGAGCGCCTGGCCGTTCCACCGGGCGGCGGCACTCAATGCCCGGCACGGGACCGCGACGATGGACACCCTGGTGTCGTGCGGGATCGTCGCCTCGGTCGTCTGGTCGATCTACGCGATGTTCACCAGCGGGGCGATCCAGGTGCCGGCCGGCGGCACCGCTGGGCTGCTGTTGGGGGAGCCGGCCGGCGCGATCTATCTGGACGTGGCCGCCGGTGTCACGATCTTCCTGCTCGGGGGTCGGCTGTTCGAGGCCCGTGCCCGACGTCGGGCCGGTGACGGGCTGGCCGGCTTGGCGGCGCTGGCCGCGTCCGAGGTCGTGGTCCTCCGCGAGGCGCGCGAGCAGCGGGTCGGTGTCGATCAGCTGCGGGCGGGCGACGAGTTCGTCGTCGTCGCCGGGGACACGATCGCCGCCGACGGTGAGGTGATCGCCGGCTCGGGCACGGTCGACAGCAGCGCGATGACCGGGGAGTCGGTCCCGGTGGAGGCGGCACCGGGGCAACGCGTACTCGCCGGGGAGGTGAGCCTCGGCGGGCGGCTGGTCGTCCGCGCGGGGCAGGTCGGCCCGGCCACCCAGCTCGGCCAGTTGATCGGTCTGGTCGAGGCGGCGCACGACGGCAAGGCGGCCGCACAGCGGTTGGCCGACCGGATCTGCGCGATCTTCGTGCCCGCCGTGATCGCGGTGTCGACGCTGACGTTCGGGTTCTGGGCGGCGGCTGTCGGCCCGGGCGAACGAGCATTCGGCCCGGCGCTCGCGGTGTTGATCATCGCGTGCCCGTGCGCGCTGGGGCTGGCCACGCCGACGGCCTTGATGGTGGCCTCGGGGCGCGGTGCCCAGATCGGGGTGTTCCTCTCCGGCCACCGGACGTTGGATGCCGCCGGAACGGTCGACACCGTGATGTTCGACAAGACCGGAACCCTGACCACGGGGCGATTGGTCGTCGTGGAGGCGTCGACCACCGCCGGGGTCGGGCTCCGGACGCTGTTGCGGACGGCCGGCGCGGTGGAGGCGGCATCGCCACACCCGCTCGCCAGGCCGGTGGCGGCGTTGGCGAGGGAACATCTCGCCGAACTGCCCGAGGTCGAGGAGTTCGCGGGGCTGGCGGGGCTCGGCGCGGCCGGCGTTGTCGGCGGCCGGCGTGTCCTCCTCGGGTCACCTCGCCTGATGGCCGAGCGACGGATCCCGGTTCCCGATGAACTCGTCGGTGACCGGAGGGCCTGGGAGGCGCAGGGCTGCTCGACCATCACGGTGGCGGTCGACGGGCGCGCCGTGGGGGTGCTGGCTCTGGCCGACACCGTTCGGCCCACCGCGGCGGCCGCCGTGTCGCAACTGCACGAGCTCGGGTTCCGAACCCTGCTGGTCACCGGGGACAACCACACCGTGGCCCGTGCGGTCGCCGACGAGGTGGGTATCGACGAGGTGCGCGCCGGGGTCCTGCCCGCCGAGAAGGTGGACGTGATCTCCGAGCTGCAGGCCGGGGGCCGCTCGGTCGCGGTCGTGGGTGACGGGATCAACGACGCACCAGCGCTCGCGGCCGCCGATCTGGGGATGGCGATGGGTTCGGGCACGGACGCGGCGCACGGCGCCGCCGGCATCGTGCTCATCCGCGACGACCTCCAGGTGGTCCCGTCCGCCATCCGGCTCGCCCGGAGCACGGTGCGCGTGATCCGAGGCAACCTGGGGTGGGCGTTCGGCTACAACGCGGCCGCGCTGCCGTTGGCGGCGCTCGGCATGCTCAACCCGCTGATCGCCGGTGCCGCGATGGTGCTGTCGTCGCTGTTTGTGGTGGCCAACAGCCTGCGGTTGGGCAGAATCGGCACCGCGATACCTCGAAGTGACGAGTCCGTTGCCCGCCACATGTCCGGGTGATAGACGCCGAACAGCGCAGTCAGGGAAGTCGTCCACGCTGCTAACGTTCTGGCGCTCAGCCGAACACCCCAGGCGCGGCGGAGCCTTCCGAGAATCATCGGTTTCGCGTTCGCAGCGCCGAGGCGGTTCAGCATCGTTCAGCGTTGTGAGCCGGAGGTACGGTGCAACTGCCGTTTGCGCCAACATTGCGTTACCTGCCGAGGGGCAACCTACTCGATGACGCTGAGTGGGGACGCCGGCACCGGTTCCTTCAATGGTTGCTGGCCGCTCACCTGCCGGCACTGTTCGTGTTCGGCCTCTTTCTGCGCTGGCCGCCGCTGATCACAGCCGCGATCCTGATACCGCCAATGATCTTCTTGCTGCTCGGTCACCAGGTCCGCGAGCGACGACCAGCGTCGGTGTTCATCACGGCCGGCCTCACCTACTGCTCGGCCACGCTGGTGGTGCTGGCACACGGCTCGATCGAGGCGCATTTCCATTTTTTCATCCTCATCGGATTCATCGCGCTCTATCAGGATTGGGTGCCGTTCATCTGGATGGTCGGTTTCACCGTGCTCAGCCACGGCCTGGGATCGGCGTGGCGCAATGACCTGATCTTCGGACTCTCGGCGGGCCAACGAAACCCGTGGTTGTGGTCCGGCATACACGGCGCCGCCGTGCTGGCGGCGTGCGCGGGCATGGTCGTCTTCTGGCGGGTGAGCGAGGACACGCAGGACGAGCGGGCGCGGCTGGTGACCCGGCTGGCCGGCGCCGACGCGGAGGCGGAACGCCGTCGCTTCTCCTCGGACCTGCTGGTCAACCTGGCGCGCCGCAACCAGAGCATGCTGTACCGCCAGCTCGACATCATCAACCAGCTCGAGGAGAAGGAGCGCGATCCCGACGCGCTGGCCGAGCTGTTCCGACTGGATCACCTGGCCACCCGGGTGCGCCGCAACGCCGAGAGCCTGCTGGTTCTCTCCGGGGAGCAACCGGCCCGGACCTGGGGTGCGCCGATCGCCCTGCACCAGATCGTCCGCGCCGCGGTAGCGGAAACCGAGGACCTGGAACGGGTGGGCCTCACGGTGGACGAGACCGTGGCGGTCACCGGGCGCAGCGTCACCGATCTGACGCACCTGCTCGCCGAGCTGACCGAGAACGCCGTGCGTTTCTCGCCGCCGGAGGCGAGCGTCACCATTCGTAGCCGGGCACAGGTCGGCGCGGGCGGCACCCACCTGATCACGATCGAGGACTGGGGCCTCGGGATCTCGACCGAGCGGCTGGCGAAGTACAACACGCTGCTCGCGAACCCGCCGGAGGTTGACGTCGGGGTCCCGCAGCAGCTCGGATTCCACGTGGTCGGCCGACTGGCCGCCAGGCACGGGGTCGGCGTCACGCTGACCCCGACCGCGGGTGGCGGGCTCACCGCCGCGATCGTTCTGCCCGCAAGCCTGATCGATCAGCGTCATTCGTCGACGTTGCGGCCACGGAGCGGACTCGAACAGCTGACCAGACCCGCGTCCAACGGTCACTCGCACTCGCACCACAATGGACGCCACAGCGCCCGCGATGGTGCGCAGCACAGGTCGGTGGCAACCGCGGAGCCCCGCACGGCCGGCCTGGTGGTCCCCGACCAGCCGGGTGTCCCGCCGATCGAGATGCACCAGCGGCCCGCCGCCGTCAGGACCGTGGCCGACCTGTTCGGCGCGGACCCGGACGGATCGGAGCCCGGCTTCCGGGGAGGATGGCGGGGACCGGAGGACTTCCCGGCCCCCTCCCCCGACGCGCGGCCGCGCGCCGAGAACGACGAGCCGGCGGTGGCGCCCGCGCTGTCAGCGACCCCATCGGCCGAGGAGCCCGCCGATCGGAGCGGAGCCGACGACGCGCTGCCCCGGCTGCGCCGTAGATCACCGCAGACTCACCTCTCTCCCGAGCTGCGGATCCCGGAGGGCAAGCCCACGCCGACCCCGCGACCGAGGCCACCGCGACCCGGTCCGACCGCCGAGCACCGCTCCGAGGCGGCGAACGCGTTGTCGCGCTACCAGGCCAACCGCCACGTCGCCCAGGAGCAGCAACGCAACGACGCGCTCGATCAGCACCGGCACGACGAGGGACGGACCGAGCAGGCTCGGCCACCTGAGAGCACCGATCACGGGAGTAGGACCTGATGGCAGCAGCCCCAGCCTCGACCGAGGGCGAGCTCGACTGGTTGTTGGCCGACTTCGCCCGGACCGCGCCCGGCGTGCGGCACGCCCTCGTCGTCTCCAGGGACGGGCTGCGGCTGGCGAGCTCCCATCAGCTCGAGACCGGTTTGGGCGACCGGCTCGGCGCGGCCGCGTCCGGACTGATCAGCCTGGCCCGGGGGACCGCCCGGGCGCTCGAGGCGGAACCGGTCCGGCAGACGATCGTCGAGATGGACGGGGGCTACCTGTTCGTCAGCTCGCTCAGCGAGGGCACAACCCTGACCGTGTTCGCCGGACGCACCTGCGACATCGGTCAGCTCGGCTACGAGATGACCGTGCTCGCCGGCCGGGTCGGTCACGTGCTGACCGCGGCTCCGCGCACAGCGACGCCGGAGCCGTGAGTGCCTCCGAGGCCCGCAACGGTCAGTCCTGGCGGGTGGTCCCGGTGTACGCCCTCACCCGGGGACGGACCCGGTGCGGGTGGACCGAGCTCCCGCTGGAGACCCTGGTTATCAGGACGGGCCTGACCCCGCGGGTCGGTTCCCACCTCGACCTGGAGTACCGCCAGCTGCTCGACCTGGCCACTGGCGCGATATCGATCATCGAACTCAGCGCGCACCTGCGGCTGCCGCCCGGCGTGGTGCGGGTGCTGGTCAGCGACCTCACCGAGGCCGGCTACCTGACCACCTTCCTGCCGCCCGCAGCCGGTGTCGGCGGCCCGGATGCCGACGTACTGGAACGCTTATTGGGGGGCCTGCGTGCACAGTGAGGTTCAAGCCCGGTCAACCGGTGCGCCGGCGCCCGCGCAACCCGTGGCCCTCAAGGTCCTCATCGCCGGCGGCTTCGGTGTCGGCAAGACCACCCTGGTCGAGACTCTGTCCGAGATTCCGCCGTTGTACACCGAGGAGGAGCTGACCACCGCGTCGGTCGGGGTGGACGACGCCGATGCGGTGCCGGACAAGCACACCACCACGGTGGCCATGGACTTCGGACGGCTCACCGTCGCGGACTCGTTCATCCTGTACCTGTTCGGCACGCCGGGGCAGGACCGCTTCTGGTTCATGTGGGACGAGCTCGCGCTGGGTGCGGTCGGCGCGATCGTGCTGGTCGACCTCCGCCGGGTCGACGACTGCTTCGCCGCGATCGACTACTTCGAGAGTCGGCGGCTGCCCTTCATCGTCGCGCTGAACGACTTTCCCGACACCCCCCCGTTCGACGACTCGGCCGTGCGCGAGGCGCTCGCGGTTGCCGGCTCCTGCCCCCTGCTCCATCTCGACGCCCGGGTGGCCAGGCCGAGCCGGGACGCGCTCATCACGCTCGTCGAACACGCCCTCGACAGAGCACGGTGAGCCCGCCCGGCCGCGCCGGCGACCAGCCGAGCGCCGACTCATCGATCGGCGCGCTGATAGCCAAGGTGCGCGCCGGGATGAACCTGCGTGACGGCTACTACCTCCGCGAGGAGCTCGCCGACCTCTACCTGGTCGGAGTGCTGCGCGGCATGGAGGTCGGCCTCCGCGAGGCGATCTCCGAACCGGGCGGTGACACCGCGTCGAACCACGAACGGCTCGCCGAGCTGGTCAAGACCTCCGAGGAACTGCTGAACCAGCTGAACCGGTCCCGCAGCCCCTGACGGCAGGTCGCACGGCGACCGGGAGGGGGCACCGTGGGATCCCCGGACACGACGTCCCAGGCCTGCCAGTCGTGCGCGCCGGTATAGGCTCGCCGACCGTGCAGGTGATCCTCGCGTCCGCCTCCCCGGCCCGGCTCGGCGTGCTGCGCGCCGCCGGGGTGGATCCCCTCGTCGAGGTCTCCGACGTGGACGAGGACGCGGTGCAGCGCACGCTGACCGGCAAGCCGCCGGGGACCGTGGTCACCGCGCTGGCCTGCGCGAAGGCGGCCACCGTTGCGGAGCGGGTCCGCGCGGCGCACCCCGAGGCGCTGGTGCTGGGCTGCGACTCGATGCTGCACGTCGACGGGGCGCTGGTCGGCAAGCCGGGCACCGCCGAGACGGCCCGTCGGCGGTGGCGCGAGGTGTCCGGGCGGGAGGGCGAGCTGGTCACCGGGCACGCGGTGTTACGGGTGACCGGGGGCGCGGTCGGCACGGTCGCGGCCCGGCACGCCACCACCACGGTGCGGTTCGGCACGCCGGACGACGCCGAGCTCGACGCCTACGTGGCCTCCGGGGAGCCGCTCCAGGTGGCCGGCGGGTTCACCCTGGACGGCCTCGGCGGCTGGTTCGTGGACGGGATCGAGGGCGATCCGTCGAACGTCATCGGGATCAGCCTGCCGCTGCTGCGCCGGCTGTTCACCGAGGTGGGCGTCTCGGTGACCGAACTCTGGAAACACGACTAGCCTGGGTGGCATGGCACTACCCAACGACACGGATCCCAAGCTGGCGGAGTACGCGCACCCGGAGCGGCTCGTCACGACCGCGTGGCTGGCCGAGCACCTCGGGCAGCCGGGGCTCGCGGTGGTCGAGTCCGACGAGGACGTCCTGCTCTACGACACCGGGCACATCCCGGGCTCGGTGAAGGTCGACTGGCACACCGAGCTGAACGACCCGGTCACCCGGGACTACGTCGACGGCACCCGGTTCGCCGAGCTGCTCGGCGAGCGGGGCATCGGCAGGGACGACACGGTCGTCATATACGGCGACAAGAACAACTGGTGGGCGGCGTACGCGCTGTGGGTGTTCAGCCTGTTCGGGCACTCCGACGTGCGGCTGCTCGACGGCGGGCGCGCCAAGTGGGTCGCCGAGGGCCGCGAGATGACCAAGGACGTGCCCTCGACCGCGAGCGTCGACTACCCGGTGGTGGAGCGCGACGACAGCGTGATCCGCGCGTTCAAGGACGAGGTGCTGGCCCACCTGGGCAAGCCGCTGGTCGACGTGCGGTCCCCGGGCGAGTACTCCGGCGAGCTGCTGCACATGCCGGACTACCCCCAGGAGGGCGCGGTGCGCGGCGGGCACATCCCCGGCGCGGCGAGCGTGCCCTGGGCGCGGGCGGCGGCCGAGGACGCCACGTTCAAGCCGCGCGCCGAGCTGGAGGCCATCTACCAGCAGGAACAGGGCCTGTCGTCGTCGGACGACGTGGTCGCGTACTGCCGGATCGGCGAGCGGTCCAGCCACACCTGGTTCGTGCTGACCCACCTGCTGGGCTTCGGGCACGTGCGCAACTACGACGGCAGCTGGACCGAGTGGGGCAACTCGGTGCGGGTGCCGATCGTGACCGGCACCGAACGGGGCTCGGTGAAGTGAGCGACCTGCCGCCGAGGCTGGCGGAGCTGGTGGAGGACTTCTCCGGGGTCGGGGTGAAGGACCGGCTGCAGCTGCTGCTGGAGCTGTCCGGGGAACTACCGGCACTGCCGTCGAAGTACGACGGGCACCGCGACGACATGGAGCAGGTTCACGAGTGCCAGACGCCGCTGTTCCTGGCCGTCGAGGTGGATGAGGCGAAGACGGTCCACCTGTTCTTCGACGCGCCGCCGGAGGCACCGACCACCAGGGGATTCGCCTCGATCATGTACACCGGGCTCGACGGGGAGTCCACCGACACGGTGCTCGACGTGCCGAACGACTTCTACCTGAAGCTCGGGCTGGGCGAGGCGGTCAGCCCGCTGCGGCTGCGCGGGATGGCCGCCATGCTCAGCCGGATCAAGAAGCAGGTGCGCTCGGCGGCGTCCTGAGCGGCCGAGCCTCAGCGGCTCACCGGCCGGGTACCCGCAGGCGGGCCAGGATCGCCCGGTGATCGCTGCCGGGGAGCGGGTAGACGGCGAACGACTCGGCGTGGATGCCGCCGGTGCTGAGCACGTGGTCGATCTGGACGCCCAGCCACCCGGGCGTCCGGGTCGGCCAGGTGGGCACCAGCCCTTGGCCGCGTTCCGCGCCGGCGTCGGTGCAGCCCTCGGTGGCGGCCCGGAACGCGGAGTGGTCCAGCGTCGCGTTGAAGTCCCCGGCCAGCACGGTCGAGCCCCCTGCCCGCACAGCGCCGCGGGCAGGGCGAAGTCGTCCCGCCAGTCGCCGATCTTGTGGCGGGTGGGCGACGCGGCGTGGAACGCGACCACCCGCAGGTCCCCCAGGCCGCCCCCGCTGGCCTCCAGGTACCCGAAGTAGCTGCGGCCGGTCACCGGGCGGATCGTCACCGCGCCCAGCCCTCGGCGGACCGCCATGGTGACCCCGGAGCCGTGCTCGTCGGCCGGGGTGCTCACCGTGCGGTAGCCCAGGCGGGCGAGCCGGGGCGCGATCTCGGCGCGGAAGTCCTCGCCCGCCTCGGGCAGCGACACCACGTCCGGCGCGGAGGTGCGGACCAGCTCGGCGAGGGCGGCCTGGTCGGCCCGGCCCCGGTAGACGTTGAACGACAGCACGGTGAGCGCGCGGCCGGCGTGGACCTCCGGCCCGGCGACGGCCCTCGGCGCGACCAGTGCGATGCCGGCCGCCCCGACCAGCAACAGCCCGGCCGCGCACGGCCACAACGCACGGAACCGGGCCGCGCCGAGCAGCGCGAGCACCCCGAGCCCGGCGACGCCGGCGGCGGTGTACGGCCGGCCGGCGACGAGCTGCGCGAACGGGGGGAACCGGTCTAGGCCGCCGAGCTGGTCAGGCAGCACCAGGAGCGCGCACAGGGCGGTCAGCACGGCGGCCACCACGAAGCGGGCCACCTTCCGCCGCCTCGGCCGCACGGGCGGGACGTCGACAATCCGGGGCGCGGTCAGCGCGGCAACCCGTCGGGCAGCACCTGGGTGGTGTCGGCCGAGTCGTCGGCGGCGCCCCGCAGGGTGATCGTCTGGATCGTGTACGCCGACCCGCCCGCCGCCGGTCGGGTGGTGAACGTCGTCGGGCTGGTGAACCGGTGGAACTCGCAGTCCCGGCTGAACGCCGACAGGCCGGTGTCCCAGTCCCCGCCGACGGTGTAGAACAGGTCGTAGTCGCCGTCCGGCACCCCGTCGACGCGGCCCGTCCGTCCGCCGCTGACCGCCAGCGACAGCAGCGTCGACCCGCCCCGGGAGAGCATCACCACGGCGTCCGCCGCGCCGTCGTTGCGCACCTCGAGCACCCCGTCCCCGCTCGCCCCCGCCCTGCGGTCGAGCACCACCGCGCCGTTGGGCAGCGTGCGGTTCGTCTGGTCCTGCGCGGGTGGCAGCGACTGGCCCCAGTGGTAGGCGGGCCGGTCCCCGCGCGCGGCGGCGAGGTCGCCGGCCACCGCCCGCAACCCCGGTGTGCTGGGCGCGGTGCTGATGGCGCGCAGTGCGACCGGTGCCGTGCAGATCGCGTGGCCGTTGATCTGCTGGCTCAGGTAGGCCAGTTGCTCGGCGAACTGGTGCAGCCCGTCGATCAGGGTGTTGTTGTCCTGGTTCACCGTGGCCGGCACCGGCCCGCTGTTGCGCAGCTGCTCGCCGGCCGCGCTCACCACCCCGGCGGTGCTCAGCACCTGCTGCGCCAGCTGGTCCAGCGACGGCGTCCGTCCGACCTGGGCCAGCGCGTCACCGATGCTCCGGTCGGTCTCGGTGAGCATCGCCTGGTAGCCACCCGGGGTGGAGACCGGCGGCGGCGGTGCGGCGGGCGGCGGGACCGGGGCGGCGCAGCCCACCAGCCCGGCCAGCGCACCGACCGCGGCCAGCGCCGCACCCGCCGTCCGGGTGGGCCGCAGCCCGATCGTCCCTGGTGCTCGGTCTGTCATGCCGCCCCCCGCGCGTTGCTGAGCAGGCTAGTGCGCCACCGGGGCGGCAAGAAACTCCGGCGCGCAACACGCCCGGGCCGACCGTCCCCGATCTCAAGTCTCGATCAAAGCCCTGGCCGCGCCGCCGTGGCTCACCGCACACTCGGCCGGACAGCTCCACCGGCCACCGTCACCCGGTCGGCCCAGGAGAAAGGGGCACACCATGCGCCATCTGTCCGTCGTCGCCGGCCCGCACCCGGCGTCCGGGGCTCCGCCGGTCACCGATGCCACGTGGGGCATCACCGGCCGTGCTGGACGCCTGCGACGTGCCGCGCTCCCGCGCCCGGCTGGCCGGGACGCCCTCGGTGCGCGCCGAGGTGGAGGCACTGGCCGGCGAGCTGGCGCACCGGGGTCTGCTGGTCGGCGCCGACGCCCGCGCACGGCTGCGCCGCTGGGGATGTCCGCTGCTCGCGGTGTGCGTGCTGGGCGCGGCGCGGCTGGTGGCAAGGATCGGCGGCGGCCGGCCGGTGGGCCTGCTCGTCGCGCTGCTGGTACCGGCCGCGGCGGCCACCTGGTGGTGGTTCCGGGCGATCCCGACGCGCACCGTCGACGGCGAGGCCGAACTGGCCCGGCTGCGGGACGAGCACGGGTACCTGTCGCCGGCGATGCGCCCGGACCGGGTCGTCTACGGGACGGCGGCCGCCGCGCTGGGCGTCGGGCTGTTCGGGGCCGGCGCGGTGGGCGTCGGGCTGTTCGGGGCCGGCGCGCTGTGGGCCGTCGATCCGGTGTTCGCCGACGAGCTGGAGGTCGAACCGGCTCCGGTGGCGGGCTCGGGCGGGTCGGGTGGGTCTGGCGGGACGGACGGTTCGGATGGGTCCGGCGGCGGGATTCTCTGGAGCCCCGGCCCCAGCTGCGGGGGCGGCGCCCCCGAGCCGGGGGCGGAGGAGCCCGGCACCGCGTACCTGGCCGGCTATCTCACCGGGGGCCCGACCCTGGCGGTGCTGGCCGCCCTCACGGCGCTGTGCGAAGCCGGGGCGGCCCGGGTCGGCGACCGGGGGTGCGAGCGGACCGTCGCACCGGACGGCGGGGACGAGCGCCCCGCTCTGCGGACGCCGTCCTCGCCGAGCTCGCGACCCCGGCCAACCGGCCCGAGCTGGTGGGCCGCCCCCGGGTGCGGGCCGCGTTGGCGGACGTCCGGGCCGACCTGGAGGGCCGGGGGCTGCTGCTGCGCCCGGCCGAGCGCCGTGCTGGACGCCACCTCGGGGGCGATGGCGCTGGCGTTCGCGGTGGGCGCCGCCCGGACCCTCGCGGTACCGCCGCGGGCAGGCCCGTCGGCGCCCTGTTCGTACCGCTGCTGGTCACCGGCTTCGCAACGTGCGCACGGTGGCCGGCGAGCTGGGCCGTCCGCTGGCGCTGGAGCCGGTCGCCGCGCTGTCCGACCGGCCGCAGGACGAGCTGGACGAGGCCGACTTCCTCACCGAGCTGCTCGACCGCACCGGCTGCTGGCTGCTGGCTGCCGCTCGACGTGGCGAACGTGTACGCCGACGCGCGCAACCGGGGCACCGACCCGACCGCGCTGCCCGACCGGCTGCCGCTGGAGCGGGTGGCCTACGTGCGTGGCCGGTGGGCACGAGCGCGGTGGGCTCTACCACGACACGCACACCGCGCCGACCCCGCCGGCGGTGCTGGAGCTGCTCGGCGCGCTGTGCCGCCGCACCCGGCCCCCGGCGCTGCTGCTGGAACGGGACGGCCACTACCCGCCGGCGGCCGAGCTGCACGCGGAGCTGGACGCCGTCGCGGCCGCCGCCGGGGTGGCCGCGATCACCCCACCCGCGCCGGAGGTGCTCCGGTGAGCAACCCCACACTGGCCGCCCGGCAGGCCGCGCTGGTCGCCGCGCTGGTGGCCGGCGCCGCGGTGCCGGACGGGTTCGACGCCGGCCGGGTGGACGCCGCCGAGCGGGCGCTGCGCCGCAAGCGGGCCGGTGAGGTCGCCCGGGTGTGGCCGAGGCTGGCCGCCGGCCTCGGCACGGAGCGGGACGGGCGTTTCAGCAGGTGGGCGCGCGCCCGGCCGTCGCACGGCGGGCTGCGCGACGGCTGGGACCTCGCCCGCGAGCTGTCCCTGCTGGGCCAGCTGCCGCGCATCGTCGAGGTCGAACTGGCGCTGCGCGAGGTCGGCGCACGCTACGGCGGCCGGACCGCGCCGGCCGCCCGGGGAGGCCTGGCGGCCCGCCGGGTACGGGGCGGATGGGTGGTCGGCGCGCTCGGCCGTGTGCACCTCGTCTGGTGGAGCTGACGACGCCGAATAGACTCGTCGCGTCTGGGAACGAGTTGATCGACAAGCGGGAGGCATCGTGGCCGCCGAGGCGACCCGTCAGTTGCGGAAAGTGCTCATTGCCAACCGTGGCGAGATTGCGGTTCGGGTGATCCGCGCCTGCCGCGACGCCGGGCTCACCAGTGTGGCGGTGTACGCCGACCCGGACCGCGACGCGCTGTTCGTGCGGCTCGCCGACGAGGCCTTCGCGCTCGGCGGGAGCACCGCCGCCGAGTCGTACCTGGACTTCGACAAGGTGATCGGCGCCGCCAAGCAGGCCGGCGCCGACGGCATCCACCCCGGCTACGGCTTCCTCTCCGAGAACGCCGACTTCGCCCAGGCCGTGATCGACGCCGACATCACCTGGATCGGCCCCACCCCGCAGGCCATCCGCGACCTCGGCGACAAGGTCACCGCCCGGCACATCGCCACCCGCGCGGGCGCCCCGCTGGTGCCCGGCACCAACGACCCGGTCTCCGGCTCCGACGAGGTCGTCGAGTTCGCCAAGGAGCACGGCCTGCCGGTCGCGATCAAGGCGGCCTTCGGCGGTGGCGGGCGCGGCATGAAGGTCGCGCGCGAGGAGAAGGAGATCGCCGAGCTGTACGACTCGGCGGTCCGCGAGGCCACCTCGGCGTTCGGCCGGGGCGAGTGCTTCGTCGAGCGCTACCTGGACAAGCCCCGGCACGTCGAGGCGCAGGTGCTGGCGGACACGCACGGCAACGTGATCGTGGTCGGTACCCGCGACTGCTCGCTGCAGCGCCGCTTCCAGAAGCTGGTCGAGGAGGCGCCCGCGCCGTTCCTCACCGACGAGCAGCGCTCGACCATCCATGACGCCTCCAAGGCCATCTGCAAGGAAGCCGGCTACCACGGTGCCGGCACCGTCGAGTTCCTGGTCGGGCAGGACGGGCTGATCTCGTTCCTCGAGGTCAACACCCGGCTGCAGGTCGAGCACCCGGTCTCCGAGGAGACCTCGGGGCTGGACCTGGTGCGCGAGCAGTTCCGGATCGCCGAGGGCGAGAAGCTCAACCTGACGGCGGACCCGGAGCCGCGCGGGCACTCCATCGAGTTCCGGATCAACGGCGAGGACGCGGGCCGCAACTTCCTGCCC
This sequence comes from Pseudonocardia sp., assembly GCA_036497465.1. Lineage (GTDB taxonomy): Bacteria > Actinomycetota > Actinomycetes > Mycobacteriales > Pseudonocardiaceae > Pseudonocardia. The sequence goes on along the minus strand of DASXJJ010000040.1, from coordinate 42,135 downwards.
GCCCCGGGCACCGTCACCTCGATCGCCTACCCGGCCGGGCCGGGCGTGCGGGTGGACGCCGGGGTGGAGTCCGGCTCGGTGATCGGCGGGCAGTTCGACTCGCTGCTCGCCAAGCTGATCGTCACCGGCTCGGACCGGGCGCAGGCGCTGGAACGCTCCCGCCGCGCGCTGGCCGAGTTCCAGGTGGAGGGCATGGCCACCGTGCTCGAGTTCCACCGCGCCGTGGTGGAGGACCCGGCGTTCGCCGCGCTCACCGCCGACGAGTTCACCGTGCACACCCGGTGGATCGAGACCGAGTGGGACAACCCCGTCCAGCCGTTCACCGGCGGCGAGGGCGCCGAGGAGGAGTCGGCCGAGCGGCAGACCGTGGTCGTCGAGGTCGGCGGCCGGCGGCTGGAGGTGTCGCTGCCCGGCGACCTGGCCCTCGGCGGCGGTGGGGCCGGCGGAGCCAAGAAGGCGCCACGCAAGCGGGCCGGCGGCAAGAGCGGCGGGGCGGTGTCCGGCGACGCGGTCACCGCGCCGATGCAGGGCACGATCATCAAGGTCGCGGTCTCCGACGGCGACACGGTCTCGGCGGGCGGCCTGGTGGTCGTCCTCGAGGCGATGAAGATGGAGAACCCCGTCACCGCGCACAAGGACGGCACCGTCACCGGGCTGACCGCCGAGTCCGGAAGCTCGATCTCCCAGGGCACCGTGATCTGCGAGATCAAGGACGCGTGAGCGGCCGGGGCGGCCGGCGTTAGCGATCGCGAACCGTTCCGGCCGTCCCGCCCCCTCGCCGGCGGTGGCGCTCCTAGCGTGAGCGCATGGCCGACACATCCAGTACCGCCGGTGGCACCCTGAGGCTCGAGCCGGGCACCATCCCGACGCTGCGGCAGGCGTTCCGGCGCGCGGTCGACGAGCTACGCCCGGTGGTGGCCGAGGCGCCCCGGCTGTCCCTCGCGGCGCCCGCGATGGCCGACGGGGCCAGCGTCGAGTTCCGGGCCGCGTTCAACCGGCTCGCGGCGGGCGGGCCCGGTTCGGCCGCCGGATCGCTGGCCGACTTCGAGCGGCGGCTGCGCGCGGTCGTCGGCCGCCTCGACGAGATCCAGCGCGCCTACGACCGGAACGAGTCGGACGTCGCCGCCGAGCTGACCCGCCGGCTCGGGACCTGACCCGGTGACCGACCAGCGGCTGGCCGGGCTGTCGCACCGGGAGCTGTGGAACCTCGCCCACGGTGGCGACCCCGCCGGAGCCACGGCCAGCCAGCAGGCTTCACCCGGGTCGCCGACGCGTTGCGTTCGGGGGCCACGACGTTGCGCGGGCCGCTGGCCGACCTCGGGCTCGGCTGGCAGGGGCAGGCGGCCGACGCCGCCCACTCCGGTATCGGCCAGCACGCCCGGTGGGCGGAGGTCGCCGCCGGGCGAGCCGCCTCGGCCGCCGAGCAGGCCGGCCGGCAGGCCGCCAGCGCCCGCTCCGTGATCGCCGAGATGCCGCCGCCGGAGGCCGCGACGGTCACTGCGTCCGGCGCGGCGCTGGCCAGCGGAGCACTGCCCGGCGGAGCACTGCCCGGCGGAGCACTGCCCAGCGGAGCACTGCCCAGCGGAGCACTGCCCGGCGGGCCGGCGGGGGCCGGTGCGGCGGGTGGCGGCGGGGTCGGTGGCGGCGGGGCGGGAGCGAGCCCGGCGGGTGGCAGCGGGGCAGGTTCCGGCACTGCGGGAACCACTCCGGCGGGTGCCGCTGTGGGAGGCGACTGGGCGCTGGCCGAGCAGGCGCGGGCCAACGGCCGGGCGCGCGCGCTGGAGCTGATGCAGCGGCACGCCGCCGAGTGCGCCCGGACCACGCCGACCGGCGCGTTCCTCGCGCCGTCGCGGCCGGTGGGCACCGTGCCGAGAGCGGCAGGGCGCCCCCCGCGCCGAGCCGGGCCGCTGCCGCTCGCGCCGGCGAGGGCAGCGGGGCCGCCGGCCCGCACCCGACGGCCGCCGGCCCGGCGGCGGGTGGTCGGGGCGGGCGACCGGTGGCCGGGCGGGCTGTCCCGGTGGCCGGCGGGGCCGCTCGCACGGGCACCGCCACGACGGCGGCGACCGCGCGGCCGGCCGGGCTCGGGCGGGCTGCCCCGCCGACCGGTGAGCCGCTCCTCGGCGGGAGGTCGGGCTCGGGCGGGCCGTCGGAGGCCGGGCAGGCCCGTCCCTCGGCCTCCCCGGTCCCGGGCGGGCCGGGCCGGCCGCCGGGCGGGACGAGCGTGCCGGGGGACGCGGCATCGGGCGGGGTGTCGGCCCGGGGGCCGTCGCGGCGGGTGACCGGGTCGAGCCGGGCGCGCGCGCCAGCCGGGTCCCCGCCGGGCCGGGCGGGAGTGTCAGCCGGGTCCCCGCCGGGCCGCCGGGCATCGGCGGCCACACCGCCGGCCCATCGCGGCGGCGAGCCGGGGCGGGCCGTCCGGTCCGGATCCCCGACGCCGGGTGACGCCCCGTCCAGCCTCGGCCGGGCCGGCGGCGGGCACCCGGCCGGCCCGGGGCCCGGCGCACCTGTCACGTCCGGCGCGGCGACCGACGGACCGACCGGCCCCGGCCGGGCCGTCCCCGGAGAGACCGGCATGAGCGGCGGCACCGGGCACGACGGGACCGGCACCGGCCCCGGCGGCCCCACCGGCCACACCGACACCGGGGCACCGGGCCTCGCCGCCGCCCCGATGCCGGCACCGATGGTCGGCGGCACCGGACACGACGCGGGGCCACCCGGGCCGCCGCGACCGGACTACCTGCTCGAGGAGACCGAGTTGTTCGCCGACGAGGAATGGGTGACACGCCCGGTGGTCGGGACATGACCGCCGCAGCGGAGCTGGACCGCCGCTCCCCCGGCCCGGGCCGGCGGGTGCTCACGGCGGTGGAGTTCGACGTGCTGTGGGAGTGGCTCGGGCTGGGCGCCACCCCGGTGGTGCTGCGGCTGGACTCCCCCGGGCGCACGCACACCGAACGGCGGGCCATCGTCGCCTCCGGGTGGCACGGCCTGCGTGAGCGCGGGCTGGCCGACGTCACCGGGCCGGACCCGGAGATCGTCCGGCTGATGCACCTGCTCGCGGCGCCGCGCGGGCAGCTGGAGCTGCGGATGCGGTTGGGGCGGGAGCTGCGGGTGGTGGCCGCCACGCGGGCCGGGGTGACCACGCTCGCCGTCCGGCAGGACGCCACGGTCACGCTGTCCGCCGCGCCGGGTCCGGTCAGCGCGATCGTGCGCAGCCTGCCCGCGGCGCCGGCGGGGCCGGGATTCGCGGTCACCGTGCCGAGCGAGGCGCTGGAGGCCTCGATCGGGTCGCCCGGAGTCGCGGTGGCCGAGGGCCTCCGTCGACGCGGGGTCCCGGCCGAGGACGCCGAGCAGGTCGAGTCGATGGTGAGCGCGGTCCGCGGGCGCGGCCAGCTCAGCGTGCTGGCCGCCGACCAGTGGGGGGTGCTGCACCGGCTGCGTCGGGTGCTCGGTGTGCTGGACACCGCGCGCGGCCGGTACCTGATGCAGCGGGACACGGCCGCCGACGGCGTGGAGTGGACCACGCTGTGCCCGGTCGACGTGCCGCGCACCCGCCACCGGTTGGACCGGCTGCTCGTCGAGGCCCGGACGCACGCGGGCCGTACCTGATGAGGTCGGCCCGTGACCCCTGCCCCGCAAGCCCGGGCCTGACGGCGCAAGCCCGCGCCGCCGCGGCGGCAGCAGTTGCCCCCGCCCGCGCCTGTGCGGCGTCAGCCCCGGGCGGGGGCGGCGCTGACCTGGCCGGTGAGGCCGGGCCGGGCGTCCGGGGCGGCGACCCGCACGGCGTCGGCCGCGGCGTCGTCGGGCTGCGTCTGCGAACGACGCTCGGCGGCCACCCGCGCGGTGTAGATCTCCACCTCGCGGTCCACGGTCGCGGAGTCCCAGCCGAGCACCCCGGCCATCAGCTCGGCGACCGGGCGGGCCGAGTCGACGCCGCGGTGGGCGTACTCGATGGAGATCCGGGTGCGCCGGGCGAGCACGTCGTCCAGGTGCAGCGCGCCCTCGTGCGCGGCGGCGTAGACGACCTCGACGCGCAGGTAGTCCGGCGCCCCGGGGACGGCGGTGAGCAGCTCCCTGCGGCCGTCGGCCAGCGCCAGCACGTGGTGCAGCAGCGAGCCGTACCGGTCGAGCAGGTGGCTGACCCGGTGCGGGTGCAGGCCGTACCGGGCGGCGATCTGCTCGGCCTGGTTGACCAGCGCGTAGTAGCCGTCCGCGCCGAGCAGCGGCACCTTGTCGGTGATCGACGAGGCGACCCGGCGCGGGATGTCGACGGCGGCGGCGTCCACCGCGTCGGCGGCCATCACCCGGTACGTCGTGTACTTGCCGCCCGCGATGGCCACCAGGCCGGGCGCCACCCGGGCCACGGCGTGCTCTCGGGACAGCTTCGAGGTCTGCTCGCTCTCGCCGGCCAGCAGCGGGCGCAGCCCGGCGTAGACACCCTCGATGTCGTCCTGGGTGAGCGGGGTGACCAGCACCCGGTTGACGTGCTCCAGCAGGTAGTCGATGTCGTTCTTGGTCGCCGCCGGGTGCGCCAGGTCCAGGTTCCAGTCGGTGTCGGTGGTACCGACGATCCAGTGGTTGCGCCACGGGATGATGAACAGCACCGACTTCTCGGTGCGCAGGATGATCCCGGTGTCCGAGACGATCCGGTCGCGGGGCACCACGATGTGCACGCCCTTGGACGCGCGGACCCGGAACCGCCCGCGCCCGCCGGACAGGTGCTGCAGCTCGTCGGTCCACACCCCGGTGCTGTTGACCACCGCGTCGGCGTAGACATCGGCCTCCGCGCCGTTCTCGGTGTCCGTGACGCGTACCCCGGAGATCCGGTCGGCCTCCCGCAGGAAGCCGGAGACCTGCGTGGACGTGCGCACCACCGCGCCGTAGTGCGCCGCGGTGCGGGCCACCATCATGGTGTGCCGCGCGTCGTCGGCCAGCGCGTCGTAGTAGCGCACCGCGCCGATCAGCGCGTCCGGGCGCAGAGCCGGCGCCATCCGCAGCGCACCGGAGCGGGTCAGGTGCTTCTGCGCGGGCACCGTGCGACCCATGCCGGCCATGGTGTCGTACAGCGTCAGCCCGGCGGTCACGTACGGCCGCTCCCAGAACCGGCCGTGCAGCGGGTAGAGGAAGCTCACCGGTTTGACCAGGTGCGGCGCGAGCCGGGTGAGCATCAGCTCGCGCTCGTGCAGCGCCTCCCGGACCAGCCCGAACTCCAGCTGCTCGAGGTAGCGCAGACCGCCGTGGAACAGCTTCGACGAGCGGGAGGAGGTGCCCGAGGCCAGGTCGCGCGCCTCGACCAGCGCGACCCGCAGGCCGCGGGTGGCCGCGTCCAGGGCGGTGCCCGCGCCGACCACCCCGCCGCCGATCACGATCAGGTCGAAGTGCTGGCCGTCCAGCGCCCGCCAGCTGCTCTCGCGGTGCTCCGGCCCGAAGCGCCCGAGGTCGGGCTCAGCCTGCCGCTGCATGTCTGTCCTTCCGGGACGGGTCGAGGGACGAGTCGAGAATCGGTCGTGGCGTCGTCCGCAACGCTACCGACCGCGTCCGACGGCGTCCGGCCGAGTGGTGCCCGGCGTGGGCTAGACCACGCCGTCGGCCCGCAACCGGGTGATTTCGGCGTCCGAATAGCCCAGCGCGGCGAGCACCACGCCGGTGTGTTCACCCACGTCGGGTACCGGGTCCATCCTCGCCCGGGCCCCGGACAGCACCGCTGGCGGCACCAGCGCGGCCAGCGGCCCGACCGGGGATCCCACCTCCGTCCACCGCCCCCGCTCGGCGAGCTGCGGGTGCTCGACGAGCTCGGCGACCCCGTTGCGGTGGGCGTGCGCGATCCGGGCCCGGCCGAGCCGCCCGGTCAGCTCGTCGACGCCCAGCGCGGCGAACGCCCGCTCGATCTCGGCCCGCAGCTCGTCGCGGTGCTCCACCCGAGCGGTGTTGTCGGTGAACCGGGCCTCCCGGGCGAGCTCGGGCCGGTCGAGCACCTGGGCGCAGAAGGCCACCCACTCCCGGTCGTTCTGGATGGCCAGCATCACGTCGGTGCCCTCGCCGGTGGCGAACGGCCCGTACGGCGCGATGGCGGAGTGGCTGGCACCGGCGGGCGTCGGCGCGCGGCCGCCGTAGCGGGTGTAGTAGATCGGGAAGCCCATCCACTCGGTCAGCGCGTCGAACAGCGACACCGCCAGCGCCGCCCCGGCCCCGGTGCGTTCCCGGCGCAGCAGCGCGGACAGGATGCCGGAGTAGGCGTACATGCCGGCGGCGATGTCGGCGGCCGGGATGCCCGCCTTGGCCGGCGCGTCCGGCGTACCGGTGACGGACAGCAGCCCGACCTCGGCCTGGATCAGCGCGTCGTAGGCCTTGGCGTCCCGGTACGGGCCGTCCTCGCCGTAGCCGGAGATCGAACAGTGCACCAGCCGGGGGTGCCGGGCGGTCAGCTCGTCGGCGCCCAGCCCGAGCCGGCCGGCGGCACCCGGGGCCAGGTTCTGCACGAACACGTCCGCCCCGGCGAGCAGCCGGCGCAGCACCTCGGCGCCGTCCGGGTGCTTGAGGTCCAGCGTGACGCTCTCCTTCGAGCGGTTCAGCCAGACGAAGTGGCTGGACATGCCGCGCACGGTGGTGTCGTAGTCGCGGGCGAAGTCGCCCGGCCCCGGCCGCTCGATCTTGATGACCCGGGCGCCCTGGTCGGCCAGGTGCCGGGTGGCCAGCGGCGCGGCCACCGCCTGCTCGCAGGCCACCACGGTGATCCCGGCGAGCGGGAGGTCGTCGTCGGGCACGGTGCTCACCCCAGGTCGTCGTGGCGCATCAGCTGCCGGCCGGCCTCGGTGATCGAGCCGGACAGCGACGGGTACACCGAGAAGGTGTGCGCCAGGTCGTCCACGGTCAGGGTGTTCTGCACGGCCATCGCGATGGGCAGGATCAGCTCGCTGGCCACCGGGGCGACCACCACCCCGCCGATCACCACGCCGCTGGCCGGCCGGCAGAACAGCTTCACGAAGCCACGCCGCAGCCCCTGCATCTTGGCCCGGGGGTTGGTGCCCAGCGGCATCATGATCGTGCGGGCCTGCACCTCGCCGGCGTCGATGGCGGCCTGGCTGATGCCGACGGTGGCGATCTCCGGGCGGGTGAACACCGCCGAGGCCACCGTCTTGAGCTTGATCGGCGCGACCCCCTCGCCGAGCGCGTGCCAGATGGCGATGCGGCCCTGCATGGCGGCCACCGAGGCGAGCATCAGCACCCCGGTGCAGTCGCCGGCGGCGTACACCCCGGGCGCGCTGGTGCGGGACACCCGGTCCACCGAGATGAACCCGGCCCGGTCGACGGTGACGCCCACCCGGTCCAGGCCCAGGTCGGCGGTGTTCGGAACCGAACCCACGGTCATCAGCGCGTGCGAGCCGGTGAGCGTCCGGCCGTCGGCCATCGCGACCGTGACCCCGTCCTCGGTACGGCGCACCGAGTCGGCCCTGGTCCGGGGCAGGATGCTCACCCCGCGCTCGGCGAGCACGTCCTCCAGCACGGTGGCCGCGTCGGCGTCCTCGGTGGGCAGCACCCGGTCGCGGCTGGACACCAGCGTGACGTGCACCCCCAGCTCGGTGTAGGCCGAGACGAACTCGGCCCCGGTCACCCCGGACCCGATCACGATGAGGTGCTCGGGCAGCTCGGTGAGGTCGTAGAGCTGGCGCCAGGTGAGGATCCGCTCGCCGTCCGGCCGGGCGTCGGGCAGGATCCGGGGGTTGGCCCCGGTGGCCACCAGGACCACGTCGGCGGGCAGCACCTCGGCCCCGCGGTCCCCGGCGTCGCTCCCGTCGCTCCCGTCGCTCCCGTCGCTCACGGCGACCGCGTGGACCGCGCCGTCCACCGGCCCGTCGGCGAACGCCGCCGTCCCGGAGAGCACCCGCACGCCCTCCCGCTCCAGCCGCGCCCGCACGTCCGCCGACTGCGCGCGGGCCAGCGAGCCGACCCGGGTGTTGATCCTGGCCAGGTCGACCGCCACGGACTCGTGGTCGCTGCTCAGGCCCAGGTCAGGCGCCCGGCGCAGCTCCGTCCGGATGCCCGCCGAGGAGATGAACGTCTTGGACGGCACGCAGTCGTCCAGCACACACGCGCCACCCATGCCGTCCCGCTCGACGACGGTCACGTCGGCGCCGTGCTGGGCGGCGACCAGGGCCGCTTCGTACCCGGCCGGTCCGCCCCCCATAATCACAATGCGGCTCACCCGGGCGGCTCCCCTCGCAGCATGTCCCGTTGTGGATGTCGGCACCGGAACCCTAGGACAGCCGGCCAGGGGCACCGTTCGACGGCCCCAGCGGCCCGCCGATCGACGCGCGGCGGGCTCCCCGTGTGGTGACCGGCGGTGGCCGGCCCGGCCTGGCATACCCTGTGCGGCGTGTCGCTCTACGCCGCCTACGGGTCGAACATGGACCCCGCCCAGATGAAGGAGCGCTGCCCGCACTCGCCGATGGCCGGTACCGGCTGGCTGATGGGCTGGCGGCTGACCTTCGGCGGCGAGGACTACGGTCCCGAGGGCGCGCTGTCCACCGTCGTCGAGGACGAGACCTCGCAGGTGTTCGTCGTGCTGTACGACGTCACCGACGCCGACGCCGCCACGCTGGACCGGTGGGAGGGCGGTGAGCTGGGGCTGCACAAGAAGCTCCGGCTGCGCGTGCACACCCTGCAGGGCACCGAGCTGGCGTGGCTGTACGTGCTGGACGCCTATGAGGGCGGGATGCCGTCGGCGCGGTACCTGGGCATGATGGCCGACGCCGCGGAGCAGGCGGGCGCGCCCGACGACTACGTGCAGGCGCTGCGCACCCGCCCCAGCCGCCCGGGCTGACCACACGCCCACCCTCGCGCGGCTGCACCGACCGCCGTTCCCGGAGCCGGGTGGTCGCCATTTGGGGCGGCCCGACCGCGCTCAGCGCGGCCGGACCGGCCCTGAACAGCCAAAACGGCCGTTCCCCCCACCGCTCGGTCTGGGGGAAACGGCCGTCGTCCGGTGGCCGCCGGAGCTCAGGCGGCCAGGCTGGCCAGCGCCGCGTGCACGAGCACCCGCACGCCGACCGGGAGTGCCCGCTCGTCGAGGTCGAACGTGGGCTGGTGCAGGTCCTTCTGCGGGCCGTCGCCGGACCACACGCCCAGCCGGCCCATGGCCCCGGGGACGTTCTCCAGGTACCAGGCGAAGTCCTCCCCGCCGCTGGACTGCTCGGTGCCGGTGGCGGCCTCGGGACCCACCGCCGCGACCGCCGCGTCGTGCAGCAGGCCGGCGCTGAGCGACTCGTTGTGCACCGGCGGGACGCCCCGGATGTGGTCGAGCACGTAGCCCACGCCGGTCGGGGCGAGCAGCGCCGTGACGTGCGAGCGGACCAGCGGCTCCAGCTCGGTCCAGATCTGGTGGTCGCCGGTGCGCAGGGTGCCGCGCAGTACGCCGCTCTGCGGCACCGCGTTGGCGGCCTGACCGGCCTCGACGGCGCCCCAGACCAGCACGGTGCCCGAGCGCGGGTCGACCCTGCGGGACAGCAGCGACGGCAGCTGGGTGATCAGCAGGCCCAGCGCGTTCACCAGGTCGGCGGTGAGGTGCGGCCGCGAGGTGTGCCCGCCCGGCGAGGTGAGCCGGACCTCCAGCACGTCGCACGCCGAGGTGATAGGGCCGACCCGGGTGCCGACCTGGCCGACCGGCAGCCGGGGGTCGCAGTGCAGCGCGAAGATACGTTCGACGTCCTTGACCACGCCGGCGGCCACCATGTCCAGCGCGCCGCCCGGCTGCACCTCCTCGGCCGGCTGGAAGATCAGCCGGACCCGGCCGGGCAGCGACGGCGCGTCGGCCAGCGCGAGCCCGGCACCGAGCAGCATCGCGGTGTGCGCGTCGTGCCCGCAGGCGTGCATCACGCCGTCGACGGAGGACGCGTAGCTGAGCCCGGTCTCCTCCTTGAGCGGCAGCGCGTCCAGGTCGGCGCGCAGCGCGACGCAGTGGTCGCCGGAGCCGACGTCGCAGATCAGGCCGGTGCCGCCGGGCATCACCTGGGGGCTCAGGCCGGCGGCCGAGAGGCGCGTGGCCACCAGCGCCGTCGTCAGGCGTTCCTGCCGGGCGAGCTCGGGGCACGCGTGCAGGGCACGCCGCCAGCTCACGAGGTCGCGATTGTGGGCGGCCAGCCACCGGTCCAGCCAGCTGGGACCCTTACCCTTACCGAGGTCCGTCACCGGAGTCACCGGGCCGATGGCCTGTTCCGCGAGTAGTTCGGCGCGCGCATCGAGCACGGTCACCGGGCACCACCACCGATCAGCACTGTGTTGCCGGCGCCGGTCGGGATGCCGTTGCCCGATGCCTCGTGAGCACCGAGTGCGAGCCGGATCGACGCCGCTCTGTCCGTAAGAATGCCCCAGACGATCGAGCCGAACCTCCCCGGAACGTGCCCTTGGTCGTTTCTCGCGCCCAAGGGTTACTGATCTGCTGCGGGCGGCGAGCCCTCGGCGTCCACCGGTAGCGTCGAGCTCGACGAACGGGCTGTGAGATCGGCCACTGGTCGGTGTGGTCCGGCGTCTCCCGCCGGGAGCCTGGGCGGGCGTCGTTCCGTCGGCACCGGCATCGCGCGGCGCGGCCGAGGGGTGCGGCGGGTGACCGATGCGTAAACAGATGTGCCACTCCGGGAGAATGACCGACATGCCGCTATCCGGGTCCGCGCCCGAGACGCCCGAGGAGGCCGAACCGCGCCGCATCGCCGGCCGGTACCGGCTGACCGGTCCGCTCGGCAGCGGCGCCATGGGCACGGTGTGGGCGGGCTACGACGAGGTACTGCACCGGGCCGTGGCCATCAAGGAGCTGCGGGTGCCGCCGGGGGTTCCCGAGGGCGAGATCTCGGCGATGCGCGAGCGGATGATGCGCGAGGCGCGCACGCTCGGCGGGCTGTCCCACCCGAACGTCATCACCCTCTACGACGTGGTCGACGTGGCCGGCGAGCCCATCGTCGTGATGGAGCTGCTGCCCAGCCGGAACCTGTCCGAGGTGATCGCCGAGCACGGCCGGCTGTCCGGCGGGCAGGCCGCGTCGATCGGGCTGGCCACGGCCGCCGCGCTGCAGGCCGCGCACCGGGCCGGCATCACCCACCGCGACGTCAAGCCGGGCAACGTGCTGGTCGCCGACGACGGCCGGATCAAGCTCACCGACTTCGGTATCGCCCGCAAGTCCGACGACGTCACCATGACCCAGACCGGGCTGGTCCTCGGCTCGCCGGCGTACATCGCGCCCGAGGTGGCCTCCGGCCTGCCGGTCACCCCGGCCGCCGACCTGTGGGGGCTGGGCGCCACCCTGTTCGCCGCCGTCGAGGCCCGGCCGCCGTACGACGTCGACGGCGACCCGGTGAAGACGGTCACCGCCGTGGTGCACGCCCAGGTCCCCCGGCCCCGGATCGGCGGCCCGCTGGCCGAGGTGATCGCCGCGCTGATGGTGAAGGACCCGGACCACCGGATGCCGCTGGTCGAGGTGCGGCGCCGGCTGCGCCCGCTGCTGCGCGACCCGGACGACCCGCTGTTCCCCGGCTCGGTCGACGCCTTCTCCCCGCCCCCCGGCCCGGACACCGAGCGGATCGGCGAGCAGCCGAGACCGGGCCGGCGCGGCGGGTTCGCCGAGGAGTCCGGGGTCGGGTCCTCGGCGGCCGTGTCGTCGGCGCGGCTCGGTGCGGAGGGCAGCTCGCGGTTCCGGGTCGGCTCCGACACCGGCCCCCGCAAGGCGCCGGCCGGCGCGGCGGCGCTGGCCCCCGAGCCCGGGCCGTTGCCCCGCCCGCCGGGATCGCCGTCGGGACCCTCGGGGCACTCGGGACCGCAGGCCGGCCGGGGCGCGCCGCCCCGCCCGAACTGGCAGCAGCCGGGCCCCACGAGCATGCCCGGCCGGCCACCGGTGCAGCGGCCGATGCCGCCGCCCGCGCTGGCCACCGGCTCGGCCGGGCTGCCCGCGCGGCGGGCGCTGCCGCTGGTGCTGGCCGGCGCGCTGGCCGTGGTGCTGGGTGCAGGCGGCGGGTGGCTGGGCACCCGGGTGCTGGCCGGCCAGCAGCCGCTGACCACAGCGGTGGCGAGCCCGGTGACGGTGGCCGCGAGCCCGCCGCTGACCACCCACCAGGACTCCGCGGAGCGCTACGGCAGCGGCGCGCTCGGCTTCACCGCCCCGGTCCCGGTGGGCTGGGAGGAGTACCGGATGATCACCGGCGAGACACCCGTGGTCCGGTTCGTCAGCCCGGACGGGGCACGTGAGCTGCGGGTGCAGAAGCTGATCGGCACCCGGTCCAAGCCGGCGCGGGCCGCCGAGGTGGCGGCCGGGCTGACCCCGGCGGCACTCGGGGTCACCTCGGCCACCGTCCGGCAGAACGAGGGCAACCAGCTCGAGTATCTGACCGAGCGGGCCGGCTCGCAGGGCACCACCCGGCGGGCCAACTACGTCCAGCTGGTGCCGGCCGGGTCGGACCTGTGGGTGCTGCAGCTCAGCGTGCCGGCCGACCGGACGGGTGAGCCGGTGCGGTCCCTGCTCACCGGCATCGCCGAGAGCTTCAAGCCGTGACCGACCCGCTGGCGCCCCGCTCCGCCGCGGGTCCCGACGCCGGCCCGCTCGCGGCACACCTCGACGCCGAACCGGAGGCGGCCGCGGCGGAGGCGGCCCGCGTGCTGGCCGCGCGCACCGGCGCGGCGACGCACGACGTGGCGGTGGTGCTCGGCTCCGGCTGGCGCCCGGCGGCCGAGGCGTTCGGTGTGCCGGACGCGGAGGTGCCGATGGCCGAGCTGCCGGGCTTCGTGCCGCCCACCGCGGTCGGGCACGGCGGCTCGGTCCGCTCGGTCACCGTCGGCGGGCGCCGGATGCTCGTCCTGCTCGGCCGGACCCACCTCTACGAGGGCCACGGCCCGCCCGCCGTGGCGCACGCCGTGCGCGCCGCGGCCGCCGCCGGGTGCCGCACGGTCGTGCTGACCAACGCGGTCGGCGGGATCCGGGAGGGGCTCTCGGTCGGCCAGCCGGTGCTGATCAGCGACCACCTGAACCTGACCGCGCGGTCGCCGCTGGTCGGTGCCCGGTTCGTGGACCTCACCGACGTCTACTCGCCCCGGCTGCGCGCGCTGGCCCGGCAGGTCGACCCGTCGCTGGCGGAGGGCGTCTACGCGGGGCTGCCCGGGCCGCACTTCGAGACCCCGGCGGAGATCCGGATGCTGCGCGGGCTCGGTGCCGACCTGGTCGGCATGTCGACCGTGCTGTAGGCCATCGCGGCCCGCGCGGCCGGGCTGGAGGTGTTCGGGCTGTCGCTGGTGACGAACCTGGCGGCCGGGATGTCCGGCCAGCCGCTGGACCACCTGGAGGTGCTGGCGGCCGGCTCGGCGGCCGCCGAGCGGATGGGCGGGTTGCTGCGCGACCTGCTCGCCCGCGCGTGACCGGCTCACCCGGTGCGCGGGGCCGCGCCTCTGGCGTCGGACGGGCTCTGACATGGCTCTGACGTGGCTCTGACGTGGCTCTGAGCCCGGCGGTCCGGGACGCCGCGCTGCGCTGGATCGCCGACGACCCCGACCCGGCGACCCGCGACGAGCTGCAGCGGCTGCTGGTCGGTGCGCTGGCCGGCGGCCCGCCCGCCGCCGGGGCCGCCGAGGAGCTGGCCGCGCGGATGGCCGGGACGCCCCGGTTCGGCACCGCGGGGCTGCGGGCTCCGGTGCGCGCCGGGTCGGCCGGGATGAACGTGGCGGTGGTGCGCAGGGCGACCGCCGGGCTGGCCGCGTGGCTCACCGCGCGGGGCGACGGCGGCAGGACGGTGCTGGTCGGCAGGGACGCACGGCACGGCTCCGCCGCGTTCGCCACGGCCGCCGCCGAGGTGCTCGCCGCCGCCGGGTTCGCGGTACGGGCGCTGGGCGAGCCGCTGCCCACCCCGGTGCTGGCGTTCGCCGTGCGGGCCTGGGGCGCGGTGGCCGGGGTGCAGATCACCGCCTCGCACAACCCGGCGGGCGACAACGGCTACAAGGTGTACCTGGGTGGCGAGGACCGGGGCGCCCAGCTCGTCGAGCCCGCCGACACCGAGATCGAGGCCGCGATCGCCGCCGCCCCGCCTGCCCTGTCGGTGCCCACCGCCCCGGTCACCCCGACCGACCCCGCCGAGCTGGTGGAGGCCTACCTGGCCCGGGTGGCGACGCTGCCCCGGGGTACCGCCCGCCGGCTGCGCGTCGCCCTCACCCCGCTGCACGGGGTGGGCGGGGCGCTCGCCGTGCACGCGCTGCGCCGGGCCGGCTTCGACGACGTGCACGTGGTCCGCGCGCAGGCGGCCCCCGACCCGGACTTCGGCGGCCTGCGCTTCCCCAACCCGGAGGAGCCGGGGACCACCGACGCGCTGCTCGCTCTGGCCACCGAGGTGCGGGCCGACCTGGCCGTGGCGCTGGACCCGGACGCCGACCGGTGCGCGCTCGGGGTACCGGACGCCGACGGGCGCTGGCGGATGCTCACCGGGAACCAGGTCGGCGCGCTGCTCGGCGACCACCTGCTGGCCACCCTGGACCGCGCCGCGCACCCGGACCCGCTGGTCGCCGGCACGGTCGCCTCCTCCACCGAGCTGCGCGCGGTGGCCGCCGCCCGCGGCGCCCGCTACGCGGAGACCCCGACCGGGTTCAAGTGGATCGTGCGGGCCGGCGAGGGGCTGGTGTACGGCTTCGAGGAGGCGCTGGGCCACTGCGTGGACCCGGACGCGGTGCGGGACAAGGACGGCATCGCCGCCGCCGTGCTGGCCGCCGACCTGGCCGCCACCCGCGCGGCGGCCGGCGGCTCGCTGCTGGACGCGCTGGACGAGCTGGCGCTGGCGCACGGGGTGTACCTGACCGAGGCGGTGACGGTGCGGATGGCCGCCGACGCCCGGGACGCCGCGGTGCGCAGGCTGGCCGCCGCGCCGGAGGTGGACCAGCGGCCCCTCCCGGACGTGTTCGTGCTGCTCGGCGAGCGCACCCGGATCGTGGTCCGGCCGTCCGGCACCGAGCCGAAGCTGAAGGCGTACCTGCAGGTGGTGGAGCCGGTGGAGGACCCGGCCGGGCTCCCGGCGGCCCGGGCGGCGGCGGCGGCGCGGATGGCCGGGCTGCGCACCGAGGTGGCGACGCTGCTCGAACCGCCGGCCTGAGAGCACCGCCCGCCTGAGCACCGCCGGCCTGAGCACCGCCCGCCTGAGCACCGCCCGCCTGAGAGCACCGCCGAGCGGCCGCCGACCCAGGTGGTCACTCCCCGCCACCGCGCGGTTACCCGCCAGTAGGATCGGCTGGCCCCCGCTCCCCGGCGAAAGGCGGCCATGCCGCGAAGCACCACCCGTCGAGCCGTGCCCGGCGGCATGATCCGCGGCATCACCGCGACGATCGTCCCGGGCGCCGGCGGCCGGCAGTGACCGGGCTGAGCCGGCGCGGGTTCCTCGGCGGGGCCGCCGCGCTGGGCACGGCGGGCGCGGTCGGACTGGCGCTGGGTACCGGCCGCGCCCACGCGGACACCGTGCCGCTCCCCCGCGCGGCACCGGGCGGCGTGCCGGCCGGCGAGCAGCGGCGCCGGGCGGTGGTGATCGGCAGCGGGCTGGGCGAGGCGATCGCGGCGTACCGGGCTGGCCGAGGCCGGCGTGCGCACCGTGGTGCTCGAGCGCGGCCGCCGGTGGACGGTCACCGCGGCGGGCGACACGTTCCCGCCGTTCTTCTCCCCCGACCACCGCTCGTCCTGGACCGGGAGCACTATCCGCGCGCGGCCCGGCGGGTGGGCATTGCGCCGATCCCGGACGACGTGCGCGCACCCCAACTACGTGGGCACCTGGCTGTTCCTGGACCAGGCCCGCCGGGCCGGGCTGCACGCCGAGCTGGCCCCGAACGCGCTGGACTGGGACGTGGTGCGGGCCGAGCTGGCCGGGCGGGCGGTGCCCTCGGTGAGCGTCGGCGAGTACCTGTTCGGGGTGAACAGCGGTGCCCGCAACTCCGTCGACAAGAACTACCTGGCCAGGGCCGAGCGCAGCGGGCATGTCGAGGTGCGCCCGCTGCACCGGGTGGCCGGGCTGACCACGGACCGCGCCGGCCGGTACCGGGTGGCCACCGAACGGATGACGAGCACGGCACGGTGCTGGAGCGGGCCACCCTGGTCGCCGACGCGGTGTTCTGCGCGGCCGGCTCCACCGGCACCTCCCGGCCGCAGGTGGCGGCGCGGGAGACCGGTGGGCTGCCCCGGCTCAACGAGCACGTCGGCCGGCACTGGGGCAACAACGGCGACCGGATCTACCTGCGCGCCCTGGTGCCCGAGCGGACCGGGGCGCACCAGGGCGGGCCGTTCAACGTCGCGCTGCGCGACCAGAGCGACCCCGCCCGCCCGGTGACCGTGGAGTTCGGGGCCGCGCCGCTGCCGGTGGAGGCGCACGTGATGCCGGTGCCCGGTTTCGGCGCCTGCCAGCCGGTCGGCGAGTTCCGCTGGGACCCGGCGCGCGGCCGGGCGCGGCTGCACTGGCCCGGCGACGCTGACGCGGCCGCGCAGCGCTCCGTGCGCGAGATGGTGCCGCGGCTGGTGGCCGCCGACCGAGGGGTGACCGCGCCGGGCCCCGACACTGGCCGGGGTGGCCGACCGCACGCTGCCGGACCCGCTGCGCGGGCTGGTCCGGGCCGCCGCCGAGGCCCCGGCCGGCGTCATCGACGCGGGCAACACCGACCCGGCGACGTGGCACCCGCTGGGCGGCGCGACGCTGGACACCGCGTGCGACAACCACGGCCGGGTGCACGGCTACCCGGGCCTGTACGTCACCGATGCGTCGCTGATCCCCGGCTCGACCGGCGCGGCCAACCCGTCCTGGACGATCGCCGCGCTGGTCGAGCGGTGCCTGGACACCGTGCTGCCGGCCGACCTGGGCCAGGTCTTCTGAGCGCAGCTCCGTCGTCTGACAGCGCCCCCGTCGTCTGACAGCGGCCCCGTCGTCTGACAGCGGCCCGGTCTTCCGCCACGGTTCGGCCGGCGTTGTCCCGGCAGGCGGCGGTCCGGCACGGTTCGCCCCCCGCCGAACCGTCCGGCACCTAGCGTGGCCGGCATGGCCAGCACAGCGACGACCCTCAGCCGGGAGGCCGAGGCCTTCTTCGACGCCATCCAGCACACCGCGCCCGGCGTGGTGAGCGCCTGCGCGGGCTGGACCGCCCACGAGGTCACGGCCCACCTGGCCGCGACCGCCGCCGAGGTCACCCGGCACCTGCGGCCCTACCTGTCCGGGGACCCGGTGCCCCGTACCCGCACGTTCGAGGAGCGGGAACCCGCCTACCGCGCGCTCGACCCCGCCGGGCTGCACCGCCGGCTGGAGTCCGAGGAACGGGCCATGCGTTCGGTGGTCGACGAGGTGCTCGCGGTCGAGCCCGGCGCGGTGATCCCGTGGACCGGCCGCCGGATGGCCGTGGCGAAGTTCCCGCCGCACCTGCGCAACGAGTTCGCCGTGCACCGCTGGGACATCGCCGGGGACGACGACACCAGCCACGAGCTGCTCGCCCGGCCCGAGCTGACCGCGCACGCCGTCGAGGTGCTCGGGGAGATCCTGCTGCGCCGTGGCCGGCCCGACGACCCGCGCCCGGACGAGCGGCTGGGCGTGCGGCTGCGCGCCCCGGGAGCGGCCGACCTGCGGCTGGTGGTGGACGGCGGGCGGGCCGGCCTGGAGCTGGCCGACCGGCCCGGGGACGAGCCGTACCTGGAGATGGACGCCGCCGCGCGCACCCTGGTCATCTGGGGCCGGCGGCCGGACCCGCGCGGCCGGGTGCGCAGCCACGCCGACCAGCCGACCCTGGCCAGGGTGCAGGCCCTGCTGGCCGGTTACTGACCCGGCACACTGTCGGCGTGCCCACGTTGTTGATCGTCCATCACACCCCGTCCCCGGCGACCGCCGAGCTGTTCGACGCCGTGCTGCGCGGCGCCTCCGACCCGGAGATCACCGGAGTGGACGTGGTGCGCAGGGCCGCGCTGGCCGCCACCGCCTCCGACGTGCTGGCCGCCGACGGGCTGGTGCTCGGCACCCCGGCCAACATCGGCTACATGTCCGGCGCGCTCAAGCACTTCTTCGACCAGGTGTACTACCCGGTCGCCGACGACACGAAGGGTCGCCCGTACGGGTTCTGGGTGCACGGCAACCAGGGGGTGGAGGGCGCGGTGAAGGCCATCGAGTCGATCGCCGACGCGCTCGGCTGGAAGCCGGTGGCCGAGCCGGTCACGGTCACCGGCGCACCGGACAGGGCGGCGCTGGACGCCTGCTACGAGCTGGGTGCGATCGCGGCCGCCACGCTTCTCGGGTGACTCGGCAGGACTCACCGAAGGTGTGTCTCAGGGTGAGTGGCCAGGGACGATTGGTTAGCCTGATTTCCTGATGCCCAGGCCCAAGGTCCACGACGACGCGCTACGAGTACGGCTTCTCGAGCAGGCGGTGCGCACCCTGTCCGACGACGGGATGGACGCGCTGAGCCTGCGCAAGCTGGCCGCCGAGGTCGGCACCTCGACCACGGCGGTGTACTCCCTGTTCGGCGGGAAGCCGGAGCTGCTCAACGCGGTGTTCGACGAGGCGTTCGCGCGCTTCGGCGACCGGCTGGCCTCGGTCACCCCCAGCGGCGACCCGCGCACCGACCTGTACGCGCTGGCCATGGCCTACCGGGCGAACGCGCTGGACGAGCCGCACTTCTACCAGGTGATGTTCGGCTCGGTCGGCAAGGGGCTGGAGCCGGACGCGGAGTCCGTGCGCAGGGCAGAGGCCACGTTCGGGGTGCTCCGCGACTCGGTGCGCCGGGCCATGGAGGCCGGCCAGATGCGCGACGCCGACCCGGTGAAGGTGGCCACCGCGATGTGGGCGACCGTGCACGGACTGGTGTCGCTGGAGCTGCGCGCGCTCATCCCGGCCGGTGCGGGCGACCCGGCCGAGCTGTACGCGTCCGCCCTGCTCGCGCTGGGCCGCGCGTACTCCGCCGAACCCGGCTGAGCCTGCCCGGCCGGCGCGGTTCGGCGCACCGGGCTCACACGGCACCGAACTGCCGGTCGCCGGCGTCGCCCAGCCCGGGAACGATGAACGCCGAGTCGTTGAGCCGCTCGTCGATGCTGGCGGTCACCACCCGCATCGGCAGCCGGGCCTCGCGCAGCGTGGCCAGGCCCTCCGGCGCGGCCAGCACGCAGATGACGGCCACGTCGGTCGCGCCGCGCTTGACCAGCAGCTCGATCGTGTGTGCCATCGACCCGCCGGTGGCCAGCATCGGGTCGAGCACGAACACCGGCTGCCCGGCCAGCGACTCGGGCAGCGACTCCATGTACGGCACCGGGCGGTGGGTCGACTCGTCCCTGGCCACCCCGACGAAGCCCATCCGCGACTCCGGCATCAGGCCGTGCGCCGCCTCCGCCATGCCCAGGCCGGCCCGCAGCACGGGCACCAGCAGCGGCGGGGCGGCCAGCCGGTAGCCGGTGGTGCGGGCCACCGGCGTGTGGATCGGCGCCGTGGCGAGCTCCGCGCCCCGGGTCGCCTCGTAGATCAGCATCACGGTCAGCTCGCGCAGCGCGGCGCGGAAGACGGCGTTGTCGGTCCGCGCGTCGCGCAGTGTCGAGAGCCTCGCCCGCGCGAGTGGATGATCGACGACGTGGACGTCCATGACCGGTCACGCTACCGGCCGGTACGGCAGTTGGGGATCGATCATCAGGTGATCGTCGGTGGCCGGTCCGGACCGGCACCCGGATCTTGGCCCCGCGCCCTGGAAATCGAGATCACCTGCGGAAACGTCATCACCCCCCGGGGCCTGTCAACCACCCGTGGAGACGCATATCGACGTTACGGAGTCAAGTCACCCACAGTGACCCGCGCGTCTGACCCAAACGGGTGGTATCGCCTTTCCGGTGTCACGCTGACCCCTCCTTCGCCGCTGTACTCAGTAGGAGTCAGTCGTCAGGAGGTGATCGGAGTGCCGGAGAACGCGCCCACAAACGCGGCCTTGGTTGCGGCTGCGGAGCAGCTCGGTCAGTGCGATGGGTACATCGTGCTCGCCGTCGACCCGCAGACCGGTGAGGTCGATGCGCACGGGCCCTACGACGGCATGGCGGCGACGCTGAAAGCCGATCGCCTGCGCCACGAGTTCGACGAGGGGGGCCTCACCGACGTCAGCGTCGGCGTGGTCCGCCTGCACACCGCTCGCTGAGTCGTCACCGACTCCAGCCCCGACACCGGGCCGGCCGCTCTGGCCGGCCCGGTGTCGCGTCCGGGGCGCATCCGTTACCCGGCGATCACGCCGGCCTGGCTACCCTGCCCGCGTGGCCATGGACATCGTCCCGATCCAGCTCTCGCTCACCGAGGGCGACCTCATCACGCTGTGGGCTCCGCGCTGGCGCGAGGACGGCGAGGAGTGGGAGGGCTTCCTCGGTGATGCGGACGCCGTGCACGCCTTCCCGGACGCCGCCGCGCTGGCCGCCTACGTGCGCACCGTCCGCGACCACGACCTGGCCGACCACCCGGCCTGGCCGCTGGTCGACGACCTGACCGTCGCGGAGCTGGTCCCCGAGGAGGACCACTGCTACGACCTGGTCGGCACCCCGGAGATCGTGGCCGACGAGCCCGACACCTGGACGGTGAACGAGCTGGCCGGCATCACCGCCCTGGTCCGCGCGCTGGCCGACACCTGCGAGCTGCCCGGGGTGCACGAGGTGCTGGACGACGCCGAGGGCTTCGCCCTGCTCGAGCGCGGCACCTGGGCGTTCACCGGCAGGGAGGGCGCGAAGCTCTGGGAGCGGCTGGCCGAGACCGTCGCCAACCGCTGGGACGAGGTGATCGACGCGCTGGACGCCGTGGTGGCCGTGCCGGCCGTCGACGCGGACGCGGTGACCGCCGCGCGCCGCGAGCTGGCCGCCGACCCGCTGACCGGCGCCGCGGCCGTCGACCGCGAGCCCGGGGCGGCCGACGGCGCCGACGCCGATGCCGACGCCGATGCCGACGCTGTGGACGCCGCCCGGGGCTCCGGCACGCTCGCCGAGGCCGGCGGGCCGAGCGAGGCGGCGGTGTTCTGGGAGGACGTCGGCATCGACCCGATCCTGATCAGCACCGAGGACGCCGAGCACTACACGCTGCGCTGCTACCTGGACGACAAGCCGCTGTTCCTCGGCTCGGACGGCCTGATCGTCACGCTGCCCTCCGCGCGGGCGCTGGCCGAGCACCTCGCCGGCCCGGGCGGCACCGGGCACGACCTGACCGGCACCTCCACCTGGCCGGAGGTCCTCGAGCGGGCGGCCGAGGACGAGCTCACCGTGGAGGTCGACGCGCAGAACGTCTACCACCTGGCCGGACTGGGCGAGGACATCGCGGACGGCCCGACCGCGGTCGACCCGAGCCAGCTCGACCTCGGCGTGGAGCTGCTGCGGGACGTGGGCGAGTGGGCGCACGACGACTCCGCCGCCGTCGCCCTGGCCAGCTCGCAGAGCCTCGGCTGGTTCACCTCGTTCGTGCTGCACCCCGACCCGACACGGCTGGCCCCCAGCCCGCCGTTCGGCGCCGAGGCCGAGCGGTGGAACGCGCTGGTCGACGAGCTGCGCGCGCGGTTGCACCGCCCGTAGGCCGGACCGCGTCATCCGCCGGGGCGCAGCTGGCCGGCCACGTCGGCCGAGGCGAGCAGCAGCACCAGCAGCGGGACCACGCCGGTCGCCGGCACCCGGTAGCGCCGCTGCCCGTCCTGCTCGACCACGCGGGCGGAACCGAGCGCGCGCAGGTGGTGGTAGAGCTGGCCGGTGGACGACAGCTCCGCCGCCTCCTGCAGCTGCGGCGCCGTCGCCGGTCCGGTGAGCAGCCTGCGCACCATCCGCAGCCGCACCGGGTGGCCCAGCGCGGCGAGCACCGCCGCGCCCGGCGCCTCATCGAGCTCCAGCACCCCGCCCGGCGTGTAGCGGATCGTCCAGCGCACCTCGCCGTGCAACGTGGCGAGGCCGTCGTAGCCGACCTCACCCGCCCCGTCGGGCCGCTCCCCGGGAGCGTCGGCGGACCTCTCCGCGACGGCCTCGGCGGGCGGCCCGGCGGCCGGTGCCGCCCCCCCGGCCACCGCACCGGCCGCCTCCAGCGCGGCCACCCTGCTCTCCAGCTCGGCCAGCCGCTGGTCCGGATCGCCCTCGCGCATGCCTGGATCGTGCCGGGTCGTCGTGGGCGGGCGTCAGCCGGCGGGGTCGACGGCGCACCGCAGCCCGGCCCACGCCCCGGGGTCGGTCAGCGCGCCGACGAGCATCCGCTGCTCGGGCAGCTCGGCGAGCGCCCGCGCGTGATCCGGCACCGACATGCGGCGCACCAGCAGGTCGGCCGTCGCCACGGTGCCGTCCGGGCGGCGCAGCTCGAACGCGTCGGTCAGCACCCCGGTCAGCGAGCCGCCCTTGGACCCCGGGCCCGCGATCCCGGGCAGCCGGCTGGGCTGCCACTCCAGGTGCCGGCGGGCCAGCTCGGACCCCGGGCCGAAGGTGCCGGTCGCCACCGCCCGGTGCACGGCGGCCAGGTCCCGCGCGGTGCCCGTGGCGGTGGCGTCGGCTGTCGCTGTGCCGGATCATCGAGGCGACCACGGCGTCCAGCGGCACGGTGCGGCCCGCGTCCAGAGCCCCGGCCGCCACACTGGGCACGCCCAGCTCGTCCAGCGCCGCGGGGTGCGCGCCGCCGTCGGTGCCCGGCAGGTACCAGCGCTCCCAGTCGCCCACCCGCACCGGCTCGTCGGCCCGGAGCCGTCCCCGCGCGACGTCCCGGGCGTAGGCGGCCCACCACCTTCACCGCCGACGCCAGCGGCCGCGGTTGCTCCGCGCGATGCTCCAGGCGGTGCCCCCGCCCGTCGTCGAGCAGCAGCGCCACGTCGTCCCGGTGCCCGGCCAGGTAGCCCCGCCAGCCCGCGACGCCGCCGGTGTCGGCCGCCGAGGGCGGTGCGCAGCGGCTGTCGGCGCCGGCGGCCCCGGCCCGGTCACCCTTCGGGGATTCGTCCGCCGCGCACCCGGTCACGAGCGCCGACCCGAGCAGTGCCAGTGCCGCGCACCGGGTGGTGGCGAACCCGCGTCGGGACCGGACCATCGACCACACCTCCGCTAATCCGTTATTCCGGAATTGCAGAGGGTTAGCGCGACTCAACCGGCCAGTCGCGCGAATTCCGGGACGATCACCTCGTCGATCACGGCCAGCCGCTCGTCGAACCCGATGAACGCACTCTTCATCGCGTTCAGCGTCAGCCGGCGCAGGTCCGCCCAGCCGTACCCGAACGCGCTCGCCAGGTCGGCCAGCTCGCTGCTCACGGTGCAGCCGGACATCAGCCGGTTGTCGGTGTTGACCGTCACCCGGAAGCCCAGCCGGACCAGCAGCCCCACCGGGTGCTCCACCAGCGACGGCGCCGCCCCGGTCTGGACGTTCGAGGTCGGGCACATCTCCAGCGGGATCCGCTTGTCCCGGACGTACGCGGCCAGCCTGCCGAGCGCCACCGACCCGTCCGCGTGGACCGTCAGGTCGTCCACGATGCGCACGCCGTGGCCCAGCCGGTCGGTGCCGCACCACTGCAGCGCCTCCCAGATCGACCGAAGCCCGAACCCCTCGCCCGCGTGGATGGTGAAGTGCGCGTTCTGCCGGCGCAGGTACTCGAAGGCGGACAGGTGCCGGGAGGGCGGGTAACCGGCCTCGGCGCCGGCGATGTCGAACCCGACGACCCCGGCGTCCCGATGCCGCACCGCCAGCTCGGCGATCTCCCGGGACCGCGCCGCGTGCCGCATCGCGGTGAGCAGGCAGCCCACCCGGACCCGGCCGCCCCGCGCGGCGGCCCGCGCCGTACCGACCCGGAACCCCTCCAGGACCGCGACGACGACCTCGTCCAGGCTCAGCCCGCGCTCCAGGTGCAGCTCGGGCGCGAACCGCACCTCCGCGTACACCACACCGTCGGCGGCCAGGTCCTCCGCGCACTCGGCGGCGACCCGCACCAGCGCGTCCCGGTCCTGCAGCACCCCGACCGTGTGCGCGAAGGTCTCCAGGTACCGTTCCAGCGACCCGGAACCGGCCGCCGCGACGAACCAGCCGGCCAGCTCATCGGGGTCCCGGGTGGGCAGGCCCCGGTAACCGGAGGCCTCGGCCAGCTCGACCACCGTCGCCGGCCGTAATCCACCGTCCAGGTGGTCGTGGAGCAGCACTTTCGGCGCAGTGCGGACGTTTTCCAGGGTCAGTGGCACCGGAACGTCAGTCACTGGCGTCACCCTAGCTCCCATACCCGCACCTAACGGGTGAGGCAAGCCTCAACGCCGAACCCTTGCGGGTGACGCTGTGCAATGCGTTTACGCTGACGTCCGCTCAGCTCCCCACTGGTTCGAGGAAAGCGTCAGCGCCTTGAGTGATCAGCAGACCATGTCGTTCGACCGGATGCGCAGCATGCTCAACCGCGCGGCCGAGATCCGGGACAGTGAACAGCAGCAGATCTTCGACTCCCTCGACGAGATCCACGCCCGCCTCGCGACGCTCGACGCCCTCGGCTCGATGCGCAAACGCCTGGCCGAGCTGCCGGACCGCACCGAGGTCAGCGTGCTGGCCGAGCGGCTCGACGAGACCGTCGCCAAGCTCGACGCCCAGGACGCCGCCGTCGCCTCCGTCGCCCGCTCCGTCGAGGCGCTGGTCGACCGGCTGGCCAAGCCGTTCGCCCAGCTCGACGGACGCCTCGACGGGGTCGCCGGGCGGATGGAGGGCATCGCCGGCCGGATGGAGGGGCTGGACGACAAGCTCGGTGGCCTGCACAAGCGCCTCGACGACCTGGACAACCGCCTCGACCGCCACGAGCTGCGCCTGGACGGCCTCCCCGGCGCCATCAACGGCCCGGTCACCGAGCGGCTCGGCGGCACCGAGACCACCCTGCGCACCCGGCTCGACGAGCTTGACGAGGGCGTCCGCCAGCAGCTCGAAGGTGGCCGCGAGGAGAGCCGCAAGACCGGCGAGAAGACCGCCGAAGGCCTGCGCGCGCTGATCGCGGAGACCGGCGCCGGGCTGCACGGCACGCTGAGCGAGCTCGGCCAGCGCCCCGCCGTCGACCCGACCGGCCACCTCGACGGCCTGGCCAACCGGGTCGACGGGCTCACCGGCCGGCTGGAGGAGATCACCAAGCGGCTCGACGCGGTGGACACCACCCTGGGCACCCGCCCGGACACCGACTCGCTCACCGCGCTGGTGCACCACGCCAACCAGGAGTCCGAGCGCCGCAACGCCGGGCAGCTGGACGAGGCGATGGCCACCTTCGCCGAGCTGATCCTCGGCCGGGGTCCGGGCGGCGGGCACAACGGGCAGATGCCGATGCCGGCCCCGCGTCCCGCCCAGCGCCGGACCCGCGCCAAGGCGCCGACCAAGCCGCGCAACGGTTCCACCCCGGACGAGGTCGACCCCGACGACGAGTGACCCGGCGGCCCCGCGTTCCCGGGGCTGCCGGCCGAGGGCGGTATCGGGTGATCGCCGTCCGGGGCGGATCGACCGCGCTCAGCGCCGCTGATCCGCCCCGCACGGCGATCACCCGGCGTCGGTGCCGAGCACGTCGAGCACCAGCGGGCCGCGAGCGGGGTCGCCCGGGGCGCGCGGGTCACGAGCCGGCACGCCGGGAGCGGAGCCGGCCCGAGCAGGCACGCCGCGAGCGGGGTCGGCGTACCGGGCGGCCCCGGTCAGCGCGGCGCGCGCGTCCGGCAGCGTGTCGCGCCGGTCGGTGTGCAGCTCCAGCAGCGGTTGGCCGGCCGTCACCGGCTCGCCGGGGTCGACGAGCAGCCGCACCCCGGCCGCCGGGTCGACGGGGTGCTCCTTGCGCGCCCGGCCGGCGCCCAGCCGCCACGCCGCGACGCCCACCGCGCGCGCGTCCCAGCCGGCGAACGTGCCGTCCCGGTCCGCGTGCACCGGTTCCACCCGCGCGGCGACCGGCGGCGGCGCGTCCGGGTCGCCGCCCTGCGCGCTGATCATCGCCCGCCACACCGGGTACGCCGCGCCGGACGCCAGCACCTCGGCGGGGTCCGGCCCGTGCGGCGGCCCCAGCCCGACCAGCCGCAGCATCTCGCCGGCCAGCCGCACGGTGAGCGCCACCACGTCGGGCGGACCGCCGCCCCGCAGCACCTCGACCGACTCGGCCACCTCCAGCGCGTTGCCCACCGCCCGGCCCAGCGGCAGCGACATGTCGGTGATCAGCGCGGAGCACCGCAGGCCGTGCGCCCCGGCGATGTCGATCATTGAGCGGGCCAGCGCGGCGGCCTGGTCGGGCGTCTTCATGAACGCCCCGGACCCGGCCTTGACGTCCAGCACCAGCGCGTCCGTGCCCTCGGCGAGCTTCTTGCTCATGATCGAGCTGGCGATCAGCGGGACCGACTCCACCGTGCCGGTCACGTCCCGCAGCGCGTAGAGCTTCCGGTCGGCGGGGGCCAGGCGGGGGGTGGTCGCGCAGATCACGGCACCGACCTCGGCCAGCTGGGCGCGGATCTCGTCCTCGCCCAGCGACGCGCGCCAGCCCGGGATCGACTCCAGCTTGTCCAGCGTGCCGCCGGTGTGCCCCAGCCCCCGGCCGGACAGCTGCGGCACCGCGGCCCCGCAGGCGGCGACCAGCGGCGCCAGCGGCAGCGTGATCTTGTCGCCGACGCCGCCGGTGGAGTGCTTGTCCACCAGCGGGCGGCCCACGTCGCCGAGCTCGAGCCGGTCCCCGGAGTCGATCATCGCCTGGGTCCACCGCGCGGTCTCGGCGGCATCCATCCCGCGCAGCACGATCGCCATGGCCAGCGCCGCCATCTGCTCCTCGGCCACCTCGCCGGCGGTGTACCCGGCCACCACCCGGTCGATCTGCTCGTCGGTCAGCCGGCCGCCGTCCCGCTTGGCCACGATCACGTCGACCGCGTTGACCGTCACGGCAGGTCCTCCGGCCCGAACGCGCCCGGCAGCAGGACGCTCAGCGGGCGGGGGCCGGCCGCGGTGTCCACCAGGCAGCCCGGCCCGCCCAGCTCGTGCAGCACCTGCCGGCACCGCCCGCACGGGGTGAGCACGGCCCCGCTCCCGGCGCGGCAGGCCACCGCGACGAGCCGGCCGCCGCCGGTGAGCCGCAGCTGCCCGGCCATGGTCACCTCCGCGCACACCCCCAGACCGTAGGAGGCGTTCTCCACGTTGCAGCCGGTCACCACGCGCCCGTCGTCGCACAGCGCGGCCGATCCCACCCGCAGGCCCGAGTACGGGCAGTAGGCGTGCGCCGCCGCCGCCACCGCCGCCCGGGCCAGCGCCGCCCAGTCCACCCCGGTCGCCACCCGGTCCGCTCCGGCCACCGATCCCCCGTCCCGCCGTCGGGTCCGAACGCGCGGTATCTCGAGCCTCACCCGGCCCGGTGACATCGGCGGGACGCTACTCGTCGGTACCGTCCAGTGACCAGTGCGTGTCCGCGTCGTTCACACAGCGGAAGCATTCTGATCAATGGAGGTCGTGATGGACGAGGCCAGCGTGACGATCGCGGCGCCGCCGGACCGGGTGTGGGAGCTGGTCACGGACGTCACCAACATGGGCCGGTGGAGCCCCGGGAACACCGGCGGGAAGTGGGTCGGCGGCGCGAAGGGGCCGGCCGAGGGCGCGCGGTTCATCGGCTTCAACAAGCGTGGCCTGATGCGCTGGCCGACCCGCTGCACGATCGTGGAGTGCGTACCGACCGAGCGGTTCGCCTTCCAGGTCGCCGAGAACAACATGCAGTGGGGCTGGCGGCTGGCGCCCACCTCGGACGGCGGCACCACGCTGACCCAGTGGCGCAACCGGGTCAGCCCGCCGTCGGCCGTGGTCAACGCCTTCGCCACCGCCCTGTTCCGGGGCAAGGTGGACGAGGAGATGGTGGACGGCATGCACCGCACGCTCGCCAAGATCAAGTCTCAGCTGGAGTCGCCCGCCTGACCCACCACACCCGGCGGCCGACCGCGCGGCCACTAGGCTGTTCCGACGTGACTGGCCGACGCACCGCTGTCGTGCTCCCCGCCCTGACCGCCGCCGTGCTGGCCGGCTCGGCGGGGCTGCTCGGCGGCGCCGGGCTCGCGGCCGCCGCTCCGGCGTCCGCGCCGCACGCCTCGGCTCCGGGGCACACCGGGGCGCCCGCCCGTCCGGCTCCGCCGGCGGCACCCGCCCGACCGGCCCCGCCGCCGCCACCGCCGCCGGACTGCCCGCTGCCGGTCACCCCGCCGCCGGCTGTCGACAAGTCCGAGGCCCCGTTGCCCGGAACCGACGCGCCGGCGCCGCTGCCGGTGCCCGCGCACCCGGTCGGCGGCCCGAGGCTGGGCGGCTGCGGGCTGGTGTTGCCGGCCGGGACGCCGCGCCCGCCTGCCACCGTGACCACCGCCTCCTGGGTGATCGCCGACCTGCGGACCGGGGCCGTGCTCGCCGCGCACAACCCGCACGCCCGCGAACGGCCGGCCTCGCTGCTCAAGGTGCTCACCTCGCTGGTCGTCCTGCGACAGCTCGACCTGAAGGCCCCGGTGGAGGGCACCACCGCCGACGCGAACACCCCGGGCAGCCGGGTCGGCGTCGGGCCGGGCGGGCACTACACCGTCGAGCAGCTGCTCACCGGGCTGCTGATGAACTCCGGCAACGACGCGGCGAACGCGCTGGCCCGCCAGCTCGGCGGGGTTCCGGCCACGCTGCGCGCGATGTCCGGGACGGCGGCCGAGCTGGGCGCCCTGGACACCCGGCCCACGTCGCCGTCCGGGCTGGACTCCCCCGGGATGTCCACCTCGGCCTACGACCTGGCGCTGTTCTACCGCGCGGCGATGCGGATCCCGACGTTCGTGGAGATCAGCCGGGCCCGGCTGTTCGACTGGCCCGGCCGCGGCGACGTGCCGGGATTCAAGATCAGCAACGACAATCACATGCTGGCCAGCTACCCGGGCACCATCGGCGGCAAGACCGGGTTCACCGACGACGCGCGGCACACCCGGATCACCGCCGCCGAGCGGAACGGCCGGCGGCTGGTCGTCGTGCTCATGCGTGGCGAGCAGCACCCCGTGCCGATGGACACCCAGGCCGCCCGGTTGCTCGACTGGGGGTTCGCGCTGCCCGCCGGCACGGCGCCGGTCGGGCAGCTGGTCGACGCCGCGCCCGCCGACGACGACTCCTCGGCGGCCGCGTCCGGCGGTGCCGCTCCGGCCGCTCCGACCGGGTCGGCCGGCCCCGGTGGCGCGCGGACCGCCACGCCGGCCGAGGAGACCCCGGAGCACCGCGGCTACGCCCTGGCCACCATCGGCGGCGGGGCGGCGCTCGGGGCGCTGCTGTCCTGGCTGGTCGCGCGCCGGCGGTCGGACGGCACGGGCGGTGGCTCCGGCGGCGGCCCGGGCGGTGGCTCGGACGGTGGCTCGGACGGTGGCTCGGACGGTGGCTCATACGCTGACGGCGACACCCTCGACCTCGCCCGGAGCGGCGAAGGCCCGGTCGGCCGAGGTGGCGAGGGACCGGCCGGGGGCCGGGGCGGCCGGCACAAGGCCTGAACGGACGCGCCGGGCGCGGCCCCAGCCGGGAGCGACCGCCCGGCCACCCCGGCGGACCGGCCGGGTCAGCCCTTCCGGCGGCGGATCAGGGACACCCCGACCAGCCCGGCCACCGCACCGGCGCCCACCAGCCCGGCCGCGGCGCCCGGACCGGCGCCACCGCGCACCGTCACCTCGGGCCGGATCACGGCAGGCCCGGGCGCGACCGGCCGCTCCTCGACCATGTTCTCCTTCGCGGTGGCCGCCCAGGCCGCCAGGAACAGGATGAACCGCGACACGGTGAAGACGAAGATCAGCAGCCCGATGATCGGCCCGAACGCCGCGCCCGCGGGCGAGTCGGTGATCTTCGCGATGTAGACGACCATCACCTGCTTGATCAGCTCCATGCCGACCGCGCCGACGAGCGCCGCCTTGGCCGCGCTGCGCCAGGTGACCGGGGCACGGGGCAGCCGCGCGATGACCCACAGGAAGACCAGCGCGTTCGCCAGCAGACCGAAGATCACGACCAGCAGGCGGATCGCCGGACGCAACCAGCCGATGTCGCCCAGTCCGACGTACTCCAGGATCTGTCCGGCCAGCCCGCCACCCGCGGCCACCGCGACGGAGATGCCCAGGGCCAGCCCGAGCCCGATCAGCGCCGCCAGGTCGACCGCCAGCCTGCGCGGGAAGGGCGGCGGATCCTCCCGCTGGCCCCACTGCTGGGACAGTGCCTCGCGCAGGTTCGTCATCCAGCCGAGCCCCGAGTACAGGGCACCGAGCAGACCGATCACCCCGACCGTGGTGCCGGACTTCACCGCCTGCGTGATCACCGGGTTGAGCGTCTTGTCCAGCCCGGGCGGAGCGGACTTCGCGATCGAGACCTGCAGCTGGTCGAGCAGCTCCGGGTTCGCGCGCAGCACCAGTGCCACCGCCGCGAAGCCGACCATCAGCAGCGGCACCAGTGCCAGGATGCTGAAGTAGGTGATCGCGGCGGCGTAGTGGTCGCCGTGGCTGGTGGTGAACTGGGCGCCGGCCCGGACGAGGTGGTCGAGCCACGGGTATCGCTCGCGGTAGCGCTCCAGCGCGCTCGGCGGTTTCGGCTTGTCGGCATCGTTCGGCTCGGTGTTGTCGGCCACGGCGTCCCCTCCCGGTGGTCGGCGCCCGCCGTGGCCCAGGTTCAGCCGACTGGCGGTAGGAACCCGATCCTGTCGTACACGGCGCGCAATGTCGCGCCGGCGACGTCCCTCGCCCGGGTGGCACCCTCGGCGAGCACCCGGTCCAGCTCGGTCCGGTCGTCGAGGTAGCTGGCGACCTTGTCCCGCAGCGGCGAGACGAAGTCGCCGACCACCTCGGCCAGGTCCTTCTTCAGGTCGCCGTAGCCCTTGCCCGCGTAGTCGGCCTCCAGCTCGGCCACCTTGCGACCGGTGAGCGCCGCGTAGATCGTCAACAGGTTGGAGATGCCCGCCTTGTGCTCCGGGTCGAACCGGATCTCCCGCTCGGCGTCGGTCACCGCCGAGCGGATCTTCTTGGCCGACACCTTCGGGTCGTCGAGCAGCTCGATGATGCCGCCCGGGCTGGACGCCGACTTGCTCATCTTCGCCGTCGGTTCCTGCAGGTCGTAGACCTTGCCGATGCCCTCAGGGATGAACGGCTCCGGCACGGTGAAGGTGCGGGCGCCGAACCGGGTGTTGAACCGCTGAGCCAGGCCGCGGGTCAGCTCAAGGTGCTGGCGCTGGTCCTCACCGACCGGGACCCGGTCGGCCTGGTAGAGCAGGATGTCGGCGGCCATCAGCACCGGGTAGGTGAACAGCCCGACGGTGGTCCGGTCGGTCCCCTGCTTGGCCGACTTGTCCTTGAACTGGGTCATCCGGCTGGCCTCGCCGAACCCGGTGATACAGCTGAGCACCCAGGTCAGCTCGGCGTGCTCGGGCACCTGGGACTGCACGAACAGCGTGCACCGGGCCGGGTCGAGCCCGAGGGCGAGCAGCTGGGCGACGCCGCGGCGGGTGCGCTCGCGCAGCGCGGCCGGGTCGTGCGGCGCCGTGATCGCGTGCAGGTCGGGGATGAAGTAGAACGCGTCGTGGTCGTCCTGCAGCGCGATCCACTGCCGCAACGCGCCGAGGTAGTTGCCCAGGTGGAAGGAGTCGGCGGTCGGCTGGATCCCGGAGAGCACCCGGGGTCGAGGAGACGGGTCCGTCATACGGGCAATTGTCCCAGCCCCGGAGAACGAGTTTCGCCCGGGCGCCCTGCCCGACCGGACCAGTCGATCTTGCCTCGATCGGGGTGCGCCACCTCAACGGCCCAGCGCGCGTTCCCCGGATGCCGGTTCTGGGCGGGACCACTCTCGGCGTACGGTCGCAGTTCTGTCCGAGCAGGTGGGAGGCCCGGAACGAGATGATGCCGGAACCCGTGGGGTCCGCTCCGCCCGTCCAGGCACGTCGGTCCTGATGGGGATACGTGAAATCACCGGGTACATCGCCCACGTGGCACTCCTCGGGTACTGGATCTGGGTGATCTCCAGTACGGCCCCGCAACTGCGCAAGGGCTGCCGGGACCGGCAGCGGGCCGCGCGGATCACGATCGTGAAGTCGGCCGCGATCGTGCTCACCGCGCTGCTGGTCGGTGTGATCCACTTCTGGGCCACCGAGTGGTGGCACGTGATCGCGGCCGTGGCGGTGACCGCCGTGGCCGGCGTGCTGCTGCGCCGCTACTACCGCACCCTGGTCGCCGCGCCCCGGCACCGGCTCACCCTGCGCCAGCGCACCGTGCAGCGCGGCCGGCCAGGGCTGGGTTCCTGACCGCGCCGGTCGCGCCGGGTCAGAGCCGGGTCAGAGGTTGCCCCGGCGCTCCTGCTCCCGCTCGATGGCCTGGAACAGTGCGCGGAAGTTGCCCTTGCCGAAGCCGGCCGAGCCGTGCCGCTCGATCAGCTCGAAGAACACCGTCGGGCGGTCACCGAACGGCACGGTGAAGATCTGCAGCAGGTAGCCGTCCTCGTCCCGGTCGACCAGGATGCCGCGTGCCTTGAGCTCCTCGACCGGCACCCGGACGTGACCGATGCGCGCCCGCAGCTCCGGGTCATCGTAGTAGGAGTCGGGGGTGGCCAGGAACTCGACACCGGCGGCGCGCAGCGTGTCGACGGCGGCGAGGATGTCCCGGGTGGCCAGCGCGAGGTGCTGCACGCCCGGCCCCTGGTGGAAGCGCAGGAACTCATCGATCTGGGACCGCCTGCGCCCCTCGGCCGGCTCGTTGAGCGGGAACTTCACCACGTGGTTTCCGCTGGCCACCACCTTGCTCATCAGCGCGGAGTAGTCGGTGGCGATGTCCGCGCCGACGAACTCGGCCATGTTGGTGAAGCCCATGACCCGGTGGTAGAAGTCCACCCACTCGTCCATCGCGCCCAGCTCGACGTTGCCGACCACGTGGTCGAGCGCCTGGACCACCGCCGGGCGGGGCGCCGGCACCGCGCGCGCCCGGTAGCCGGGCAGGTACGGGCCCCGGTACCGGGAGCGGTCGACCAGGGTGTGCCGGGTCTCGCCGTAGGCCGCGATCGACGCGGTCCGCACGGTGCCGTGCTCGTCGGTGACGTCGTGCGGCTCGACCAGCACCCGCGCGCCCGCCCGGCGGGCCTGCGCGACGCACCGGTCCACGTCGGGAACCTCGAGCGCCACGTCGGCCACCCCGTCGCCGTGCCGGCGGTGGTACCCGGCCAGCGGGCTGTCCGGGTCGACCGCGCCGGTGACCACGAACCGCACCGCGCCCGGCCCCGACCCGGTGGCCAGGACGTAGCCGCGGTGATCCGGATGGCCGGTCTCGGGGCCCCGGTAGGCGACCAGGTCCATCCCGAACACGGTGCGGAAGTAATGCGCGGTGAGCGTGGCGTTGCCGACCACCCAGACCAGCGCGTCCCAGCCGTGCACCGGGAACACGTCGTCGCTCGGGTCGTGCGCGACCAGACCGACCAGTTCGCTCAGCTCGGCGTCCGCCGGCAACTCCACCGTCATGCCGACCAGTGCACCTCGCCGGGCTGGGCTACGCAATCAGCGCATGCCAAGCTCGACATCATGGACAGTTCGGCGCAGTTGACGACCGGTGGACTAGGCGGAACGACCAGATGAGCACCGAGCTGGACGAGCTCGACCTGGCGCTGCTCGGCGCCCTGCGTGCCCACCCGAGGGCCGGGGTGCTCGAGCTCTCCCGGCGGCTCGGGGTGGCCAGGGCGACGGTCACCGCGCGCCAGCGACGGCTGGAGGAGGCCGGCGTGCTCACCGGCTACGGCCCCGACGTCGACCTCGCGGCCGCGGGCTACCCGGTGCGCGCGTTCGTCACATTGGAGATCGCCCAGGGCGCGCTACGGCAGATCGCCGAGGAGCTCGCCGCGATCCCCGGCGTGGTGGAGGCCTACGCCACGACCGGCGAGGGTGACGTGCTCTGCCACCTCGCGGCGGCGTCCCACGAGGACCTGCAGGCCACCCTGGTGCGGCTCAACCAGTCCCCGGCGATCGACCGGTCGACCAGCGTGATCGCGCTCAGCACCGTGGTCGAGCGGCGGGTGCTGCCGCTGCTGGCCCAGACCAGGACCCGACGCGCCGCCCGGGCGCCGGCGTTCCGCGACCGGCCGGTCCGCCCGGGTGGCCCGGTCCGCCCGGGTGGCCCGGGTGGCCCGGGTGGCCCCAGTGATTGAACCTGGTCACGCGAGTCCCAGGATCGGCGAACGGAGTAACGCGCTCGGCCGGATCGGCGATTCCGCAGGCAAGACCCGGTGATCGAGGCCGGGCGGCGACCGGGAGGGCCGATGGCCGCACGGGACACAGCACGGACCGAGAGGGGCCCCGCCGTGACGACCAGACACCGGGCACAGAGCACGCCGATCGTGGCGGTCCCCCGCCCCCGGGTGACCGCGGGCTACCGGCCGGACGCGGCCTGGACGCCGGTGCCGCAGATTCCGGAGTACACCGCCGCGCGGTCGAAGCTGATCGCCCCGCTGGCCGTGCTCGGCGCTGTGCTGCTGCTCGTGGGCGCGATGGGCCGCCCCCCGGTGCTGGTCGCCGGGATCGTGGCGATCGCGGTGGCGCTCGGGCTCGTCCGGCGCTGGCGGGTCGCCGCGGCCACCGCCCGGGGGCTCAACGCCAGCGCGGCGCGCCGCCCCGGCCGGCACGCCCGGCAGGCCGACCAGGACTGACCGCGGCCACCGGAGAGGCGCTCAGCCGTCGGAACGCTCGTCGGTCGCGTCCGGCGCCGGCGCGGCGTTCGGGGAGCCGAGGGTCGGCATCCGCACCACGCCGCCGTCCAGGTCGATGTCGAACCGGGGGCGGTGCACCTTGCCGTCGCTGTCCTCACCGCCCTCGTCGGTCGGCCTGGCCCCGTCGAACAACTTGCCGAACATGCCCATGACCCCACGGTAGACCGGCCGGACGCCGGTACGCCGCGCGGTCTCAGGCCGGGGTCAGCGGCAGGAACCTCGGCGCGGTGTCCTCGGCCGGGGTCAGTCTGCCCGGGGTGCCGGCGTAGGTGGTGGTGCGCTGGCGGACCGGCCGGCCGGCCGCCCCCGCGATCGCCGCGAGCTCCTCCACCGACCGCTCGGACCCGTTCTCCGAGCCGGCCATCCGGCTGATCGTCTCCTCCATCAGGGTGCCACCCATGTCGTCGGCGCCGCCGCGCAGGATGTCCGCCGCCGGCCCGTCGCCGAGCTTCACCCAGGAGCACTGCACGTGGTCGATCCGCCCGTGCAGGGCCAGCCGGGCGAACGCGTGGACCGCCCGGTTGTCCCGCACGGTGGGGCCGGGGCGGGCGAGGCCGGCGAGGTAGATCGGCGCGTTGTGGTGCACGAACGGCAGCGGGACGAACTCGGTGAACCCGCCGGTCCGGTCCTGGACCGAGGCCAGCGTGCGCAGGTGGCCCAGCCAGTGCCGGGGCTCGTCGACGTGCCCGTACATCATCGTGGACGACGACGGGATGCCCAGCTCGTGCGCGGTGCTGACCACCTCGATCCACTGGGCGGCGGGCAGCTTGCCCTTCGTCAGCACCCAGCGCACCTCGTCGTCCAGGATCTCCGCCGCGGTGCCCGGGATCGAGCCCAGCCCGGCGTCCTTCAGCTCGGCCAGCCAATCCTTGATCGACACCCCGGCCTTGGCCGACGCGGAGACGATCTCCATCGGGGAGAAGGCGTGCACGTGCATGCCCGGCACCGCCGCGCGCACCGCGCGGACCAGGTCGGCGTAGAAGGTCACCGGCAGTTGCGGGTCGATGCCGCCCTGCACGCAGACCTCGGTGGCTCCGTCCCGGGCCGCCTCGACCGCGCGCGCGGCCACCTCGTCCAGGGACAGCCGGAAGGCGTCGGTGTCCCGCTCCCGCTGGGCGAACGCGCAGAACCGGCAGCCCACATAGCACACGTTCGAGAAGTTGATGTTGCGGTTGATCACGTAGGTGACGTCGTCGCCCACCACGTCGGCGCGCACCTGGTCGGCGAGCCGGCACAGCTCCTCCAGCGCGGCGCCGTCGGCGGTCAGCACGGCCATCGCCGCGTCGTGGTGGGCCGGGTCGAGCAGCGTGGCCGGGTCGCCCTCGGCGAGCGCCAGCCCGGCCCGCACGTCGGCGTCCAGCCGCTCCGGCGCCGAAGCCGCCGAACCCGCCGAACCCGCCGGGCCGGCCGCGGCGGATGCCGCCGCGCGCTGGGCGGCCAGCTCGTCGCGCAGCTCGTCCCAGTCGCCGTAGACCGAGTCGAAGTCGCCGCGCCGGTCGGCGGTGCGGCCGTCGGTGTCGATGGTGGCCTGCAGGTCGGTGCGGCCGGACGAGGCGAACCCGCCGTCCGGCTCCTGCCACGGGCGGCCGAGGACGGTCGCACCGGGGCGGGCCAGCCCGGTCGCCGGGTCGGCCAGCGCCGCGACGTGGGCGTGCAGCCGGGTGTCGATCCACGGCGAGCCGGCCAGCACGTAACGCGGGTACGCGGTGAGCCGCTCGCGGAGGGTGAACCCGGCCTCGGCGGACCGCGCGACGAGCTCGTCCACCGCCGGCCAGGGCATCTCCGGGCTGACGTGGTCCGGGGTCACCGGGGAGACCCCGCCCCAGTCGTCGATTCCGGCCCGCAGCATCAGGTCGAACTCCTCCCCGACCAGGTTCGGCGGGGCCTGCAGCCGCATCTTCGGGCCGAGCACCAGCCGGGCCACCGCGATCGTGGCGGCGAGGTCGTGCAGGTCGGCGTCCGGGTCGTTGGCCATCGCGGTGTCCGGCTTGGCCCGGAAGTTCTGGACGATCACTTCCTGCACGTGACCGTGGGCGCGGGCGGCGGACCGGATGGCGAACAGCGAGTCGGCGCGCTCGGCGCGGTTCTCGCCGATCCCGATCAGGATGCCGGTGGTGAACGGCACGCCGACCCGGCCGGCGTCGGTGAGCGTGCGCAGCCGGACGGCCGGTTCCTTGTCCGGGCTGCCGAAGTGCGGGTTGCCCTTCTCCGACCACAGCCGCTCGGACGTGGTCTCCAGCATCATCCCCATGCTCGCCGCGACCGGCTTGAGCCGGGTGATCTCCGCCCAGGACAGCACCCCCGGGTTGAGGTGCGGCAGCAGCCCGGTCTCCTCCAGCACCGCGATCGCGCAGGCCCGCACGTAGTCGAGGGTGGAGCCGTAGCCGCGCGCCTCCAGCCACTCCCGCGCCGCCGGCCAGCGGTCCTCCGGCCGGTCGCCGAGGGTGAACAGGGCCTCCTTGCACCCCGCCGCGGCGCCGGCGCGGGCGATCTCCAGCACCTCGTCGCGCTCCAGGAACGCCGCCGGCACCCGGTGCGGGACGGTGGCGAACGTGCAGTAGTGGCAGCGGTCCCGGCACAGCCGGGTGAGCGGGATGAACACGTTGCGGCTGTAGGTCACCACCCCGGGCCGGCCGGCGTCGACCAGCCCGGCGTCCCGCACCCGGCCGGCGACGGCGAGCAGCTCGTCCAGCTGCTCGCCGCGCGCGGCGAGCAGGACGGCGGCCTCGTCGGCGTTCAGCGTGGCCCCGTCCCGGGCCCGCCGTAGGGCGCGGCGCATCGCGGAGTCGGAGGGCTGGGGATCGGCCACGGGGGTGGGGAGGAGATCAGCCACCCCTGCACACTAAGTCGATTTGGCCCACCGGGCGACCTAGCTGGGTATCTTTCTTGGACTTAGGAGTACGTGACGGTGACCGGAGCATGGTCCGACCAGCGCAGCGCGTGCTCGGCGGCCCGCTCCACGCGGGCGCTCGCCGCACGGTCCGCCAGGCCCGGAGTGGCCAGCTGGTAGTCGATCCGCCAGCCGGTGTCGTTGTCGAACGCCCGGCCCCGGTAGGACCACCACGAGTACGGCCCGTCCACCCCCGGGTGCAGCGCGCGCACCACGTCGGTCCAGCCCGACTCCAGCACCTCGGCGACCCAGGCCCGCTCGTGCGGCAGGAACCCCGAGCTGCGCCGGTTGCCGCGCCAGTTGCGGATGTCGGCCTCGGTGTGCGCGATGTTCCAGTCGCCGCACACCACGACCTGCCGGTCCTCGGCGGCCGCCTTCGCCGCGCGCTCGGTGAGGTACGGGGCGAACTCGGCCAGGAACCGGTCCTTCTCGGCCTGCTTCGGGGTGTCGACCGTGCCGTTCGGCAGGTACAGCGAGGCGACAGTGAGCCCGGGCAGGTCCACCTCCAGGTAGCGGCCGCTGCCGTCGAACTCCGTCGAGCCGAACCCGGTACGCACCGCCTCCGGGGGCACCCGGGTGAGTACGCCGACGCCGTTGCGGCCCTTCGTCGCCGACGGGGCGTGGTGCAGCAGCCACCCCTCGGGCAACGCCGGGAACTCCTCGGGCAGCGCGCGGCACTCCTGCACGCACACCACGTCCGCCTCGGTGCCGACCAGCCACCGGTCGAACCCCTTGCGCACCGCCGCGCGGATGCCGTTGACGTTGACCGTGCTGACGGTGATCGACGCCGCCGTCCCTGGCCCTGTCCCCGCCACCGCGCCGGTTCCCGCGCCCGTCCCGGCCCCGGTCACCGGGCCGTGCAGGCGCTGCCGGGCAGCGGCCGGAGGAACTCGTCCAGCGCCCAGCCGTCCGGCAGCTTGCGGTAGCCGTTCTGCACGGTGGTCTCCGCGCCGCGCAGGTCACCCTTGTGCAGGGTGACAGCGGTGCCGGCGTTGGGTTCGGGGCTGGTGCGCACGTTGAGTACGTCGGCGGTGACCTCCACCCGGCAACCGGTGGCGGCGAGCCCGGAGCTGTTGGTCAGCGAGCCCTTGTCGATCAGCACCATGATGCCGAGCACCAGCGCAACGATCCCCGCGAACGGCCAGCCCCGCGCCTTCGGCTTGGAAACCTTGATCTTCACCACGTCGACACTCCACCCGGACCCTGTCGCGACCCGCCGACGTTACCGCGTCCGGGCGACATCACCGCGCATTCAACCGCTCACCGCGGGTGCCAGTTCGGCCGGATTGTCTGCCCAGGTGTGTGACCGGGCTCGGCAGACGGAGCGGCCCCGGCAGGGATAGCGTGTCCGCTTAAGCCGCTTAACCCCGATAGCTCCGATATGTCCGACCACGAACACAGGTAGGCAACAGGCAACGATGAAGGTCATCTACACCTACACCGACGAGGCCCCGGCGCTCGCGACCCACTCCTTCCTCCCGGTCATCGAGGCGTACGCCGCCAAGACCGGCGTCGACGTGGAGACCCGCGACATCTCGCTGGCCGCCCGCATCCTCGCCCGCTTCCCGGACCGGCTGACCGAGGACCAGCGGGTCCCCGACTCGCTGGCCGAGCTGGGCCAGCTGGCCACCACACCGCAGGCGAACATCATCAAGCTGCCCAACATCAGCGCGTCGATCCCGCAGCTCAAGGCGGCGATCAAGGAGCTGCAGGGCGCCGGTTACGACCTGCCCGACTTCCCGGAGAACCCCTCCACCGACGAGGAGAAGGCGGCCCGCGCCGCCTACGACGCGGTCAAGGGCAGCGCGGTCAACCCGGTGCTGCGCGAGGGCAACTCCGACCGGCGCGCGCCCGCCTCGGTGAAGAACTTCGTCCGAAAGTACCCGCACTCGATGGGCGCCTGGTCGAGCGAATCCGCCTCGCACGTGTCGACCATGAGCGACGGCGACTTCCGGCACTCCGAGTTGTCGGTCACGCTGGCCGACGCCGCCGAGGTGCGGATCGAGCTGGTGGCCGGGGACGGCTCGGTGACGGTGCTCACGCCGTCGCTGAGGCTGCAGGCCGGGGAGATCCTCGACGCCGCGGTGATGCGCCGGGCCGCGCTGGACGCGTTCCTGGCCGAGCAGGTCGCCGACGCCAAGGCCAAGGGCGTGCTGTTCTCCGTCCACCTCAAGGCCACCATGATGAAGGTGTCCGACCCGATCATCTTCGGGCACGCGGTGGAGGCCTACTTCGCCGAGGTGTTCGAGCAGTACGGCGAGGACCTCGCGTCGGTCGGCGCCGACCCGGACGACGGCCTGGCCAGCGT
The DNA here is from genome assembly GCA_036497465.1 of Pseudonocardia sp. Classification (GTDB taxonomy): domain Bacteria; phylum Actinomycetota; class Actinomycetes; order Mycobacteriales; family Pseudonocardiaceae; genus Pseudonocardia. The sequence continues at coordinate 2,291 of DASXJJ010000040.1, read as the reverse complement.
GCTCAGCGCCCTGTCCAAGCTCCCGGACGCCAAGCGGGAGGCGATCGAGAAGGCGATCACCGCCGCGTACGACAGCGGCCCCCGGCTGGCCATGGTCGACTCCGACCGGGGCATCACCAACCTGCACGTGCCCAGCGACGTGATCATCGATGCGTCCATGCCGGCGGCGATCCGCTCGTCCGGGCAGATGTGGAACACCGACGACGAGACGCAGGACACCAAGTTCGTCATCCCGGACTCGTCCTACGCCCCGCTGTACGCCGAGACGGTCGACTTCTGCCGGGAGCACGGCGCGTTCGACCCGACGACCATGGGCACCACGCCCAACGTCGGGCTGATGGCGCAGAAGGCCGAGGAGTACGGCAGCCACGACAAGACGTTCGAGATCGCGGGCGAGGGCACCGTGCGGGTGGTCGACACCGCCTCCGGCGATGTGCTGCTCTCCCACGAGGTCGCCGAGGGGGACATCTGGCGGGCCTGCCAGACCAAGGACGCCCCGATCCTCAACTGGGTCGAGCTGGCCGTCACCCGCGCGCGGGCCACCGGGGCGCCGGCCGTGTTCTGGCTGGACGAGACCCGGGCGCACGACGCGGAGGTGCTGGCGAAGGTCCGCGCGCACCTGGCCACCCTGGACACCGACGGGCTGACCATCGAGATCCTGCCGGTCGCCGAGGCCACCCGGTACACCCTGGACCGCGCCCGGCGCGGCGAGGACACCATCTCGGTGACCGGCAACGTGCTGCGGGACTACCTGACCGACCTGTTCCCGATCATGGAGCTGGGCACCAGCGCGAAGATGCTGTCCATCGTGCCGTTGATGAACGGCGGCGGGCTGTTCGAGACGGGCGCCGGCGGGTCGGCCCCGAAGCACGTGCAGCAGCTCGTCCGGGAGGACCACCTGCGCTGGGACTCGCTCGGTGAGTTCCTGGCGCTGGCCGTGTCGCTGGAGTTCCTGGCCGACCAGGACGACAACCCGGGCGCGGCGGTGCTGGGCAAGGCGCTCGACGCCGCCACCGGTGTGCTGCTGGAGAACGGTAAGTCGCCGTCCCGGAAGGTCGGCGAGCTGGACAACCGGGGCAGCCACTTCTACCTGGCGCTCTACTGGGCGCGGGCGCTGGCGGAGCAGACCGAGAACACCGAGCTGGCCCAGGTGTTCGAGCCGCTGGCCGAGCGGTTGGCGGCCGACGAGGAGAAGATCGTCGGCGAGCTGGCCGCCGTCCAGGGCCGTCCCGTCGAGCTGGGCGGCTACTACTACGTCGACCGGGCGCGCACCGACACCGTGATGCGGCCGAGCGCAACCCTCAACACCGTCCTCGCCGAGTTCTGAGCCCGTCCCGCCGCCGGGGGCGGCTCACCGGTCCGCGGCCAGCCGACCGGTGAGCCGCCCCCGGCGGCGCTGGTCCGGTGGGGGCCCGGCGCGGGCCTGCTCCCGGGTCGGGCGGCCGTCAGGGTCCGAGAATGAACGGCGTACGCGGAATGGTGGCCGCCAGTACCACCATGAGCAGGCCGAACCCGCCGTAGCAGAGCACGTCGACCATCTGGCTGCGCACGGCGAGCAACCCCGCCCGGTCGTCGGGCAGCAGCACCCGGGCGATGGCGGCCACCAGCAGCGCGCCTCCGATCAACCCGGTGCCCTCGCGCCAGTGCTCGGCGAGCACCCGGACGAATCCCGCGGCCGCGATCACCAGCACGACGCTCAGCGCGCCGTGCAGCGGGACACGGTCGGCCAGCCGCCGTCGGATGTCGGTCATCGGCCCGCCCCGTCCGCGCGGGGGCGGGCCGCCGCGCGGGCCCGCGCGGGGCCACGCACCGGGGCGACCGGATCGGCCGGACGTGTCGCGCTCACCGGCCCAGTTTCGCAGAGCGCCCGCCGCGCGTCTGTGCCGGTCGAGCTGGACGCGCCTGCCCACGCGTCAAATCAGCAAATCCTGACCGAACGGAGGGTCTGCTGGCATGTGACGAGTAGCACACTTCATGTACGGCCGCGCGGCGACCACCGTGCCGGCCAACCTGCTCGACGAAGTGCGAGGAGCGATGTCATGAGTGTCATGGACAACGAGATGGAGGTCGGTGGCCGCACCGCCTCGAGCGAAGCCGACACCAAGGCCGCGGAGGCCGCCGCGAATCCGGCCCTGATCGGAGTGCCCACGTTCATCGTGGGCTCGGTGGCGCTGGGGCTGGTACTGCTCGGCTTCGTGCCCGCCACCGCGGTGGGCGCGTCGATCGCGATCATCATGACGGCGACCGGGCTCGGTCAGGTCATCGCGGCGGTGTGGGCGGCCGCGCTCGGA
>DASXJJ010000039.1:0-5563 GCA_036497465.1 Pseudonocardia sp. | reverse complement strand
GCGCGCAGCACGGCCAGGGTGGCGGCCCGGTACATCGCCCCGGTGTCCAGGTACGCGGCGCCCAGCGAGGTGGCCAGTGCGCGGGCGACCGTGGACTTGCCGGTGCCGGACGGGCCGTCCAGCGCGATCACGCCACGCAGCGGGCCTGAGGTGTCGGGCTGGACCGGGCCCGGGGGCTGCGCACTCACGGGAGTCCATTGTGCCGGATGGCCGGGGTCACTCCGGCCCGCGGCCTCCGGGACGCCGAGCGGACCGGGTTCGGCACGCGACCGTGCGGCTGCCCTTCGTGCAAGCCGTCATCGGCCGCGACGGCCGAGCGCGGGGTCAGCGGGGCAGGTCGGAGCGCAGCGCGGCGGCCCCGCGCAGGTAGACGTGCCGGATGTCGGCCCGGGGCAGGTGGGTGTCCACGTGCGCCAGCAGCCGCAGCACCCGGGGCATGGCCCCGGGCACCGCGATCTCCGAGGCGCACATCAGCGGCACGTCGGTCAGCCCCAGCTGGCGCGCCGCGTACGCCGGGAACTCCGAGGTCAGGTCCGGGGTGGCGGTGAACAGGATGGAGATCACGTCGTCCGGGTGCAACTCGTTGCGCTTCAGCACCGCGGTCACCAGCTCCGCCGTGGCCGCGAGCACCTCCGCCCGCTCGTCGGTGTCGACCTGGGTGGCCCCGCGAACGGCTCGTACCGCCATGCCGGACACCTTATGGCCGCCCCCGATCGGCTCCCGCGGCGGGCGGGTGACCTCGACACGAGGCGTCGCGCCATCGTGTCCTCCAGACTGGGCCGGACGTCGTTCCCACCCGTTGGCACCGCCGCGTTCGGTCGAACCGCCTGGTCTCGTGGAGGCCTACTCCGGTGTGACGTCGGTCCCATCGGTGAACCCATCGCTGTGCCACCGCGGAACACCGAGACGTGTGCCCCGCGTCCCGGCTCACCACGCCGGGCGACCCGACCACGACCGGGAGGATCCGTGCTCGCTGACCGCAGGCCTTGGGTACAACCCGTCGGCCCCTCCCCGGCCGGCCCGTCCGCGCTGGTGCTCGGTGCTACTCGGGCACTCCATGGGCGCGCGGGCCGCGCTGCACGCCGCCGGGCCCCCCGCCGTCCTTGGGGTATGCGCGCTGGCGCCGTGGCTGGACGGCCTGCGTGGTCGCCGAGGCGCACAACACCTACGGCGGGCGCCACCGCTACCTGCTGCACCCCGACGAACGGGGCGACGCCGAGGTGGCCAAGGACTTCTACGTGTCCCCGTTCCTGGCCGTGGCGGGCGAGTACCGGATGCACGTCCCGGTACCCGGCGAGCGGCTGTCGGTGGCGATCACGCTGCGCCAGGACGGCCGCACCGCGTTCACCGCCGCGCTGCGCGGTACCCGCCGCCCGGCCGGCCCACGCCAGTTGGCGCGGCTGGTGCTGCGCCACCCGCTGATCACCCAGCGCACCTCCGACCTGATCCGCCGCCACGGCATCGCCCTGTGGCTGCGCCGGTTGCCGGTCGCCCCCCGATCGCCGGCCGACGGTCCCGTCGCTCGCGCACCCCAGGAGACCCGATGACACCCATCCCGCCGGACAACGAGCTGGTCCGCCGAGGCGTGTCGCGCCCGGCCGCGGGCGTCTGGCCCGGTCTGGCCACCCCGCCGGACCGGCCGGGCCGGGCTCGGGTCGCCGAGTCGCTGTTCCGGCGCGCGGTCCGCGGCCTGGAGGTCCAGGTGCTGCTGCCGGACGGCGAGCGCCTCGGTGCCGGCGGACCGGACGCCCCGTTGATGCGGGTCCACCGGCCGGAGGCGTTCTTCCACCGGCTGGGCGCCCAGTCCAAGATCGGCTTCGGCGAGGCCTACATGGTCGGCGACTGGACCAGCGACGAGCCCGCCGACCTGCTCACCCCGTTCGCGGCCCGGCTCTCCACGCTGGTCCCGCCGACCTTGCAACGGGTCTTCCGGCGGTTCGTGGAGGCCCGCCAGCCACGCGCCGAGGCGCAACACCGTAGCCGGCTCGCGCACCAACATCATGCGGCACTACGACCTGTCCAACGAGCTGTTCGGCACCTTCCTGGACGAGACCATGACCTACTCCGGGGCCTGGTTCGCCCCGGGCCGCGACGACCTGGCCGAGGCGCAGCGCCGCAAGGTCGACGGCATCCTGGACCTGGCCGGGGTGCGCTCGGGCATGCACGTGCTGGAGATCGGCACCGGCTGGGGCGCGCTGGCCACCCGGGCCGCCCGGCGCGGCGCCCGGGTCACCACGCTGACCATCTCCGCCGAGCAGGCCCGGCTGGCCGAGCAGCGGCTCACCGACGCCGGTGTGGCCGAGCGGGTGCAGGTGCTGCTGCGGGCGCTGCTCGCGCTGCACCACCCGCCCGGGCTCGCCGGGCTGCTCTCGGCCGCCCTGATGACCTGGCTGCTGGCGCGGGGTACCGGGGCGAGCCTGCTGGAGTCGACCATCGGTGATCGCCGGCCCGGCTACGCCGATTACATTGCACGTACCAGCGGATTCGTCCCGCTGCCCCCGAAGCGGACGACACGGAGGGCCCAGGCATGAACTCCGGAGACCAGGTCGAGGACTTCGAGCTGCCAGACGAGACCGGCACCACCCGGCGGCTGAGCGAGCTGCTCGCGGCGGGTCCGGTGGTGCTGTTCTTCTACCCGGCCGCCATGACCGGCGGGTGCACCGCCGAGGCCTGTCACTTCCGCGACCTGGCCGCCGAGTTCGCGGCGGTCGGGGCGCAGCCGGTGGGGATCAGCCCGGACCCGGTGGCCAAGCAGCTGCAGTTCGCCGAGAAGCACTCCTTCGGCTACCCGCTGCTGTCCGACGTGGGCGGCACCGTGGCCAAGCGCTTCGGGGCCTGGCGGCGGCTGGTGCCGGTGCTGCATGCCAAACGGCAGACCTTCGTGATCGGCCAGGACCGGACGGTGCTCGCCGCCATCCGCTCGGAGATGAAGTTCGAGCTGCACGCCGACGAGGCGCTCACGGTGCTGCGGGAACGCACCGCCGCCTGAGGCGAGCCGCGCCGCCGTGCCGCGGGCCGGGCTGAGACTCAGTCGCCCTTGACCGCCGCGATCCGGTCCAGCCCGCTGACCGTCATGGCGTGCCGGGCCGGGCAGTCCGGGGGGGCCACCAGCAGCACCTCTCGGCCGCCGACGGCCATCTCCTCGACGAACTCGAACAGCAGCGCGATCCCGGTGCTCGCCAGGTGGGTGACCGAGCCGACGTCGACGGTCAGCGGTAGCGCCCCGCCCCGGCTGGCCGACCACAGCTCGGTCCGCAGCCGGCCCGCGGTGGCGATGTCGACCGGCCCGGCCAGCGTCACCCGGGGCTCCTCGGACCGGGCCACGGTCACCGTCAGCTCGGTCGGACCGACGCGGTGGGAGCGGCGCTCGTCGCATGCCTCCACCCCGAGCACCGGCGGGTGGCTGAGCAGCCGGTCCAACAGCACGGTCGTGCCGTCCTCGCCGGACTCGATCTCGATCGAGTCCATCGCCCCGCGCATCATCCGCAGCCCGCGGCCGCGCAGCCCGGGGTCCGGACTGGCCGGCTTCCAGCGGCCGGTGTCGCTGACGGTCAGCTGGACCCGGCCGTCGCCGTCCACGACGCCTTCCACCAGCACCCGGCCGCGGGGCCCGGGGTAAGCGTGCTCGACGACGTTGGACACGGCCTCCAGCACCGCGAGCTCGGTCGACATCACGTCCTGGTGGCTCGCGCCCAGCTCGACCAGCCAGGTGACCAGCTGCTCGCGCAGCCCCGCGCACTGGCCGGCCTCGGCAGGCAGGTCGGCCCGCAGCGCGGGTGCCTCGAGGCCGGTGACCTCGGCGACCAGCACCGTCACGTCGTCGGTGTAGCCGTCCCTGGTCATCCGCTCCATGACCAGCTCGGCGACCCGGTCGGCGAGCCCGACGGACGCGAGCGACGGGGTGCCCCGCCGCACCGCGGCCGAGGCGACCTTCGCCAGCTCGCCGAGACCCTCGGACAGCGGTTGACCGGCGCGCTCGACCAGGCCGTCGGAGTAGCACACCATCAGGTCGCCGGGCCGCAGGAACGCGGTCGCGACCTCCGGGGGCGGACCGGCGACACCGAGCGGCACGCCGACCGGCGCCGGCAGCAGCCGGGTGCCGCCGTCGGGCCCCGTGACCAGCGGTGGGGGGTGCCCGGCGCAGGCGTAGCGCACCGATCGGTCGTCCGGGTCGAGCAGCGCCAGGCACACGGTGGCGCCGCGCGCGCCGGGGTTGCGGCCGGCGAAGCGGTCCAGCCGGGACAGCGCGACAGCCAGGTCGTCGCCGTCGACCAGGAACTCGGTCAGCAGCGCGCGCAGCTGGCCCATCACCGCGGATGCCGCGGCACCGTGCCCGACCACGTCGCCGACGACCAGGACGACCTTGCCCGCCACCGGGACGGCGTCGAACCAGTCGCCGCCGGCGGCCTGCTCGGCGGCGGCCACCAGGTACCGGGCGGCGAGCCGGAACCCGGGCAGTACCGGCAGCCGGTCCGGCAGCATGCTGCGCTGCAGGGCCAGCACGGTGTCCTGGGCGGTGCGGTACCGCTCGCGCAGCTCGGTGGCGTGGCTCTCCATCGCCTGCCGTTCCAGCACCTGGCCGGTCACGTCCTGGAACGTGCAGGCGACCCCGGTGACCGTCCCGGCGGCGTCCCGGACCGGCGACAGGTCGAAGCTGGCGAAGCGCTCGACCGGCCCGTCCGGCCCCTCGACCAGCAGCCGCCACTCGGTCGCGGTGAACGGCTCGCCGGTCGCGCGGACCCGCTCCACGAACTCCACCACGTGCTGCCCGTCGACCTCCGGGTAGACCTCGCGGATCGGTCGGCCCACGATGCCCGGGCGGTCGGCGAAGAACGCGCGCGCCACCCGGTTCGCCCCGACCACGAGGAGGTCCGGGCCGTGGTAGCCGATCAGGCCGATCGGGAGGGTCTCCACCATCCCGGCGAAGATCTCCCGGGCGCGCGACTCCGCGGTGTCGTCCGGCTCCGCGGTGTCGTCCGGCTCCGCGCGGTCGGACCCGGTCGCGTCGGACCCGGCCCCGCCGTCATCCGACATCTGCTGCTCCCCGGTCGACAGGCTCATGGCTGACCCGGGATCGTACTGGCCCCCGGGCGGGTCGGAGGCCGTCGCGTCGAGCAGCGGTCCGAGGCCGGGGCTACAGGCCGACGTCGCGGTACAGGGAGGCCAGCTCGGGCCGGGTGAGCGGCCGCAGCTTGCCCGGCCGCTGGTTGCCCAGGGTCACGTCGCCGATCGCGGTGCGCACCAGCCGGCGCACCGGGTGGCCGACCTCGTCGAGCAGCCGCCGCACCACGTGCTTGCGGCCCTCGTGCAGCACCAGCTCGACCAACACCCGGCCGCCGCCCTTGCCGCCCAGGGTGTCGACCACCTTGAACGAGTCCACCCGCACCGGGCCGTCGGCCAGCTCCACGCCGTCGCGCAGCCGTCGCCCCAGGTCGCGGGGCACGGGCCCGGGTACCTCGGCCAGGTAGGTCTTGGCCACCTCGAACGACGGGTGCATCAGCCGGTGGCCGAGCTCGCCGTCGTTGGTCAGCAGCAGCAGGCCCTCGGTGTCGGCGTCCAGCCG
>DASXJJ010000038.1:0-7177 GCA_036497465.1 Pseudonocardia sp. | reverse complement strand
CACGACAGGTCCCAGCGGTGTCCAACCATGATCGATCTCTCCGTGGTGATCCCGCGGAACAGAGTGAGGTCGGTGGCCGGCCGGGAGCCCGAGTCACCAGCCGGCCACCGAGGTCAGTCAGCCGAACGTGCCGCGAGCCGGTGCGCGACCTGACCGACCGCGCTGCCACCGGCGTGCGGCAGCTGACCTCCGCCCCGGCGGCGCTGTTCAGGAGCGGTCCTCAGCCCGAGGCGCTGTCGTTCAGCACCGGAGCCGGCCGGCAGGTCCACGGGCTGCTGCACGTGGGGCCGGGCGACGAGTGTGCCCGGCCGCTCATCGTGCGGCCACATCCCGGGCCGACCGCGAACGCGCAGCTGCGCGCGGATCCCTGGATCGCTTTCTTCACCGGCCACGGATTCGCGGTCCTGGAGATCGACTACAGCGGAAGCACCGGATACGGTCGGCGGTTCCGCAACTCGCTGCGCGGTCAGTGGGGAGAGCTGGACGCGAGCGACTGCGCGGAGGCGGTGCTCGGCCTCGCCGACCGCCGCCACATCGATCCGACCCGGATCGGCATACACGGTTCCAGCGCCGGTGGCTACACCGCGCGGCGTGCCTTGGCGTTGACCGACCTCTTCGCGGCGGCGGCGGTCCGCCATGCCGTCATCGACCCGGACGAGTGGCGGCGGACCGCGCCGAAGTTCCAGGCCCATCACGTGGACCTGCTGATCGCGCCACCTTCGCGAGCGGAGACCCTTCGGAGACGCTCGGTGGTCGGAGACGTCGATGCGGTCACCGCTCCCGTCTTGATCGTCCACGGCGAGCGGGACCCCGTCACGCCGATCAGCCAAGCACGACGGCTCGCCGACCTGATGGGCGACAAGGCCTCGCTGCTCACCTTCGCCGATGAAGGACACAGCGTGCGCCGACCGGAGAACCAGCGCCGGGCACTCGACGCGGAACTCGCTCATTTCCGGCGCGCGTTGCACGTGTGACCGTCGCAGGGAGTCGGGGGCCGGACGCGCGGAGATGCGTCGGGGCCGAAGTGGTCATGCTCTCGCCTCTAGCTTCACGCACTCGTCGCTCGGCGATGTGTACCGATCGCCCGAGCCAATACGCCTGGTAGGCGAACGACGTTCACCCCGAGCTTCCTGCTCGGGTGGGGCTTTCCCTCGATGTCGGGGGTGGTCTCTAGGGTCGCGGCCATGAGCTCGCTCCCTATCCCTGTGCCTGCTGATCTGGATGTGGTCCGGGACTCCTATGACCGGGTGGCCGACAACTACCTGGACATGGTCGTCACGACCGGTGTGGGAGACATCCGGACCCACCCGTGGTTGCGCGCGGTGATCGACGTCTTCGCCGACGCGGTGCGCGGGCTCGGTCCTGTCCTCGACGTCGGGTGCGGGCCGGGGACGGTGACGGCCTACCTGGCCGAGCGCGGTGTGGACGCCTCCGGGGTCGACTTGTCGCCTCGCATGGTCGAGCACGCCCGCCGCCGGTACCCCCAGGGCGAGTTCAGTGTGGGCTCGTCCACCGATCTCGACCTGGCCGATGCGTCGTGGGGCGGGCTGCTGGGGTGGTGGTCGTTGTTCAACCTGCCGCGCGATGTCCTGCCGCGGGTGCTGTCGTCCTTCGCCCGGGCGCTGGTGGCGGGCGGGCAGCTGATCATCGCCACGCACGTGGGTAACCAGGACGTGGTGCGCACGCAGGCTTACGGAGGAGTGCCGGTGCGGTGGACGACCTACCAGTGGCGGCCCGAGCAGCTGACCCTGCTGGTGGAGCAGGCCGGGCTGCGGCCGGTGGCGGAGCTTCGGCTGCCTGGAGACGGACAGAGCGGCCCCGGTGTGGTCCTCGTAGCCGAACGCGAACCCTCGAACTCGGGGCCCCCCGCGGTGGAGGGGGCGTGATGAGGGCTCGGATGCCCAACCCGGTGGCGATCCTGCCGGAGGCCCGGAAGGCGCTGCTGGCGCTGGGCAAGGCCACACAGGTTGGCACGGTGCCGGAGAGGACGCACCAGCTGATCCACCTGCGGGTGAGCCAGGTCAACGGGTGCAGCCTGTGCGTCGAAATGCACGCCCGGGCGCTTAAGGACGCCGGCGAGAGCGACGAGCGGATCTGGGCGGTTGGTGCGTGGCGGGAGTCGCCGTATTTCACCGATGCCGAACGGGCGGCGCTCGCGCTCGCTGAGCACGTGACCCGGCTCGCGGACCGGCCGGATCCCGTCCCCGACACCGTCTGGTACGAAGCGGCCAACCACCACGACGAGACTGACCTGTCCTCGCTGTTGCTGTCGATCGCCACGATCAACGTCTGGAACCGGCTCAACACCGCGACCCGGCAGCCGAGCGGGGCCGAATGGTGAGCACCGACTCGCACCGCTGATCACGATCAGCGCCGACAACAGTCACTGTCACTGCCCCTCGTTACAGACCGGTAGGGCCCTGCAAGCGCGCCTGGCGTGCCGGGGACCATCGATGTTGATGCGGGGCCGGCCACCGACCCCAGGTGTCGCCCGGCGAGGCCGTCTTGTGCGCTCACTACCCCGGCTCCCCGCCCCACCGGCGGCCGGCCCAGCGGGCCACGTACGGCGCCACCAGCAGCATGATGATCACCCGCACGACCTGGACGCCGACCACGAACGTCACGTCCACCCCGGCGGAGATCGCGGTGGCCAGCACGGCGTAGAGCCCGCCGGGGGTGGTGGCCAGGTAGGCCTCCAGCCCGGTGGCCGGTGTGGTCACGGTGAGCAGCGCGCCCAGCGCGGCCGACGCCCCGATGATCACCACGATGAGCAGCGTGGCCAGCGGCAGCGCCTCGGCCACCGTGCGCAGCGACTCCCGGGTGAACCGCACCCCGGCCTGCCAGCCGATGATCGCGTAGGCCACCTCCACCAGCGGGTCCGGCGGCACGACCGCGGCGGCCGGCAGGGTCAGCGCGAGCACCAGCGCCACCACCATCGGCCCGAGCAGCGCCCCGGCGGGCACCCGGAGCAGCCGGGCCAGCGGGACACCGACGGCCGCGCAGCCGACGACCACGGCCACCCCCAGGTACCACGGCGGCGGGACCGCGACCGGGTCGGGTGGCCGGTCGGTGTGGCCGGCACCGAACAGCACGGCGGCCAGCACCGGCATGGTCAGCGTGACCAGGCCGACCCGCAGGTACTGCACCACGGCGACCATCCGCTCGTCGGCGCCCAGGTCACGGGCCACCGCGACCAGCCCGGACGCCCCGCCCGCGGTCAACGCGAGCATCCCGGTCAGCTTCGTCACCCCGGGCCGGGTGCCCAGCAGCAGCCCGGTGGCCATGCTCACCGCGAGCGTGCCCACGCTGACCGCCAGCACCGGCAGCCAGCCCTCGGCCAGCGCGGAGAGCGTCCGCGGGCGGCTGAGCAGGCCGATCACCGCGCCGATCACCGCCTGCGCGGCAGCGGTCAGCGGGCGGGGCACCCGGGACGGCGCCCAGCCGGCCAGCGCCAGCGCGGTGCCCACCGTGAGTGCGGCGAACAGCGCCGGGGACGGGGCGCCGAGCACGGCGAGCAGCACGGTCGGCGGGACGGTCAGCCCGACCAGCAGCGCCCAGCGCAGCCACGCCGGCCGCTCGCGGTCAGCGGTCATGCACGCTCAGCACGAGCCCCAGACTGCCGCTCGGACAGCGTGAAGTACAACTCGGCCACGTCGTGCACGCTCAGGCCGGCCCGGCCGGGTTGCTCGGCCACCTCGACGACGTCGAGCAGGCCCGCCGCGTGCGGCAGCGCCGAGACCCGGTCGGCCAGCCCCGGCGGGACCCTGTGCGCGGTCAGGTGGGCGGCGCGGGCCCGGGCCCGGTCGGCGTCGCGGCCGCGCAGCAGCCCCGGCAGCCCGGCCAGCAGCTCCGCGACCGGGAGCCGCAACCGCCCGGTCAGCTCGGCCACGGCGGGCGACCCGGCGGCGAGCAGCCGCCGCGACACCGCGTCCAGCAGCCGCCGGGTGTCCCGGACGACGTCGTCGGTCACCGCCGCCGGCACCGCCGGGCCCACCGAGGCCACCGCCGACCACAGCTCGCGCAGCCCGAAGACGTCGGTCGCCACGCAGAACGCCCGCACCACGTCCTCCGCGCCGGCGCCCAGCTCCTCGGCCAGCCGGAACGCGTGGGTCATCCCGGCGTTGTCGACCAACTCGTTGACCAGCACCGTGGCCACGATCTCCCGGCGCAGCGGGTGCTCGACCAGCGTGTCGGCGAACCGCGCGGTGAGCGCGCCCGGGAAGTACCCGGTGAGCCGGTCGGCCAGCTCCGGCAGGTCGGGCAGGCCGGTGTCCAGCAGCGAGGCCTTCAGGTCCAGCTTGACGTGTGCGAGCAGCACGGCCAGCTCGGGGGAGCTCAGCCCCTGCCCGGCCCGGGCCAGCGCGGCGAACCCCTCGGCGTCGGGCAGCAGCTCCAGCGCCCGGTCCAGGCCGCGCCGGGCGGCGAGGTCGGCGACCATCCGGGCGTGCACCTCGACCGCCGCCGGGGCGTCCGCCCGTTCCAGGCCGAGAGTGGCGTTCTGCGCCCGGTTGTCGGCCAGCACCAGCGCGGCCACGTCAGCGGTCATCGCGCGCAGCAGCACGTCCCGGTCGTCGCGGCCCAGGCCCCCGGACCGGACCAACCGGTCCAGCAGCACCTTGATGTTGACCTCGTGGTCGGAGCAGTCCACGCCGGCGGAGTTGTCCAGCGCGTCGGTGTTGACCTTCCCGCCGGCCCGGGCGAACTCGATGCGCCCGCGCTGGGTCAGCCCCAGGTTGCCGCCCTCGCCGACCACCCGCACCCGCAGCGCGCCCCCGTCGACCCGGACCCCGTCGTTGGCCTTGTCCCCGGCCTCGGCGTTGGACTCCGAGGACGCCTTGACGTAGGTGCCGACCCCGCCGTTCCATAGCAGGTCGGCCGGCGCCAGCAGGACCGCCCGCATCAGCTCCGGTGGGCTGAGCCGGACGACGTCGTCGGGCAGCCCGAGCGCGGCGCGGGCCTCGGGGCCGATCGGGACCGACTTCACCGTGCGCGGCCACACCCCGCCGCCGGCGCTGATCAGCGCCCGGTCGTAGTCGTCCCACGACGACCGGGGCAGCCCGAACAGCCGCCGCCGCTCCGCGTACGACGACGCCGGGTCGGGGGAGGGGTCCAGGAACACGTGCCGGTGGTCGAACGCGGCGACCAGCCGGATGTGCTCGGACAGCAGCATCCCGTTGCCGAACACGTCCCCGGACATGTCCCCGACGCCGACGACGGTGAAACCCTGCGTCTGGGTGTCCAGCCCCAGCTCCCGGAAGTGCCGCTGCACGCTCTCCCAGGCGCCGCGCGCGGTGATGCCCATGGCCTTGTGGTCGTAGCCCACCGAGCCACCGGAGGCGAACGCGTCGCCCAGCCAGAACCCGCGCTCCAGCGCGAGTGCGTTCGCGGTGTCGGACATCCGGGCGGTGCCCTTGTCGGCGGCCACCACCAGGTAGCTGTCGTCGGCGTCGTGCCGGACCACGCCCTGCGGCGGCACCACCGCGCCGTCCACCCGGTCGTCGGTGAGGTCCAGCAGCGCCGAGACGAACGCCCGGTAGCAGGCGGTGACCTCCTCGGGCCCGGGGTCGGGGGCGGCCACCACGAACCCGCCCTTGGCGCCCATCGGCACGATCACCGCGTTCTTCACCGCCTGCGCCTTGACCAGCCCGAGCACCTCGGTCCGGAAGTCCTGCGGGCGGTCCGACCAGCGCAGCCCGCCGCGGGCCACCGGCCCGAACCGCAGGTGCACCCCGCGCACCCTCGGGGAGTCCACGAACACCTCGAACCGGGGCCGGGGCAGTGGCATCTCCGGCACCGCGGCCGGGTTGAGCTTGATCGCCAGGCACGGCCGGTGCTGGTAGTGGTTGGTGCGCAGGGTGGCCGTGATCGCGCCCAGGTAGCCGCGCAGGATCCGGTCGGCGTCCAGCCCGGTGACCGCGTCGACCAGCGCGGTGGCCTCCGCCGTCGCGGTGGCCAGCGCCGAGACCCGCCCGGCCTCCAGCGCGGGGTCGAAGCGGACGGCGAACAGCCGCAGCAGCGACCGGGTCACCGCCGCGTGCTCGATCAGCGTGTCCGCCACGTAGTCCGGGCCGAACGGGCCACCCAGCTGCCGGGCGTAGCCGGCGTACGCGCGCAGCAGCGCCGCCTCGCGCCAGCCCAGCCCGAGCCGGGGCACCAGCGCGTTGAACCGGTCCACCTCGGCGTCGCCGCGCCAGGCGGCCCGGAACGCCGCGCAGAACTCCCGCCGGGCCGCCGCCCGCCCGGACAGCGCGAGCCCGGTCACCGGGTCCGCCCGCAGCCCGAAGTCGTAGAGCCAGCACGAGCCACCACCGGGCACCAGCACCTCGTACGGGTGCTCGTCGAGCACCTCCACACCGAGGCTCTGCAGCACCGGCAGCACCGAGGACAACGTCACCCCGGACCCGGTGCGGAACATCCGGAACCGCAGCTCGCCGGGCTCGGCGCCGGGTTCCAGCACCAGGTCCGGCTCGCCGCCCGGGACCAGCGCGCGGACCCGCCGCAGGTCGGCCAGCGCGCGCAGCGGGTCGACGTCGTCCTTGTAGCCGTCGGGCAGACCGGCGAGATAGCCGACCAGGTCCGGGTCGTCCCCGCCGGCCACGTCCAGCGCCCAGTCGTCCCAGGTCAGCACGGCGGCGGCGAGCTGGGCCTGCAGCCGCTGCCGGTCCGGGGCCGGGACGTCCGGGTCGACCTGCACGGTGAAGTGCACCAGCGCCAGGCTGGACTCGCCGATCCGCGCGGTGTACTCGATCGCGCGGCCGCGCAGCTCTCGCAGCAGTACCTGCTCCATGGCCAGCCGGGCCCGCGTGGAGTAGCGGTCCCGGGGCAGGTACACCAGGCAGGAGAACGAGCGGCGGTACGGCTCGCGGCGCAGGAACAGCCGCAGCCGCCGGGGCTCGGTCAGCGACAGCACGCCGCCGGCCACCTCGCGCAGCTCCCGCTCGTCGGCCCGGAACAGCTCCTCGCGCGGGTACTCGGCGATCACCCCGAGCATCCGCTGCCCGGTGTGGGACTCCAGCGGGTGTCCGGCCCGGTGGATGGCGGCCCGCACCCGGCGGCCCACCCCAGGGATGTCCAGCACGTCGGCGCGCAGCACGGCCGTGGTGAGCAGCCCGAGGAAGCGGTGCTCGCCGACCACCCGGCCGTCGGCGTCGGTGATGGCCACGCCGAGGTGGTAGGG
>DASXJJ010000037.1:0-7489 GCA_036497465.1 Pseudonocardia sp. | reverse complement strand
GCTCGGTGTCGACGATCCCGTTGGCGCGCAACGCCTTCGCCACCGCGGACGCGTCGACGTCCTCGGCGAAGTCGATGGTGCCGACGACCTGGGAGCGCAGCGCCGGGTCAGTGACGAACGGCGTGGTGTAGCTCGTCTTCTCGGCCCACTCGTAGAGCCTGGTCGACGAGTCCTTCGTCCGCGCGACCGTCCAGTCGAGGCCGCCGTTGCCGAGCATCCACTCGATCTGGTCGGCCAGGAGGAACAGCGTCGCCACCGCGGGGGTGTTGTACGTCTGGTCCTTGCGGGAGTTGTCCAGCGCGGTCGGCAGCGACAGCGACTCGGGAACCCAGCGGTCGGTCGCCCCGATCTCGTTGATGCGCTCGATCGCGGCCGGCGAGGCCAGTGTCAGCCAGAGGCCGCCGTCCGAGGCGAACGACTTCTGCGGCGCGAAGTAATAGAGGTCGAAGTCCTCGGCCTTGACCGGCAAGCCGCCCGCTCCGGACGTGGCGTCGATCGCCACGAGCGCGCCTTCGCTGCCCTCGGGGCGCTTCACCGGCACGGCGACACCCGTCGACGTCTCGTTGTGCGCCCAGCCGACGAGGTCGACGCCGGACTGGAAGGCGATCTCGGGCGCGCTGCCCGGGTCGGCCTTGACGACGATCGGGTCGGCCAGGAACGGCGCGCCCTTGGTGACGGAGGCGAACTTCGAGGAGAACTCGCCGTAGGTGAAGTGCTGCGAGCGCTCGCGGACGAGGCCGAACGCGGCCGCGTCCCAGAACGCCGTGGTGCCGCCGTTGCCGAGGATCACCTCGTAGCCCTCGGGCAGCGAGAACAGCTCGCGCAGCCCGGCACGCACCCGCCCGACCAGCGACTTGACCGGCTTCTGCCGGTGGCTGGTACCCAGCACGGCCGAGCCGCCCTCGGCCAGCGCGGCCAGCTGCTCGGGGCGCACCTTGGACGGGCCGCACCCGAAGCGGCCGTCCGAGGGCTTGAGGTCGGCGGGGATCTCCAGGGTGTCCTGGCTCGTCGAGGTCGTCACGGTTCCAGTCTCTCAATCCGGCCCGGTCCCGGCTCGACAAGGTGAGCCGGGCGACAGGCCACTCTCTCTCAGCGTCCGGCGCGGCACGGCCCGGTGGCCCGCGAGGCCCCGGAGGGGGCCGCGCGGTGGGTCGGACGGTGGTCGGCCGTCAGGACAGGGCGATCTCGTCCCAGCCCTCGACGTCCTCCGGCCGGCGCGGGCCGGGGCCGATGTACTGCGCGGACGGGCGGACCAGCTTGTTCTCCTGCTTCTGCTCCATCACGTGCGCCGACCAGCCGGCCGTGCGCGCGCTGGTGAACATGGCCGGCATCATGTGCGGCGGCACCTCGGCGAAGTCCAGGATGACCGCCGCCCAGAACTCCACGTTCGTCTCGATGGGGTGATCGGGGCGCCGCTCGCGCAGCTCCTTCAGCGCGGCCTGCTCCAGCGCGACCGCCACCTCGTAGCGGGGGGCCTTGAGCTCCGCGCAGGTGCGGCGGAGCACCCGGGCGCGCGGGTCCTCGGCCCGGTACACCCGGTGACCGAAGCCCATCAGCTTCTCCTTGCGGTCCAGGATGCCCTTGACCAGGCCCGTCGGGTCGTCGGACTTCTCCACTTCGGCGAGCATCGGCAGCACCCGCGCCGGCGCGCCGCCGTGCAGCGGGCCGGACATGGCGCCGATCGCGCCGGACAGCGAGGCCGCCACGTCGGCGCCGGTGGAGGCGATCACCCGCGCGGTGAAGGTGGAGGCGTTCATGCCGTGCTCGGCCGCCGACACCCAGTACGCGTCGACCGCCTTGACGTGCGCCGGGTCCGGCTCGCCGCGCCAGCGCACCATGAAGCGCTCGGTGATCGTCGAGGCCTGGTCGATGCGGGCCTGGGACACCGCTGGCACCCCGATGCCCCTGGCCGACTGGGCCACGTAGGACAACGCCATCACCGATGCGCGGGCCAGCTGGTCGCGGGCGTCGGGGTCGGCAATGTCCAGCAACGGCCGGTAGCCCCAGTGCGGCGCGAGCATGGCCAGCGCGGCCTGCACGTCCACCCGCACGTCGCCGGTGTGCACCGGGATCGGGAACGGCTCGGCGGGCGGCAGGCCGGGGCCGAAGCGGCCGTCGACCAGCAGCGCCCACACGTTGCCGAAGGTGATCCGGCCGACGAGGTCCTCGATGTCGACGCCCCGGTAACGCAGCGCGCCGCCGTCCTTGTCCGGCTCGGCGATCTGGGTGCGGAAGGCGACGTGGCCCTCCAGCCCCGACTTGAATCCCGGTGGAGGCGGCGGCGGGGAGTTCGGCGACGCTCCGGCGGGGTCGGTGCTGGCGGCTGTGGACACATGCCCTCCTCGGGGGTTCCCAACGACTGTGTGTGGGACCGAGGGGCGTACCGGCGGCGCGGGTCAGCGCCCCGCCGGGGGACGCCCCGTGAAAACGGTTGCGCTCACCCTGCTCCTGACCGCCCGACCCCGCAACGTCGAGTGCGATGGATCACCCGACCGCTACCCCTCGGACCCCCTGGTCAGCGGGCCGTCACCCGGGCGCGCATCAGGAAGACGTTGTACGGGCCCCACTGCGACATCGTGAAGTGGATGTGCTCGCCGTCCAGCGCGTGCGGGTGCAGGTAGCCGCCGTAGAGCGCCGGGTGGTCCCGGCCGGACACCAGCGTCACGCCGTCGCTCCACGGCCCGGTCACCTGGCGGGCCGCGCGCAGCAGGATCAGCCCGGCGTCGTCGTCCAGGTGCACCATCAGCCACAGGCCCAGGCCCCGGTGGTAGTCCACCGACAGCTCACCGGAGGGCCCCGGGGCCCTCCGGTGAGCTGTCGGTGGACCGAGCGGCTCCACCCGGACCCGGTCCGGTACTGGTACCGGCGCGGGTCGCCCACCCCGGCCCGCTCGACCCGGGACAGGTGGATGTCGCCGAACCGGCCGTTGCGGGTGCCGAACAGGTAGACCCAGCCGTCGTCCTCGCGGGGGTCGCGGGCGAAGGCGCCCATCTGGAACGGGTGCCGCCCGCGCCAGGTGTTCGGCCAGCGGGCCGAGGGGTCCTTGGTCCAGGTCCGGCCGCCGTCGGGGGACCGGGCGAGACCGCCGTAGTTGGTCCGCCAGCCGCCGGGCACGCCCCACACCTTCACCGACATGTAGTGCAGGTACTGCACCCCGTCGACGGCGATCCCGGCGGTGGGGATGACCGTCGACTCGAGCCGCCGCCGGGGGTCGGCGGGCAGGACCTCCCCGGCGTGCCCGGCGCGGTCCTCGGCCACCCAGTCGAACGGCAGCCCGCCGGACAGGTCGGTCGCGGTGCACCGGGCGACCACGTTGCGCCGGTGGTCGGAGCTGCGCAGCCCCGCGCCCGGACCGGTCCAGCCCTCGCCGTAGGTGTCGCCGAACGCGGCGAGCACCCCGCCGTCCCACAGGATGCCCAGGTCGGTGGACAGGAAGCCGAACCGGCTGCCGGTGCGGTTGGGCGAGTCCTCCCCGGTGACCGGGGCGACGAGCTCCAGGTCGGTGGGCACCACGAGCGGCGGCTCGGACGGTACGCGGGCGGGTGGCCATGGCCGCATCGATACCAGATCGGCCGGGGACGCTGCCCGCCCGGCGGCCGGGCGACCGGGTTGATCCGGCCTGGCGTCGGCGGATCCGCGCCCTTACCGTCGGACCCCTGCACGAACAGGGCGGACACGACAGGGCGGAGGCGGGCAGTGTGACGGTGGACCGGATCGACCGGACGGACACGGACCGGAGGGGCCGGCTGGACCCCGCCGACCTGGCGCCGACCTGGGACGCCCAGCTGGCCGGCTGGCTGGCCGACGCGGAGGGCGCCGGGCTGCCGCAGCCGAACGCGATGGTGCTGGCCACCGTCGACCTGGAGGGCTCGCCGAGCACCCGCAGCGTGCTGTGCAAGGCCATCGACGGCCGGGGCATCGTCTTCTACACCAACTATACCTCGGCCAAGAGCCGCGACCTGCGGTCGAACCAGCGCGCCTCGGTGACCTTCCCCTGGTACGGGCTGGAGCGCCAGGCGCACCTGAAGGGCCGGGTCGAGCGGCTCGGCCGGGAGGAGACCGCCGCCTACTGGGCCACCCGGCCGCGCGGCTCGCAGCTGGGTGCGTGGGCGTCGCCGCAGTCGGTGGTGCTGTCCAGCCGGCAGGTGCTGGAGGACTCGCTGGCCGCGATCCGCCAGCGGTTCGCCGACGCGGAGACGGTCCCGCTGCCGCCGCACTGGGGCGGCTGGCTGATGCACCCGGACCGCGTCGAGTTCTGGCAGGGCCGGCCGGACCGGATGCACGACCGGCTCGCCTACGACCAGCTGCCCGACCAGCGCTGGGTGATCCACCGCCTGGGGCCGTAGCGCGGCGGCCGGCCGGCGGCCGGCCGGCCGCTCCACCCGTGCGGCGCCGGTAGCCGCCACGGACTCACCGCGCGACGGGACGTACCCCAAGGGCGTCCGGGAGTTCCCGCCTGCCGGCGAGCCCGAGCTTGCGGTAGACCGACTGCAGCGTGTTGTCCACGGTCCGGACCGACAGCACGAGACGCCGGCAGATCTCTGCGCTGCTCGCGCCGCCGGCGGCGAGCCAGGCGATCTCCCGTTCGCGCCGGGTCAGCTGGACGGCGATCACCCCGGCCGGCAGGGTCAGCGCCAGGGTGCGGGCACCTTCGCAGTTCTCCAGCCAGGCCCGGCTGCGCATCGCGGAGACCGCCGCACGGGCCTCGTTCCCGGTCGCGGCGTGCGCGTGGGTCGCGTCCGCGGCGGCCTCGGCGGCCAGCAGGTCCGCGCCGATGGCCGCGAACCCGGAGGCGACCAGGTCCAGGCCGGCGCCGTCGAGCTCGGCCTGCGCGCGGGCGTGCCGGCCGTACAGCGGGTCCAGCTCGCCCTGGGTGTCGGCGGTGAGCGCGGCCAGCCGGTCGGCGACGAGGTCCGCTCTGCCCAGCCGCACCACCTCGTGCAGCGCGGCGATCTCGAAGTGCCGCTGGCCGCGGTCGAGGCTGAGCTCCGCCGCCCGCCACGCCAGGTCGACCGCCCGGTCGACCTCGCCCCGGGTCTGCGCATGCCAGGCCCGGGCCAGCGCGAGCCAGGGGCCGAACACGCCCGCCGCCCCGGTGAGTGACTCCTCGATCTCCTCCAGCGCGCGCCGGGCGGCCGCCGCGTCGCCGAGCAGCGCGGCGGCTCCGGCCGCGACCCCGGGCGGCGCCATCCGGTAGAACGCCGTCGGGTCCGCGGTCCGCAGCACCTCCGACGCCCGGCCGGTCAGGTCCAGAGCGGTGCGCGGCCGCCCGCGCAGCCGCAGGGACTCCGCCCACACGATGGCCACAGCCACCGTGTCCAGCAGCCAGTGCCCCCGCGTGACGCGCTCGTGCTCCCGCCGGCAGTCCGCCTCTACACCGACGATGCCTCCGGCCCAGGCCTCCCCGAGCCGCAGGCCGACCATCAGCGGGGTGTGGCTCCACAGGCTCACGCTCTCCGGCTTCTCCCGCTCCAGGTCCAGCCCGCGTCGGGCGGCCGCCCGGCCCTCGGCGTAACGGCCGACCCGGCACAGCGCCATCGACGCGGTGATCAGGCCCCACAGCAGCGCGGACGCGCCGACCCCGGGCTCGGTCAGCGCCGGTTCGAGCACCTCCAGCGCGCGGACCGCACTGCCGCTGTGGAGCTCGACTCCGGCCTGGACGGTGGCCACCCGGGCGAGCGCGCTCGAGCGCTCCGGGTCGCCGTCCTCGGTGTCGTCGGTGATCTGCGCGCGGACGCTCCGCAGCAGTTCGGCCGCCTCGGCGGGAAGTGCCAGACCCGAGTAGAGGTTGACCGCACGGGCGAGGGCGACGTCGATCCGCGCCTCCGGGGTCGGCGCCGACGCTGGCAGACCGGCCAGGATGCCCTCGGCCTCCGCGTGCTTGCCGCGCCCCAGCAGCGCCTGCGCGACCGCCAGGTCGGCGTCCCAGCCGCCGTCCCGCCGGGCGGCCCTGGCGAAGCGCTCGGACAGTGTCCAGTCCTCGGCGGCCCCGGCGTCGCGGGCTCGCGCCAGCAGCTCCGAGGAGTTGATCGGGAGCCGCGCGTGCAGCCGCCAGCCGGCCACCCGCAGGGCGCCGGGTCCGGTCGCCCCTCGGGCCTCCCCGGCCGCGCGCGCGAGGGCGGCGTAGACACCGGGTGTCCGGGCCGGGGACGTGCCGCCGCGCAGCACCTCGGCGTACAGCGGGTGGGCCAGCCGCAGCTCGACGTCGTCCGCGACGTCGTCCGCGCCGTCGTCCGTGTCGTCGTTCCCGCTCCGGTCGGCCCCGCCGTGGGGGCTCGCCGAGGACGTGACGAGGCTCCTGGCTTCCAGGTCGGGCAGCAGACCGGCGTACCCGGAGCGCTCGAGCAGCCGCAGGCCCAGGGGCTCACCGAACGCGAGCATCCGCAGCAGCGCGTGATCGTCGGCGCTGAGCTCCCCCATCCGCCCCTCGATGAGCTCGACGAGGCGCGGCGCGGTACGCACCGGCCGCACCCAGCGGTAGACCCCACCCACCTGGCGCAGCGCACCGGTCTCCCGAGCGGCGCGCACCAGCTCCCGGATGTACATCGGGTTGCCCATCGACAGCCGCCAGATCTCGTCCAGCACCCCGGCGTCGGGCCTCGCGTCGAGCGCGGCGGCGACGAGCTGGTCAGCGGTGTCCCGGTCCAGCGGGGCGATCTCGACCCGCTCCACCACCTGGTCCTTCCACAGGTCGGCGAGGGCGTCCGGCAGGCGGTGGCGGGCGCGGGCGGTGATGAGGGCGAAGCTGTCGGCGTGCCGGGTCAGCAGGTGCACCAGGGTGCCGAGGCGTCGTCCAGCCAGTGGGCGTCGTCCACCATCAGCAGCAACCGCTTGCCGCGCGCGTCGGACACCAGCCGCGAGACCGTCCGCCGCAGCACGGCGGTCCGGTCACCGGAGGCCTCGTCGGGCAGCAGGTGCGCGGCGGCGCCGAACGGGATCGAGCGGGCGGAGCCGGTGGCCCCGATCCACTGTGTCGAGGCGCCGGCGCACCGCCGGGCCACCTCGGCGGCGAGCCGGGTCTTGCCCACCCCCGGGTCGCCGACCAGGAGTGCCCCGCCGTGGCGCGCGTCCCGCCATGCCGACGCCACCCGCTCCAACGGGTCGCTCCGACCCAGCAGCGGCCACGCCTCGTCCACCACGCCCCGAACCCATCGCTCGTCGGGCCACCCAGGTGGTCGGTCCCCGTCCCGTCCACTGACGGAACGTACCGTCTCGGTGCGGGATCGGTGCAGGATCGGTGCAGGATCGGTGCGAGGCGTTCGACGAGTTTGAGTAGCCGACTACCTACGCCCACCGGAGAGGTGCGCCCTAGCGTCTGCCCCATGACCGCCCGGCTCCGCGTGACGAGCACCTGATATGGGAGATGCTTTGTCAATGGGCAGGTTGAAGCGGTGTCCACGACCGTCGTCGTGGACACCGCTTCGTGGCCTGGGTGAAGCCGCGGTGGCGAGCGTGTCGGCTATCGACGCGTCGTCATTCTGATATTCGC
>DASXJJ010000036.1:0-31687 GCA_036497465.1 Pseudonocardia sp. | reverse complement strand
GCACGGCGACGCGGCGTTCGCCGGCCAGGGCGTGGTGGCCGAGACGCTGAACCTGGCGCTGCTGCGCGGCTACCGCACCGGCGGCACCGTGCACATCGTGGTGAACAACCAGGTCGGCTTCACCACCGCCCCGGAGAACTCGCGCAGCTCGCAGTACTGCACGGACGTGGCGAAGATGATCGGTGCGCCGGTGTTCCACGTGAACGGCGACGACCCCGAGGCCTGTGTCTGGGTGGCCAAGCTGGCCGTCGAGTACCGGCAGCGCTGGCACAACGACGTCGTGATCGACATGATCTGCTACCGCCGCCGGGGCCACAACGAGGGCGACGACCCGTCGATGACCCAGCCGGCGATGTACGACGTGATCGACGCCAAGCGCAGCGTCCGCAAGATCTACACCGAGTCGCTGATCGGCCGGGGCGACATCTCCATGGAGGAGGCCGAGCACGCGCTGCGCGACTTCTCCAGCCAGCTGGAACACGTGTTCAACGAGGTCCGCGAGCTGGAGAAGGGCAAGATCGTCGCGAGCCCCTCGGTGGAGAGCGAGCAGATGATCCCCAGCAAGCTCGACACCTCGGTGCCGCTGGAGGTCATCCACCGGATCGGCGATGCGCACGGCAAGCTGCCCGACGGCTTCTCGGTGCACTCGCGGGTCAAGCCGGTGCTCGACAAGCGGTACAAGATGTCCCGCGAGGGCAACGTCGACTGGGCGTTCGCCGAGCTGCTCGCGCTGGGGTCCATCGCGATGGACGGCCGGCTGGTGCGGCTGTCCGGGCAGGACACCCGGCGCGGCACGTTCGTCCAGCGGCACTCGGTGATCATCGACCGGAAGACCGGCGAGGAGTACACCCCGCTGCGTCACCTGAAGGAGAAGCAGGGCCGGTTCTTGCCCTACGACTCGGCGCTGTCCGAGTTCGCCGCGCTGGGTTTCGAGTACGGCTACTCGGTGGCCAACCCGGACGCGATGGTGCTGTGGGAGGCCCAGTTCGGCGACTTCGTCAACGGCGCGCAGCCGATCATCGACGAGTTCATCTCGTCCGGTGAGGCGAAGTGGGGCCAGACCTCGGACGTCACCCTGCTGCTCCCGCACGGCCTGGAGGGCCAGGGGCCGGACCACTCCTCCGGCCGCATAGAGCGGTTCCTCACCCTGTGCGCGGAGTGGTCGATGACCGTGGCGCTGCCCAGCGACCCGGCGAACTACTTCCACCTGCTGCGCCGGCACGCGCTGGACGGCATCCGCCGCCCGCTGATCGTGTTCACTCCGAAGTGGATGCTCCGGGCCAAGCAGGTGGTCAGCCCGCTGGAGAACTTCACCGACGGCTCGCACTTCCGCTCGGTCATCGACGACCAGCGGTTCGCCGACCGGGACGGCACGGTCGACAGCGTGAAGCGGGTGCTGATCTGCGCCGGGAAGATCTACTGGGAGCTGGCGGCCGCGGTGGCCAAGGCCGAGCGCGACGACGTGGCCATCCTCCGGCTCGAGCAGCTCTACCCGGTGCCGAAGCGGAAGCTGGCCGCTGCGCTGGACCGCTACCCGAACGCCGCCGGCGACATCCGGTGGGTGCAGGAGGAGCCGGCCAACCAGGGCGCCTGGCCGTTCCTGGGACTCGCGCTGCCCGAGCAGCTGCCCGACCACCTGGGCGCGGTCCAGCGGATCTCCCGCCGGCGGATGGCCGCCCCCGCCGCGGGTTCCGGCAAGGTGCACGAGGTCGAGCAGGCCGAGCTGATCAAGAACGCGCTGGGCGAGGAGGCGTAACCGGCCGCCCGTACCGCCGGCCCCGGGGCCGCACGTCGTCCCCGGGGCCGTACGCCAGGGGTGATCGCCGTTTCGGGCGGATCCGTCGCGCTGTTCGCGGTCGTACCGCCCGAAGCGGCGGCGGGAGCCGCCGGTCAGTGGGAACGCGGGTAGGCGCAGAGCAGCTGCATGGACCGCGCGGTGCGGTTGTCCAGCTCGCTGACCTCGCCGCCCGGGCTGACCGTGGTGAGCACCAGGTTGGACGGTGCGCTGTAGATCTTGAGGCCCAGCCCCGGATCGGCCGTGCGGGTGTTGTTGACCACCGAGCGGGCCCCCTCGGGCAGCACCGTCCGCACGTCCAGCGCCGGCCGTTCGTCCTGGCAGAACAGCTGGTCGGCGGTGTACTCCACCTTCTGGCCGTCGAAGTTCGGGCCGGAGTACAGGCAGAACGAGCCGAAGGTGCAGTAGGCCCCGGCCGCGACGGTGATCGAGCCCGCTGCCATCGCCGCACCCGGCACCAGGGCCACGACCAGCAGGCTCAGCACCCCCAGCACCGATCCCACCCGGCTGTCGAGCCACTTCGGTCCCGACGGCCTGGGCCGCGGCTGGCGCACGAGCCGTGTGCGGGGCCGACCCGGCGCGCCGGCGGAGCCGTTGCCGCCGCGCCCCTCGATCTCGGACGGGAGCCACGAGGCCGGCTGCGCGGCCCCCTGGGGGTCGGTCTCGTCCAGTGGCGGCGCGTCCGCCGGCTGCCACCCGGGCCGATCGGCGTCCAGTGACGGCGCGTCGGGCGGCTGCCACCCGGGCCGATCGGACTCCGGCGCGGGCGCGGGGCGGGTCGACGGCCGAAGGCCCGCCGGATTCGCGGGCGGGCCGGAGCCCCCCGCCGGACCGGAACTTCCTGGCGGACCGGAGCCCCCCGCCGGACCGGGGGGCGCGGACGGGCCAGGGTGCGCGGGCCACCTCGGGTTCCCCGGGGGCGGGCCACCTGGGTGCCGAGGCGGCGGCCAGCCGGTGGCCGGGATGCCCAGCGAGGGCGTCGCCGGAACCGGGGTGCCGCCGGGCGGCGCGACGCGGCGCGCCGGTCGCCCTCGTGGACGGTCGGCGCCCGAGAGGCGGGGTGGCCGGCCGGGCGCGGGCGGCTCACCGCCCCGCGGACGGGCATCGGGCGGCACCGGACGTCCCGGCGGCGGCGCCGGCCGGTGCGGCGGCGGCCCCGGACGGGCGCGTGACGGGGGGTGGTCACCCGGAGGTGGTCCGGGCGCCGAGGTGGGGTCAGGCATGTGGCGGGCCGCCGGGAGGGACGCGGGCTGGGCTCGGCCGCGCGGGCTCGACACACCCTCGGACCGTTCCGCGCATAGTCGACAAGCCTACGTCCTGGCCGGATCACCGCGACAGCGGCAGGCCCGCCATCCGGCGCAGGGATGTGCCCCGCAATGCCGCACACCGCGGCCATTAGAGTCGCGCCGTGTACTTCACCGACCGAGGCATCGAGGAACTCGAGGAGCGCCGAAGCGGCGAGCAGGTCAGCGTGGACTGGTTGACCGACCGGCTGCGCGCCTTCGTGGACCTGAACCCGGACTTCGAGGTGGCGGTCGACCGGCTGGCGACCTACCTGGCCCGGGACGACTCCGACGACGAGGGCGACGAGCCGGACTGACCGGTCAGCGGCGCCCGAGCAGGGCGCGCCGGCGGATCGCCTCGCCCAGCGCCTCGTACCGCTGCGCCACGACCGCTTCGAGGTACTCCAGGTCCTTCGGCGAGGTGGCGGGGTCCGGCCGCGGTATCGGGCTCAGCGTCATCCACTGCTCGTGCCAGAGCAGGTCGAGCGCCGAGTCCCACTGCAGCGCGGTGCCGAGGACGGTCAGCGCCTCCTGCTCGACAGCCCGCTCCATCTCCTCGCGCAGCTCGACCAGCCGCTCGGCAAGCTCCTTCGCGCGCTCGCCGTCCTCGGCCCGCAGCCGGGTCATCGACTCGGTGATCGTGCCGATCGTCTCCCGGTAGCGCCGCGCGGCGCCGGGGGTCGCGCCCGACCCGTTCACCGGCCCGCCTCCGGCCGGTCTCCGGCAGACCCGGCGGGACCGGGGCCGTCGGGGCCGGCGGTTCCGTCGGGGCCGTCGGTGATGTCCGGGACGATGAGCACCTCCGGGCGCTGTTGGGTGTAGCGGTCGAACACCAGGCCACGGGCGGGCCGGGGCGACCAGGTGACCAGGCCGGGCGCCAGCGGCCCGAGCTCCGAGCCCTGCACGTCGAACGCCACCCAGCAGCCCAGGTCGTCCACCCCGGCACCCATGCTCAGCACGGAGCGCAGCCGCTGCACGCTGCGCCACCAGCCGAGCACGTGCAGACCGGTCTCCGGGCCGCCGCGCAGCACGCTGCGCAGGCTGTCGGTGCCGGAGCGGAACGTGTCCGGGTTCTTCTGCTCCAGCACGCCGCTGGCCCCGTCCACGCCGTAGAGGAGCAGGTACTCCGGCACGTCCCGGGCCGCGCCGCCGGTCAGCCGCGCGGCGACGTCGGCGGCGCGGTCACCGATCAGCGCGCCGAACGCGTCCAGCCCGAGCCGCTCGACCAGGTGGCCGCCCGCCGCGAGCCGACCGGCCAGCCCGGCCACCGGCGCCGTGGCCTCAGGCACCAGGCCGACCAGGGTGAACCGGGCCGTCCCGGGCTCGTGCTGGGCGGCCAGCGAGAGCACCGCCGCGCCGAGCACCGCGGCCGCGTCGTCCACCGAGGAGGACATCACCGCGAGGTTCCGGCCCGGGGTGGGGCCGAGGGCGGTGACCGAGGGCCGGCCGTCGACGTCCATCAGCTGGCCGAGCACCGCGGTGGGGCCGACCGCCGAGCGGCGCACGGGCGCGCGGACCAGCTCGGCCAGCCGGGGAGAGCGGCCGGCGTCGAACAGCCGCGGTTCGGCCAGGTCACGCGGGCGTTGCTCCCACAGCTGGGTCTGCAGCGCGTCGAGGGTGCCCTTGGCGGTGGCGTCCGGCACCCGCACCACCTCGTTGCCGTGCCGGATCCCGGACTCGTGGTTGAGCACCGCGTACCAGCGCGGCAGGGTCAGCGCCTCGTCGTTGAGCTCGGAGAGCACCCGCCGCGCGCGCGGCAGCGCGACCCGCAGCACGAACTGCTCGAAGATGGCCGGGCGGCCCCAGAACGCCTCGATGCCGGACACGTCCTGGCTGGAGAGCACCAGGTGGATGCCCTGGGAGCGGCCGCGCCGGGCGACGTCCTCCAGCAGGGTCACCGCCTCCCTGGTCACCGCGTCCCGCTCGGCGAACAGGTACTGGAACTCGTCGATCACCGCGACCAGCCGGGGCCACCGCCCGTCCGGGTCGGCGGCGCGCAGCTCCTCCAGCTTGCTGACCTCGTGCGCCTTGGCCGCCTCGGCCCGCCGGCGCATCTCGTCGGAGAGGAACCGCAGCAGTGCCAGCCCGAACTCCCGGTCGGTGTTGATGTTCACGCCGACCAGCCGGGCGTGCGGCAGCCAGGACGGGTCGCGCCGGCCCGGGGTGAACTGGGCGAACGACACGCCCTCCTTGAAGTCCAGCAGGTAGAGCTCCAGCTCGGCCGGCGAGTACCGGGCGGCCATCGAACCGATCATGGACAGCAGGAAGTTGGTCTTGCCGGAGCCGCTCGGCCCGCCGATCAGCGCGTGCGGCGAGGCGTCGCACAGCGCCAGCTCCACCGGCAGGCCGTCGCGGAACCCGACCGGCACCCGGACCCCGGCGGTGGAGTTGGCCGACCAGCGCTGCTCCCCCGGCAGCAGGTCGTCGAACGAGCCGACCCGGGCGCGCAGCTGCTCCAGCTCGTCGGAGATGGCGTGGCAGGCCGAGGTCACGTCCTCCCTGGCCAGCGGCGGGTCGAGGGTGACCGAGGCGTACGGCCCGGCCATCGAGCAGGACGCCGTCACCGGGTCGGCGGGGCCGGTCGGCTCGTGCAGCGTCACCGTCTCCAGCGGCGCGCTGATCGTCACCGGCACGTCCACCAGCACCAGCTGGATGCCGCAGGCCAGGCCGTTGCGGGCGACCCGCTGCAACGCGCGGCGATCCTCGTCGCGCAGCTCCTGGTGGCCGCCGACCAGCACCGCGATCTGCCACGGCTCGGTGCGGTTCCCGGTGCTGCCGGCCAGCGCGCGCAGCGACGGGTGGCCGTCGACCAGCACCCGGGTGTGCACCCGGCGGATGTGGTCGGACAGCTGCTCGAGCAGCTCGTCCAGCCGGCTGGGGTCGTGCACGGTGAGCAGGCCGTTGCGGGTCAGCGGGTACAGCCCCGGCACGGCGCCGGTGAGCTGGCCGGTGTCCCACACGTGCAGCGACACCAGCCCGGGACGGAAGTAGCTCACCACCCGCAGCAGCAGCGCCTCGACCAGCGCCTCGGCGGCGGCGCGGGTGCGCGGGGCGGACCGGATCTCCAGGTGCGACTCGTCCAGCAGCGGCACGGCCACCGGGAAGGGCCGGTGCTGGGGCGCGCCGTCGATCACCGCGGTACCGATGCGCCACAGCTCGGGAACCGGTCCCCCGCCGTCGACCTTGCCCTGCTCGCCCAGCCACGACTCGGGGGGCTCCCCGGCCGGGCCGGGTGCCGCGTCGGCCACCAGCCGCTCCAGCCGCGCCGGCTCCCGCGCGGTCCAGTCGCCGAGCACCGCCCGCTGGTCGGCACGCACCCGATCCACCGCCGGGGCCAGCCGGGGGTTGGCCAGCGCGGCCGCCATCGACGGGTCGGCGGCCAGCGCGTCGAGGCCCTCGGCGCGCAGCCACATCTCCAGCATCGTCCGGGTGTGCTCCAGCACCGCGTTCTCCCGCAGTGCCGCGGCCGCGCCGCGAGCCCCGCCCACCGCGCGACGGAAGTCGGTGAACATCCCGGCGATCCGGTCGCGCCGCTCCTGCCTGCGGTTCACCGGCCCGCGCCCATCGGGCCGGGCGGCGACGGCTCAGAGACGGGCGTCGAGCGCCGCAACCGAGTCGGCTCCACCGCTGATCAACCCCAGACTCCGCGTCAGCTCCTCGTCGGCCCGTTCCAGCTCGGTCGGGACCAGTCGTTCATGATGCAGCTGGTCCAGCTCGGTGAGCAACGCGGCGGCTTCGGCGATACCCCGTTCGGCGGACCGGACGCAGCCGTACGCCGTCTGCAGCCGCTCGGACACCTCCGCCAGCGCGGCACGGATCTCACCCAGCGAGTCGGACACAGCGACCCGCCTACAACCGCTGGGAGACGCCCTCGGCGGAGCTGATCGCCGAGTGGACGAGCTGCTGGACCTCGTTGACGCTCTGCGCGGCGTGCTGCAGCTGGGCGTTCGCGTTCTGCGCGTCCGACTGGGCGGTGCCCTCGGTGACCCTGGCCAGCGAGGCCTGCGCCTCCTCCAGGTGCGACTGCGCCTGTTGCAGCGCCCCGAGGCTCTCCGACGCCTTCTGCGTGGCCAGTGCGATCCCGGATCGCACCTCCTCGATGCTCGCCATGAGCAGACATCTCCCTGATCTCAGATCGACTACTGTCGCGGAGGGTAGTCGCCGGACTGGTCCCAATGAGCGAACGACACGGTCCTGACGGTCAATCGACTCACCGCGGGCGACGACCGCGGTGGCGGGACGGCCGCCGGTGCCGCCGTTCGGTGATCAACAGGTCACCGGCTGACATGATGGCCACCGCACCCGCCGGACCGTCCGCACCGGCCGCCCGAACGGGAAGGATGTGGGATGCACCGCTCCGACACCGGCGGCCGGGTCGCCGACGAGCGGCTCACCGGGCTGGAGAAGTCGCTGCCGGCCGCCACCGAGGGGCGCACCGTCGCCGGCTTCCTCGCCACCGGGCCCAGGCTGTCCGGGTGCCACACACCGCTGCTCACGCTGGATGACACCGCGCTGGCCGGCAACCTGGACCGGATGGCCCGCTGGTGCGCCGAGCGCGGGCTCGGGCTGGCGCCGCACGGCAAGACGACGATGGCGCCGGCACTGTGGCACCGCCAGCTGCGGGCCGGGGCGTGGGGCATCACGGTGGCCAACCCGGCGCAGCTGCGGGTCGCGGTGCGGGCGGGCGTCCCGCGCATCCAGCTGGCCAACGAGCTCGTCGACCCGGGAGCGGTCCGCGAGCTGGCCGGCGCGCTGGCCGCCGATCCCGGGCTCACCGTGCACAGCTGGGTCGACTCGCCGGACGCGGTCGCCGCCCTGCACGCCGCGCTCGGCCCCGAGCCGCCTCCCCGCCCGCTGACCGTGCTGGTCGAGCTGGGCGCCCCGGGTGCCCGCACCGGTGCCCGGGACGTCGACTCCGCGCGGACGGTGGCCGAGGTCGTCGCCGCGAGCGCCCACCTGCGGCTCGGCGGCGTCGCCGGCTACGAGGGCGCGATGGCGCACGACCGCTCCCCCGCCGCGCTCGCCGAGGTGCGCCGCTACCTGGGTGAGCTGGCCGAGCTGCACCGGGCGCTGCGCGCCGGCGGTACCTACCCGGCCGGTGAGATGGTGCTCAGCGCCGGCGGCAGCGCCTACTTCGACGACGTCGCCGAGCTGCTCGGCCCGCTGGCCGGGCCGGCGACCTCGGTCCTGCTGCGGTCCGGCGCCTACCTGGTGCACGACGACGGCTTCTACCGGGGCATCTCGCCGTTCGTCGCCGCGGGTCGCGACGAGCCGCTGCGCTCGGCGATGCACGTGTGGGCCCGCGTGCTGTCCCGGCCCGAACCCGGGCTCGCCCTGCTGGACGCCGGCAAGCGGGACGTCCCGTTCGACGAGGGGCTGCCGGAACCGCAGCTAGCGGCCCCGAGTCTGGGCGGCCCGACGCGCCCGCTGACCGGCGAGGTCACCGCGCTGGCCGACCAGCACGCCTTCCTCCGGCTGGACCCGGACGCCCCGCTACGCGTCGGCGAGGTGGTGCGGCTGGGCCTGTCGCACCCGTGCACCGCGTTCGACAAGTGGCGGGTCATCCCGGTGCTGGCCCGGCAGCCGGACGCGGACGAGCCGGACCCGCCGATCGTCGACCTGGTCCACACGTACTTCTGAGCAGGAGCGAGGCGACGGCTACCGGGCGGCGAGCAGCTCCGGGCGGCGCTCGCCGTGGCGGGTGGCCTGCTCGAACGCCTGCCCCGCGCGCAGCACCGCGAGGTCGGCCTGGTGCGGGCCGATCACCTGCAGCCCGACCGGGAGCCCGCCGTCGGTGAACCCACCGGGCACGGACAGCGCGGGGCACCCCGTGGCGGAGATCAGGTACGCGGAGGCCATCCAACCCAGGTAGTCGCTCATCGGCTGGCCGTCGACCTCGGTCGGGTAGTCCCAGTCCACCGGGAACGGCGGTACCTGGCTCACCGGGGCGAGCAGCAGGTCGTAGTGCGCGAAGAACTCCCGCACCCGATGGTACAGCGCGGTGTGCGCGGTCTCCGCCCTGGCCACGTCGGCGCCGCTGAGCGCACGGCCCTGCTCGATGTTGTCCAGCATCGGCTTGCTGAAGCCGTCCGGGTACTCGGCCGCCATGTCGCCGAACACCAGCTGGAACCGCCAGGCACGGAGGACGCGGAACACCTCGTCGGCGTCGGCCAGGTCGGGGCAGGCGGGCTCCACCTCGCACCCCAGCTCGGCGAACACCGAGGCGGCGGGCTCCAGCGCAGCGCTGACCCGGGGGTCGACGGCGACCCGCCCGCCCAGGTCGGGAGCCCAGCCCACCCGCAGGCCGGTCAGGTCGGCGGTCAGCGTGCCCGCCACGTCCGAGCCGGGGCGGTCCAGCGCGGCGGGCGCCCGGGGGTCCGGACCGGCCAGCACGGACAACCCCAGCGCCACGTCGGCCACCGTGCGGGCCATCGGCCCCTGCACGGCCAGCGGGGACCACGGCAGCGGGTCGGGCCAGCTGGGCACCCGACCGGGCGAGGGCCGCAGGCCCACCACGTTGTTGAACGACGCCGGGTTGCGCAACGAGCCGCCGAGGTCGCTGCCGTCGGCCAGCGGGTGCATGCCGGTGGCCAGCGCGGCCGCCGCCCCACCGCTGCTGCCACCCGCCGAGCGGCGCAGGTCGTAGGGGTTGCGGGTGGCCCCGAACAGCGGGTTCACCGTGTGGCTGCCGGCGGCGAACACCGGCACGTTGGTCTTGCCGATGGTGATCGCGCCGGCGCCGCGCAGCCGCTGCACCACCAGCTCATCGGTGTCCGGGACGTTGTCCTCGAACAGCGGCGAGCCGTAGGTGGTGCGGATGCCGGCCGTCTCGTGGGTGTCCTTGTGCGCGATCGGCAGGCCGTGCAGCGGCCCCAGCTCGGCGCGGGCGGCCCAGAGCTGGTCGGCCCGCTCGGCCTCCTCCATCGCCCGGTCGGCCACCAGGGTGACCACGGCGTTCACCGCGGGGTTGAGTTCCTCGACCCGCCGCAGGTGTGCCTCGACAACCTCACGGGCGGAGATGTCGCCGTCGCGGATCAGGCGGACGAGCTCGCCTGCCCCTGCCCAGTGCAGCTCGGTCATTTCCCCGAGGCTACCGGTCCCGGGGCACTACTTTGCGATGTTGTTGGATTCGTCGAAACCGGGCCTCGAGGTGGCGTCGATCTGGTAGGGGTCCATCCCCTGGCCGACCAGTACGTTGTCGTTGATCTTGACGTTGGTCGCGGCCTCGGCTATCAGCACGGCGGAGTCGTAGTTCGACTCGAAGTGGTTGCCCCTGATCACGACGTTCGGGTATCCCTCCAGGTAGACGCCCTGGACGGCCCCGCTCTTGCACTCGTTGTTCAGGAACTGGATGGCGATCTGCCCGGCCGGGACCCCGGCGTTGTGCCGGTCGGTGCCGCTGGCGATCAGGCACTGGGCGTCGACGTTGATACACCTGTTGTTCGACACCACGACACCCCACGTGGTCGGCGCGTCGCTGTCGTAGGTCTGGAAGCAGTCGGTGTGCGGCTCGGTACCCGCCGGGTAGCCCTTCTGGCTGATGTCGTGCACGTAGTTGTTCTCGATCTTCAGTTTCGTCCCGAAGAACCGGACCCCGTCGGCGTCGGTGGCTTCCTTGCGCACCGATCCGCTGACGTCGTTCCTGCTCACCGTGCCGCCGTTGCTGGACACCAGTATCCCGGTGCCGTCGGCGCCCTTGACCAGGTTGTCCTGGATCGTGACGTTCGTGCACGGCTCGCAGCGGATGCCGTCGTCGGCGGCGCCCCGGACGTCGTTGTTGCGGATGGTGATGTTCGCGCCCCGGGCCTTGATGCCCCGGCCGCCGTTGGTGTTGAAACCCTCCACCACCACGTTGTTCGCGTCGACCCGGATGCCGGCCAGCGTCGACCCGTCGGAGATCAGGGTGATCGGCTGGGCGGCCGTGCCCGAGGTCCCCATCCGCAGCTGGGCGTCCTGGACGTAGGTGCCGAAGATGCACAGCCGGTCACCGGGCTTGGCCGCGTCGAGGCCCTGCTGCGCGCTACCCGGGTCGGTCAGCGACTGGGTGCAGTTGGTCGGCTTCGGCACCGCGCGCGGCTGCGAGCCGGGCGCCGCCGCCGGCGGGGCCTTCGGGATCGGTGCCGGGGCGCAACCGGCGACCACCAGCGCCGCCAGGGCGAGGCACAGGTACGCCACCAGGCGGCGCCAGGGCAGGATCACGGGCCGCTGCGGACCGGAGGAGCTGGTCACCCGGGCGATCGTACGGACGGCCGGGCGGCCCCCGGTGCCCGGGTGGGGGCCGGCCCCGGCCCGGTCACCCGGTGAAGTCGAGCACCAGCCGGCCGCGCACCCCGCCGGCGGCCAGCAACCGGTGGGCGCGGCCCGCGTCCTTTGCCGGCAGCACGCGCCCGTCCAGCACCGCGCCGTCGGCGAGCCCCTGGACCCCGCCCGGCAGCAGCGCACGGATCCGCTCCGCCACGCCCTCACCCGGGCCACCACGTCGTGCGCGCCCAGCTCGCGGACCAGCGCCTCGTCCCTCGGCGCCGCGTCGGCGAGCACCCGCAGGCCGTCGGCCCTGCCCAGCTGCACGGCGTAGCCGCCGAACGCGCCGGCCGCCCCGGTGACCGCGAGCGGCTGCCCCGGGGCGAGCGCCAGCGCGTCCAGGGCGAGCCGGGCGGTCAGCGCGTTCATCAGCAGGGTCGCCGCGGCCGGGTCGTCCACGCCGTCCGGGGCGGCCACCACGGACGCGGCGGGCACCACGACCTGGTCGGCGTAGGCCCCATCGCGGGGGCCGACCGGCACCACCAGCGCGACCACCCGCTGGCCGACCGCGAGCCGGCCGTCCGCGTCCGCCCCGAGCTGGTCGACGACGCCCGCGGCGTCCGTCCCGGGGATGTAGGGCGGCGACACGTCGCGCATCCGGGCGGCGTGCACCCCGGCGACGAGCAGCGTGTCGGTGGGGTTGACCGCCGCGGCGTGCACCCGGACCCGGACCTCGCCGGGGCCGGCCACCGGCTCGGGTACCTCCACCTCGCGCAGCTCGTCGGGGCCCGCCGTACCCGGTCACTCCGATCGCTCTCATGTCGGCGCCAACCGCCGCCCCGGCGCCGCTATTCCTCCGGGGCCGGGCCGCCGTCCACGCCGGGGTCCACGTCGCCGTCGCCGCCCAGGTCGCCGTCGCCGCCCAGGTCGCCGTCGCCACCCAGGTCGCCGTCGCTGCCCACACCGAGCAGCGCGCGCAGCCGTTCGGCGGTGTGCTCGGGCTCGTCCGGGGCCAGCCGGAACACCGCGCGCAGGTCCGCCGCGCGCTGGCCGGCGTTGCTGCTCAGCGTGTGCCGCAGGGTGTCCGCGAGCCCCCGGGCCAGCCCGCCGCCGTTCGCGAGCAGCGCTGCGCCGTCCTGGAACACCAGCACCACCCGCCGCGCGTCGATCCCGTCCCGGCCGCCGTACGCGCTGCCCAGCCCGCCGTCCTCGAGCACGAAGTAGTCCGCGAAGCACTCGTCCAGCGCGTCCCAGTTCCGGCCGAACCAGTCCGGGAAGCCCAGCGCCCGGTCGAGCGCGTCGAACAGCCCGGCCTCGGTCGCCGGCGAGATCCGGTCGACGACCGTGACCAGCGTGCCCGCCTCGGCCGGCCCGCGGAGCGCCCGGGCCCGGACCTCGGCCGCCGTCGCCCGCACCACGTCCACCTCGAGCCGCATGAGGATCAGCATCCTCCCCCGTCGCGCGCGTGGCTCAGGCGAGGCCGTTCTGGGCCAGCCAGTCCTTGGCCACGGTGCTCGGGTTCGGCTTGTCCGGAGCGGCGAGCTTGCGGTTGAGGTCGATCAGGGCCTCCGTGGTCAGCTTGGCCGACACCGCGTTCAGGACCTGCTTGACCTGGTCGTTCGCCTTCGCCGAGTTGATCAGCGGCAGCACGTTCTGCGCGGCGAAGTTGTTCTTGGGGTCGGCCAGCGCGACGTAGCCGTTCTCCTCGATCGCCGGGTCGGTGGTGAACACGTCGGCGGCCTGGACCTGGTCGTCCTTGAGCGCCCGCAGGGTCAGCGGTCCGCCGGCGTCCAGCGAGGTGTAGGACTTGAACGCGCAGTTGTAGCGCTGCTGGATGCCCGGGATGCCGTCCGGCCGGGTCTGGAACTCCGGCGGCCCGCCGAAGGCCAGCTCGCCGCAGTGCGGCGCGAGGTCGGCGATGGAGGCCGCGCTGTACCGCTGCGCCACCTCCTTGCGCACCACCACGGCGTCCTTGTCCTCGGCGGCCGACTTGTCCAGCACGGCCAGCGGGGCCGGCACCGCCTTCTGGAGCGCCGCGTACACCTCGTCCGGGGCGGTCTGCGCGGCGTTCTTGTCCACGTACTGCAGCAGCGTGCCGGAGTACTCCGGGATCAGGTCGATCGAGCCGTCCTTGAGCGCGGGGATGTAGGTCTCCCGGCTGCCCAGCGGCGGTGTCTGGTCGACCTTCACCCCCTTGGCCTGCAGCGCCTGGGCGTAGATGGTGGCCAGCAGGGTGCTCTCGGAGAAGTTCGCGGAGCCGATCTTGATCGTGTCGCCGGGCGCGGCCGGGCCGGCGGCCGGCCCGCTGTCCAGCGGCCCCCCGCCCCCGCCGCCGCAGGCACTCAGGGACAGGACGCCCAGCACGGCGGCCATCGTGATCAGGCCACGCCTGGTTGCTCTCATGGGTGCACTCCGGCCATCTCGGGGGCTGGTTGATGGGACGTCGTGGACGAGGGGGACCCCGGCTCGGCGGGTGGCCGAGCCCGGCTGCTCGCGTCGCGCAGGCCCGGCGAGACGACCGACCGCTGCACCGCGGCCAGGACGCCCTCCACCACCAGGGCGAGCACCGCGATCAGCACGGCACCCGCGGCCATCTGCGTGTAGTCGTGCTGGCTCTGCCCGTCGATCAGGTAGCGGCCGAGGCCACCGTAGCTGACGTAGGCGGCGATCGCGGTCGTCGCGACCACCTGCAGCGCGGCCGACCGCAGCCCGCCCAGCACCAGCGGCAGGGCGTTCGGCAGCTCCACGCGCAGCAGCACGTCCCGCTCCCGCATCCCCACGCCCCGCGCGGCGTCCACCACCGAGGGGTCGACGTTGCGCACCCCTGCGTAGGTACCGGCCAGCAGCGGCGGCACCGCCAGCACCAGCAGCGCCACCTCGACCGACACCAGGTGGATACCGATCAGCAGCACCATCAGGATGAGCAGCCCGAGGTCCGGCAGCGAGCGCAGCCCGTTGGCCAGGCCGACCACCAGGAAGCCGCCGCGCCCGGTGTGCCCGACCAGCGCGCCGACCGGCACCGCGATCAGCACGCCGATCAGCAGCGCCAGGCCGCTGTAGTAGAGGTGCTCCAGCACCCGGGTCGGCACCCCGCCCGGCCCCGACCAGTGCGCCGGATCGGTGAACCACGAGATGAGGGTCATGCCGTCCTCCCCGTCGCCCCGGCCCGCGACCAGGGGGTGGCCACCCGCCCGAGCCCGAGCAGCAGCGCGTCGGCCAGCAGCGCCAGCGCCATCGACAGCACGATGCCCACCACGATCTCGGTCGGGAAGTTGTTGTTGAAGCCCTGGGTGAACAGCTGTCCCAGGCCACCGATGCCGATCAGGGCGCCCACGCTGACCAGGCTGATGTTCGACACGGTGGCCACCCGCAGCCCCGCGATGAGCACCGGGACGGCCAGCGGGAACTCCACCTCGACGAAGCGCCGGGTCGGTTTGAAGCCCATCGCGGTGGCCGCGGCGACCACCATGGACGGCACCGCGGCCAGCGCGTCGGCCACCGACCGGACCAGCAGCGCCACCGTGTAGACGGTCAGCGCGACCACGACGTTGAGCGGGTTGAGGATCTTGGTGCCCAGGATGACCGGCAGCACGATGAACAGCACCAGCGAGGGCACCGTGTAGAGCACCCCGGCCGCCGGGATGAGCACCGCCCTGGCCGCCCGGGACCGGTTGGCCAGCCAGCCCAACGGCACCGCCAGCACCAGCCCGATGACCACCGGGATGAACGCCAGGACCACGTGCGCGGCCAGCGCGCCGAGGATCAGGTCGGAGTTGCGCGGGATCCAGTTCCAGATCACGGGGTCACCACCGGGACCCGCCGGCCGCCGGAGTCACCGCCGGCGTCACGCCGCGTCGTCCGCCCGGGCGGCGGCCAGCCTCAGCAGCACGTCGTCGGCGGTCACCGAGCCGACCACCGCACCGGAGCCGTCGACCGCGACGCCCAGCCCGGACGGCGAGCTCAGCGCCGCGTCCAGCGCCCCGCGCAGCGAGTCCGCCTCGGTGTCGTACAGGGATCCGCCGGGCTGCACGTCGGCCGCGGCGGCGACCGTGCCGGCGAACCGGGCACCGTCGACCCAGCCCAGCGGTCGGCGCGCCTCGTCGACCACCAGCGCCCAGCCCCCGGACGGCGTCCGCTCGCCCACCCGGACGGTGCGCAGCTCGCCGATGGTCAGGCCGTCGCCGGAGCGGAAGCCCAGGCCCCGGTAGCCCCGGTCGCGGCCGACGAAGTTGTCCACGAACCCGTCGGCCGGACGGGTCAGCAGCTCGCCGGGCGCGTCGAACTGGGCCAGCGTGCCGCCCACCCGGAACACGGCCACCCGGTCGCCGAGCTTGATCGCCTCGTCGATGTCGTGGGTGACGAACACGATCGTCTTGCCCAGCTCGGACTGCAGCCGCAGCAGCTCGTCCTGCAGGCTCTCCCGGACCACCGGGTCGACCGCGCTGAACGGCTCGTCCATCAGCAGCACCGGCGGGTCGGCGGCCAGCGCGCGAGCCACCCCGACCCGCTGCTGCTGCCCGCCGGAGAGCTGCGACGGGTACCGCTTGGCCATCTCCGGGGCCAGCCCGACCAGCTCCATCAGCTCGGCGGCGCGCTCCCGCGCGGTGGCCTTGTTCCAGCCCAGCAGGAGCGGAACGGTGGCCACGTTGTCCAGGATCGTGCGGTGCGGGAAGAGGCCGGCCTGCTGGATGACGTAGCCGATGCCCCTGCGCAGCTCGGCCGGGTCGCCGGACATCACGTCCTGGCCGCCCACCAGGATCGTGCCGCCGCTCGGCTCGATCATGCGATTGATCATCCGTAGCGAGGTGGTCTTGCCGCAGCCGGAGGGCCCCACGAACACGGTGATCTCGCCGGACGCGGCCACCAGGTCGAGATGATCCACCGCGACCGTGCCGTCGGGAAAGCGCTTGGTCACTTCCCGGAACTCGATCATCCGGGCGTCCCCCGTCGTCACCCGGCAGCTCCTCGCCGGCCGCCGCGATGCCACAGGCTAACCCGATCAGGTCAGCGGGGCGACCACGAAGCGGGTCGCCCCCGGGCACCGGGTCCGGTCCGCTCCGGGGTGCGGTCAGACCCGGTCGGAGGGCGGTACGTCCAGCCCGTCGGGCTCGGCGCCGCCGTCCAGCAGGTGCTCCACCGGGGAGCCGTCGCCGGCGGGTCGGCCCGGCTGGCCGCCGGTGGCCGGGTCGCCGGTGGGCAGGGGTGCGGTGTCCGGCCCGCCGGCCGGCGGGAGGTGCAGACCGACGCCGAACAGGCTGCCGCCGAGCCCGAACCCGGCCGGCGGGGTGACGGCCGGTGCCGGACCCGCCGGTGCCGGCCCGGCGAGGTCGGTGCCGGCCACGTCGGCGCCGGCCGGGCCGGTGCCGGCCAGCACGGCCGCGTCCAGCCGCGCGCCGCTGGGCAGTGCCTGGGTGGCGAGCGCGTCCGGCGGGGTGACGGGCGTGCCCGAGGGCACCGGCATCGGCGAGCCGGCCAGCAGCACCCGGAAGTCGCGCGGGTCCATCGCCTTGGCGAACAGCCAGCCCTGGTAGGCGTCCACGCCGAGCTCGCGCAGCGCGTGGAACTGCTCGGGGGTCTCGATGCCCTCCGCGACGCAGTACCGGCCCATCGCCGACGCCATCTGCACCACGGCCCTGGCCACGGCGAAGTCGGCGGGGTCGGTGCTGATGCCGCTGACGAACGTGCGGTCCACCTTGACGATCTGGGCCGGCAGCTCCTTGATCCGGGACAGCGAGGAGTACCCGGTGCCGAAGTCGTCGACGGCGAACCGGACGCCCTGGTCGGCCAGCTCGCTCATGGTGGCCAGCGACTCCGTGGGCAGCGACACCAGGCTGGTCTCCACCAGCTCCAGCACCAGCCGGTCGCCGGGCAGCCCGCTCTCGGCCAGCGCCGAGCGCACCAGGGGCAGGAAGTCGACGTCGTCGGGCAGCAGGCCGGCCAGGTTCACCGCCACACCCACCGGCCGCCGGTTGTGCGCGGGCCAGGCCGCAGCCTCCTTGGTCGCCGTGCGCAGCACCCACCGGTCCAGCTCACGCAGCAGCCCGCCGCGCTCGGCCACCGGGATGAACGCCCCAGGGAACAGCATGCCCCGCTCCGGGTGCGGCCAGCGGATCAGCGCCTCGGCGGAGCGCACCGCGCCGTCGACGTCGACCACCGGCTGGTAGTGCAGCACCAGCTGGTCGCCCGCGATCGCCTCGCGCAGCTCGTCCTCCAGCCGCAGCTGCTGGTTGGCGCTGCTCGCGGTGTCGGCGGTGACGAAGCCGAGCTGGC
This sequence comes from Pseudonocardia sp., assembly GCA_036497465.1. Taxonomy (GTDB): domain Bacteria; phylum Actinomycetota; class Actinomycetes; order Mycobacteriales; family Pseudonocardiaceae; genus Pseudonocardia. The sequence goes on along the minus strand of DASXJJ010000036.1, from coordinate 14,098 downwards.
CGGCCCCGTTGCCCTTGGCCTCGTACATGGCGGCGTCGGCGAACCGCAGCAGGTCCTCGGCGCCGCTGGATCCACCCAGCGCGCCACCGTCGATGATGTCACCGGGGGTCGCCACCCCGATCGCTGCGGACACCCGCACCGACTGGCCGTCCACCGACACCGGCTCGCGCAGCAGCGCGGCCACCGTCTCGGCCAGCCTGGTCACCCCGCCCACCGTGGCCAGGTCGTCGCAGACCACCACGAACTCGTCGCCGGACAGCCGGGCCGGCGAGCAGCCGATGGGCAGCTCGCGCTGCAGGCGCGCGGCGAGGGTGATCAGCACCTGGTCGCCGGCGGCGTGCCCGAGTGCGGTGTTGACCCGCTTGAAGTCGTCCAGGTCGCAGCACAGCACGGCCAGCTTGTGCCGGTCCGGCGCGGCCAGCAGCCGGCCCAGCCGTGCGGTGACCGAGGACCGGTTGGGCAGCCGGGTGAGCTCGTCGTGGGTGCCCGCGATGCGCAGCACGTCCGCCGCGCGACGCCGCTCGGAGATGTCGGTGAACACCACCAGCCAGAACTGCCGGCCGTCGTCGCCGATGGATCCGGTCACCGACAGCTCGCACCACACCGAGGTGCCGTCGCCCCGGCGCACCGCGAACTGCGGGATGCGGTAGCCGTGCGCGGCGCCGGGCCGCACCGGGCGCAGGAACGCCAGGTCGGCGCTGCCGGTCGGGCCGCTGGTCGGGTCCACCGCGAGGCTGCGCGCGGACACCCCGCGCAGCGTCTCGCCGGGCACGCCGAGCAGCGCGCACAGCGCCCCGTTGGCGTCCACCAGCTGGCCGGAACGGTTGAACACGCCGACACCGACCGGCGCGATGGACACCAGGTCGAGGTAGCGCTGGGTGGCCCGGGTGACCCGCTGCTCGGCGGTGCGCCGCTCGGTGACGTCCTGCACGGTGCCGACCAGCCGGACCGGCACGCCGTCGGCGTTGCGCTCCACGGTGGCCCGGCAGCTGAGCACCCGCTCGGACGGGCCCGCGGTGCGGTGCTCGACGTGGTGGCCCTCGGAGCCGCGCCGGCGGGCCGGGTCGCGCAGCGAGGCGCACAGCAGCGCGACCTGCTCCAGCTCGATCGGGCCACCGGGCTGGGCGTCCGGCGCGATGCCGATCTGGCGGTAGAGCTCCACCAGTGACGGTGCCCGGTGCAGCCCACCGGTGCGCAGGTCGTAGCTCCAGTTGCCGACCCGGGCCAGCGTGCGCAGCTCGGCCAGCTGCCGCTCGGTGTCGTCCCGGCTGGTCACCGGCAGCGGCACGTCGGTGGCGTCGACCAGCATCACCGCGCGCAGCCCGGCGGGCACCCGGTACCCGGCGCCGAGCTCGGGAAGCGTCCAGCGCACCACCCGCACGCGGGCCAGCGCGCCGTCCGGGCGTACCAGCCGCGCGTCACCGTCCGGGCCGATCACGACCTGGCCGACCGGGCGGCCGAGCACGGCCTCCTCGACGCCCTGCGCGCGCGGGTCCAGCCCGAGCATCCGCAGCAGGGCGGCGTTGACCCGCACGACCCGGCCGGAGGCGTCGCTGATCAGCGTCGGGGAGGCGGGTAGCGGCAGGGCGGTGAGGCCGGAGCCGTCGGCGTCGTCGCGCTGCGCGGAGCCGAGCTCGGACAGCGCGGCCGGCGAGTCCGGGATCGAGCTGCCGAACGGGTTCGCGGTCGGGCCGCCCGGACCCGGGGTGCCGGGGCGGCCGGCGTGGCCGCCGGGTCCACCGGGGGCGTCGGTCGGTTCCACGCCGGCACGGGCCGGCTGCCGCTCGTCGGGGCGCCGGGTGGGCCGGGAGTCGGAGATCTGGCTGGGCACCCAGCCGCTCGACCTACCGCCGGACGGCGCCTCCGGTGCCAGACTCGCGCCACCCATCCGGCTCGGCGACCCGACCCGACCCGACGGCTGCACGCTCCGACGGGGGTCGAGCCACTCTCCGACGTCGGCCACGCGGCATCCCCCTCACGATCCGGATTCACGCCCTCGTGGGCGTTGTCATGAGGTGTAACGAGCGATGTGCACGGACGATCCGGGCGAATCACTCGGATGGAGGAGCAAGGGACGCCCTCAATGTCGCAACGGCCCTCACTCAACGTCACTCCTTGTGAAGTGCTGAGCATTTCCGCAGGTCGACCGTTGCAAGAAGGTTACCGTCCGTCACGCCGCGCGTCCAGCCCGGTTCGCGTGACCTCTGGTAACGGCGATTCCGACGGTGCCCCCGCGACCGGAGTGACGCTGTCGGGCACGCGGGCACGCGGGCACGCGGGCACGCGGGCACCGTCGCGCTCGGATCCCCCGCGCACGAACCCTCGTCACCCGCGCACCCCGGACGCACGACGGGCGTGCCGCGACACCCTCGGTGTCCCGGCACGCCCGTCGGGGTGTGCGTCGAGCGCCTCAGCCCCGCGCGGCGGCCGCCACCGCGTCGGCCACCGTGGCCGCGACCCTCGGGTCGAACGGGCTGGGCACGATGCGGTCGGGAGCCAGGTCCTCCTCGGCGACCGCGAAGATCGCGTCGGCGGCAGCCAGCTTCATCCGCGAGGTGATCCGGGTGGCCCCGGCGTCCAGCGCGCCGCGGAAGATGCCCGGGAACGCCAGCACGTTGTTGATCTGATTCGGGAAGTCGCTGCGCCCGGTGGCGACGATCGGGGCGTACCGGCGCGCGATGTGCGGGTGCACCTCCGGGTCCGGGTTGGACAGCGCGAACACCATCGGCTCCGGCGCCATGGTGGCCAGCAGCTCCTCGGGCAGCGTCGCGCAGGACAACCCGATGAAGACGTCGGCCCCTGCCAGCGCCTCGGCCTCGCCGCCGGCCAGCCGCCTCGGATTGGTTCGTCCCGCCAGGTCGGCCTTGACCGGGTTCATCCCGTCCCGGCCGGGCACCAGGATGCCGCGCGAGTCGAGCACCGTGACGTCCGTGACGCCGGCGGCCAGCAGGATCTCCGCGCAGGCCACGCCGGCCGCGCCTGCGCCGGTGATGACGACCTTCTGCCCCGGCAGCTCGCGGGTCATCGTGGCGCACGCGCCGCGCAGCGCGGCCAGCACCACGATCGCGGTGCCGTGCTGGTCGTCGTGCATGACCGGGCAGTCCAGCGCCTCGACCAGCCGCCGCTCCAGCTCGAAGCAGCGGGGCGCCGAGACGTCCTCCAGGTTGACCGCGCCGAAGCTCGGCCGCAGCCGCACCAGGGTCTCCACGATCTCGTCGACGTCGGTGGTGTCCAGCACGATCGGGATCGAGTTCAGCCCGCCGAAGGTCTTGAACAGCGCGGCCTTGCCCTCCATGACCGGCATCGCCGCGCGCGGGCCGATGTCGCCGAGGCCGAGCACGGCGGTGCCGTCGCTGACCACCGCGACCAGCCGGTCCGACCAGGTGTACTCGCGGGTCAGGCTGGCGTCGTCGGCGATCGCCCTGCTCACCTCGGCCACCCCGGGGCTGTACGCGATCGACAGGTCCCGCGAGCCGCTCAGCGGCACCGAGGGCGTCACCGTCAGCTTGCCGCCGTGGTGCGCGGTGAGAATCTCGTCCCGGCTCAGCCGCAGGTCGGTCGGGTCGTCGGTGGTGTCGAGCCGCTCGGGCACGATGGTCACAGCAATCACCTCGGGTCGTCACCGGTGCAAGGGGATACGTACGGACGTCCTCGGCGTCCGCGGGGCCGTGCACCGATGTCGCGGGTGTCGCGCTTGCCACGGTGCCCGACAACGCCTCGAGTTCACCGCGGGATGGCGCGGGAGCCGACGGGGCGCGGATGTCAGGTAGACAATCAGTGTGACATCTTCCGCCGCTCCTGTCTGCCGGGGCGGCCGAAATCACCGGGCCGGGCGGTCGCCGGCCGGGCCGCCTCTACGCTGACCGGGGTGCGAAGCCGAGCGCTGTCCATCGCCGGGGCCTGGGTGTTCTCCCCGTCCCGGTTCGACGACGACCGCGGCCTGTTCGTGGCGCCCTACCAGGAGGAGGCGTTCGTCGCGGCGGTCGGGCGGCCGATCACCCTCGCCCAGTCCAACCACAGCGTGTCCCGGCGCGGGGTGATCCGCGGCGTGCACTTCGCCGACGTGCCGCCGGGGCAGGCCAAGTACGTGTACTGCCCGCACGGTGCCCTGCTGGACGTGGTGGTGGACGTGCGGGTGGGGTCGCCGACCTTCGGCAGGCACGAGGCCGTACGGCTGGACTCGGACGGCTACCGCGCGATCTACCTCAGCGAGGGGCTGGGCCACGCGTTCTGCGCGCTGACCGACGACACGGTGGCCAGCTACCTGTGCTCCACCCCGTACGCGCCGGCCATCGAGCGGGCGGTCACCCCGCTCGACCCTGAGCTCGGGCTGCCCTGGCCGGAGGACATCGAGCCGGTGCTGTCGGCCAAGGACCGGGACGCCCCGACGCTGGCCGAAGCCGCCGGGGCGGGCCTGCTGCCCCGGTACCGGGGCTGACCGCCGAGGGCCGACCCGCGCGGCGGTCACCGCAACCGGGTGCGCGGCAGCCGCCCCGGCGCGGGCCACAGCCGCAGCCGCACCACGCCCACCACCTCCGCCGGCCCCAACTGCCGCGAGTCGGTGCTGCCGAACGGGTTGTCGCCGCGCACCCGCCACCGGTCACCCTCGGCCGCCACCGCCCGCTTCACCGACAGCTGGCCGGGGCGCTCCGGCCAGCGGACCAGCACCACGTCCCCGTCCCGGGGGCGCGCACCGAGCACGGCCAGCACGACGTCGCCGTCGCGCAGCGTCGGCGACATCGACGGCCCCCGCACCGCGACCCTCCGCCACCGCATCGCCGATCGCTCCGTCCCACGTCACCACTCGTGCGCCGGCGCCACGGGGCGACCCGCCCGCACAGCCGCGTCGGGGCCTGCCGACGCTCCGGCCCCGGAGTAGTGTCGCCCCGGTCGGAACGATCACCAAGCAAGTAAGGAGTGAACATGGGACTGCTGTCTCGCGTTCTCCGGCCCGGGCTGGAGGCCACCGCACACTGCGACCTCCCGTGCGGGGTCTACGACCCGGCGCAGGCACGGATCGAGGCCGAGTCGGTCAAGGCCATCCAGGAGAAGTACCAGGGCAATGACGACCCGGACTTCCGCGCCCGGGCCATCGAGATCAAGGAGCAGCGCTCCGACCTGGTCAAGCACCACCTGTGGGTGCTCTGGACGGACTACTTCAAGCCGCCGCACTTCGAGAAGTATCCGGAGCTGCACGAGCTGTTCAACAAGGCCACCAAGGCCGCCGGTGCCACCGGCACCAAGGGCTCGACCGACCCGGCCACCGGCCAGGAGCTGCTCGACTACATCGCGCAGATTGACAAGATCTTCTGGGAGACCAAGCAGGCCGCCTGACCTGAGGCTCTCGAACGACGCCGACCGGCGGAGACGACTCCGTTGGTTGGCGTCGTTCTCGTTTCCGGGCGGTACCGCACGGGTATTCCCCCTCACACGCACAACCGCCGCTGGGACGGGAGCACCGCCGTGGAACGCTCACCGGTCGAGGACGGCCCGGACGCCGACAGTGCCGACGCCGTCGGCTGCAGCGAGATAGTCAGCTTCCTCACCGGCTCCGTCGTGTTCCACCAGGCGACGGGTGTGGTGATGTGGCGGCTGGGTATCGGCGCCGAGCAGGCCCGGTCCTACCTGCGTGCCCAGTCCCGGGCCGCCGCGCGCGGCGTGTTCGGGGTGGCCCGCGACGTCGTGGACGGCCGGCTCGAGATCAGGTCGTGCGGCCTCGTCGAACGGTGACCGGGCGGGTTGGCGGCACGCACCGGGCGGTCAACGGTGAGCGCGTTCGCTGTCCGGCGCGGTGAGCGCGACGACCTCCCGCCACCGTTCGTACGCGCCCCCGTGCCACCGGCTGTGCAGATCGACGAAGATGTCGGCGGCGCGGTGCCCGATCCAGTTCGGCAGCAGGTCCTTGGGCAGCTGGGGATCCATGTACGGAAACCTCCGCCACTCGTCGACGAGGGCGAGGTGGGTGAACAGCAGATCGTCGCCCGGTTCGGGCTTGCGGCCGGCGAACTTCGCCAGCAGCTTCGCGTACCGGTCGGCCACGTCGTCGAGATTCCAGGCCCGCCGCACGATCGCCCTGTCGGCCAGCCCGACGTCCACGGTGCTCCCGATGAACGCGATGGTGCAGTCCCGCAGATCGAGCTCCTGGATGAGCTGCCGCGCCTCCTCGGCCCGGTCGATGTGCGGGCTGGCCCACAGCCCGGGGGCGGGGTTGCCGAAGCCGGCCCAGCCCAGCGCGCTGTGCAGCCGCTTCCGCGCCGCCCGCTTGTCGTTCGGGATGGTGACGATCAGGATCAGCGCGTCACCGTCCCACCGCTCCGGGATCGTGTTCAGCGTGAGCACGCGCCGGGTGATGTCATCGATGATGTCGACCGCCTCCCGCGTGACGGTCCACCGGGCCTCCCGCCCGAACCGCTCGCTGACCAGCCAGCCCGAGTCGGCGGCACGGCTGAAGGTCTGGCGGGCGGTCTGCTCGCTGACCCCCAGCCCGGCCAGCACGTAGAGCAGTGACGCCGTCCACACGGGCTGTCCGGCGGGAACCACCAGCTCGCCGAGCACGGTCAGCAGCAGCGAGCGCGCGCTGCCCTCCGGTGGTGTACCGAGACGCCGCCGTCCTGCCGCGTGCTCCCTGGGCCGGTCGCTCAAATCGCTGTACCTCGATTCTCAACAGTCGGAACCGAGACTAACTCCCCGGACATCGCCCTGCTTTCACCAGGGCTTTTGTTGACAGCGAGCGCCTTCGGCTTTCTTAGCGTGTCGATTGTGTCCCTCCTGCCGGCCTGGTGGGGGACCCCGTGACCCCGGCAACGAAACATATTTCACCTGCGTCGGCGATCGGGGGTAGCCCGCCCGTCGATCGGCTGGATTAGGCGATCCGGCCGATTTACCGCCGTCGACCGCCCGTCTATCGTCGCGCGGTAGTCACGGGCCTCTGCTCGGGACACCTCGACACCTCGGCACCGGAGGCCCCTCGGATGGCCGCTGGACCTGCCCACTCCGACAGCGCGCCCGGTGCGCGGCAGCAGGAGTTCGTCACGCGCGACCCCGAGGAGGCCCACGCCTTCCTGTGCGACGTCTACGTCGACAACACCATGCGCATCAGCGGCGGCCGCGACGGGTTCACCATGCGGCACATGCACCGCTACGCCGGCCCGCTGTCGACCGCCACGCTACTGCACACCATGAGCGTGCAGCACGACGCGCAGCCGCTCGGCTACCTGTTGCTGGGCCGCGTGCGGCGCGGGCGCTTCGAGCGCGACACCGAGGGCGAGTCGCTGCGGGCCGGCCGGGACGACGTGTTCATCATCGCCGCCCCGGACCGGCCCTACGTCGCCCGCTGGGACAAGGTCGACCTGCAGCTGACCGTGATCGACCAGTCGCTGCTCGCCGACGTGGCGGGGCGGGAGCTGGACGTGTCGCGGGAGGTGGACCTGCGGCCCGCCGCCCCCGGCCACGCCCGCTACCTGAACGCCGTGCTCGACCTGCTCACCGACAAGCTGCTGGCCGACCCCGAGGTCCCGGCCGACCCGCTGCTCACCGGCAGCGCGGCCCGGATGCTCACCTCCGCCGTGGCGGCCACGTTCTTCCCGGGCGCGGCCGAGCCGACCCGGCCCCACGACCGGACCGACGCCACACCCACCGCCGTCCGGCGGGCCGTGGCCTTCATCGACTCCCGCGCGCACACCGACATCGGGGTCACCGACATCGCCGAGTCGGTGCGCGTCTCCCCGAGCGCGCTGCGGCTCGCGTTCCGCCGCCACCTCGACACCACACCCGGCGCGTACCTGCGCCGGGTCCGCCAGGAGCGGGCCCGCGACGAGCTGCGCAGGGCCGGTCTCAACCGGGGGATCGCGGTCGGCGGGGTGGGCGGGCCGGCGGTCGGCGGGGCGGCCGACCGGTGGATGCTCCCGACCCAGGCGCGCTACTCGCTGCGCCACGACGGGGCTGTCGGCGTGCCGGCCGGTGAGGTGTCGCGCGACTGAGCCGCACGATCCCGATATCGACGTATTCAGATATCGCAATAAATTACCCGCATTCCGCGACCCGTTTCGGGCATTCCCTTTTTCCGGCGCGCTCCGTACGGTCGGGAAGGTCGAAACCGAGCCCAGGAGGATGGCGTGTCACTCACCGTTCCCGCGGAATTGCTGGAACAGGCCCAGCGGGGTCCCATTTCGGATGAAGATTTTCTGAGCTGCATCAGGAGCTCCCTGCCCTACGCGTGGTCGGTGGTCAGCGGGCTGGGCGAGCAGCTGCGCGGCTCCGGCGGGCAGGTTGCCGTCGACGACCGCGAGCCGCCCGACGAGGCCAGCTGGGGACAGCTGTTCCGGCTGGTCGGCAGCGACGCCATGCGTGGGGCGGTGGAGCGACACTTCGGCGTGCGGATGGCCTTCCAGAACTGCTGCAAGGTCGGCTTCTTCGGCCCCGGATCGGATCGGGCGTACGCCGACTTCATCACCCCGAGGGCGCAGGTGCTCAACCAGAAACCAGAGCTGATCAACTGCTGAGGAAAACGCCCCGGCCCGCGCGAATTCAGAACCGCGCGGGCCGGCGGCCGGTTCCGGGCACCATTACCGGGCCGGAATTGCGCCGGATTCGCCGGCCCGGCCGTCGCCGATGCGCAGGATCGCCCAGGCCTGCACCGCGGCGGCGAACAGCAGCACCAGGACGGCCGGCCGGTAGCCGCCGGTGACGTCCACCAGCAGCCCCATCAGGGCCGGCCCCAGACCGGCCGCCAGGTAGCCGACGCCGAGGGCCAGGCCGCTGGTCGCCGCGCCGGTCGCGCTGTCCGGTGACCGCCACGCGATGACGGCGACCCCGAGCGGGTAGCCGGCTCCGGAGCCCAGCCCGATGAGCGCCGCCCACACCCACGGCCCGACCGGCCCGGGCAGCGGCAGCAGCAGCAGCACGCCGAGGGTGCCCAGCACGGCGCACCCCAGGCAGGCCGACGCCCAGAACCGCCACCGCCCGCGCCGCTGCGCCAGTACCGGGGCGAGCAGCGCGGACGGCACCTGCGCGGTGCTCCACACCGCCAGCAGCAGCCCCGCCGACCCGGCCGAGCGGCCCAGCCCCTCGTAGACCGGAGCGAGCCAGGTCAGCCAGCCGTAGAACAGCAGCGAGGAACCCGCCTGGTAGCAGGCACCCAACCGGGCCAACCGGGACCACCGGGGACGGACCCGCTGGGCCGGGTCGGCCGGGTCGACCGGGTCAGCAGGGTCGACCGGGTCGGCGGGGTCAGCAGGGTCGACCGGGTCGGCGGGATCGACCGAGCCCGCGCCCGCGGGGGTCACCGGCCGCGTCGTCCGGCCGGGCGACACCGTCCGTCCCGGCGGTCACGCCGCGCGGCAGCGCCGCCCACGCGGCCGAGGCGACCAGTGCCGGCACCGCCCACACCGCCAGCGAGAAGGACCAGCCACCGAGCAGCGTGGCGAGTGGCACCGCCACCGCGCTGGCCACCGTCGAACCGAGCAGCATGGCGACCACGTAGCCGCCGGTCAGAACGCCGACCCTGGAGGCGAACCGGGCGCGGGCCACCCCGGCCAGGCACACCCCGGCCATGCCGATGCCCAGCCCGACCAGCGCGGTTCCGGCGACGAGCGCCGCGGTCACCGGCAGCCCGCGCACCAGGCAGCCCAGCCCGACGAGACCGACCGTGGCGCCGAGCGCCCGTTCCGGGTCGAACCGCGCGGCGACCGGCGCCGCGGCGAACGAGCCGACCGCCATCGCCAGCACCGCCCCGGCCTGCACGGCGCCGGCCGCGCCCGCCGAGAGCCCGAGGTCGGCCCGGGCAGTGGGCAGCAGCGGCGGGTAGCCGGCGAGCGCGGCCCGCAGGTTCCCGGCCAGGGCGAGGATGCCGACCACGAGTGCCCAGCGGTGGGCGGGTCGCGTCCGAGCCCGTTCGTCCTGCGCGGTCACGGGTGCACCTCCTCCGGACGTGACAGGGTTAAACTGCTTCCATAGCCATGACACTTCGACCGTAACGGGGAGGCGGTAAGGGTTGCAAGTTGTGTTGAACGATTACCAGCTCGGGGCGTCGCTGGCCACCGCGCTGGTGAACACCGCCGCCGAGGTGCAGAGCGAGGGCGACCGGATCGCCCACCCCGCCGCGCTGGCCGACTTCCTGGCCGGGCACCGGGTGCCCGTGGCCGGCACGCCGACCTCGGCCGACGTCGCCGCGGTGCACGCGCTGCGCGCCGAGCTCCGTGCGCTGCTGCTCGCCCCGGCCGAGGCGAGCCCCCGACGCGCGGTCGAGCGGGCGGCCGCGCTGACCGAACCGGTCGGGGTCGGCCCGGCACTGACACCCGGCGACGACGGTCGGTGGGTGTGGCGGGTGCGCTCCCGGCCCGGCGCCGGGCTGGCCGACGAGCTCGCCCTGCTGACCGGCACCGCGGTGCTGGCCGTCCTGCGCACGCTCGGGCCGGACCGGTTCCGCCGCTGCGCCTCGCCGGACTGCGCCGGGGTGTTCGTGGACACCAGCCGGGGTGGCCGGCGCCGTTACTGCGAGCCCGAGGTGTGCGGCAACCGGGTCAACGTGGCCGCCTACCGCGCGCGGCGCCGGGCCGGTGACTCCGGTGGCCGCGCCGCCGGCGAGCCCGGATGATGGCCGGCGTGACCGACCGGGCCGCCGCGCGCTCCCCCACGACACCGGTCCCGGCCGCCGTGCTGCTGCCGTTGCACCGGGACTCGGCCGGGACGCTGCGCCTGGTGCTGATCGAGCGCACCGCGCACGGCCGGCACGGCGGCCAGATCGCGCTGCCCGGCGGCCGCTACGAGGACGCCGACCCGACGATGCGGCACACGGCGATCCGGGAGACCTGCGAGGAGTTCGGCGTCGACGAGGCCACCGTCGAGGTGTTCGACGGGCTGCCGCCGATGCGCACCCGGTCCACCGGGTTCGAGGTCTGGCCGTTCGTCGGCGGGCTCCGCGCGGTACCGGCACGGTGGCGGCCGCGGGAGAGCGAGGTGGCGGCCGTGCTCGACCTTCCGGTCGACGAGCTCGCCGACCCGGCCGGGGTCGGCGAGCGGGACATGTACGTCGCGCAGTGGGGCGGCCGGCAGCGGGTACCGGTCCGGCGGGTGGGCGGGCACACCATCTGGGGGCTCACCCTGCGGATCCTGGACCGGGCGCTGCCCAGGGTGCTGGCCGGTGAGTTCCCGGTCTGACCGCTGGGCGCCGGTGATGGTCGGCCTGGTCGTCGCCGCCGGGCTGCTGGCCGTCGCGGGGCGGTACGGCTGGCACCGCGACGAGCTCTACTACCTGGCCGCCGGGTTGCACCCCGCGTTCGGCTACGTCGACCAGCCGCCGCTCACCTCGCTCGTCGCACGGGTGGCCTACGAGCTGTTCGGCGACTCGCTGGTCGGCATGCGGCTGGCGCCGGCGTCGGCCGGCGCCCGGCTGCCTGAGTCCGACGCCCGGCTGCCTGAGTCCGACGCCCGGCTCCTGGCCTCGGCGACCGTCGCGGTCTCCGCGTTCCCGCTCGCCACCGGGCACGTGCTGTCCACCAGCACGTTCGACCTGCTGGCCTGGGCCGCGCTGAGCTGGCTGCTGGTCCGGGCGCTGCGCGACGGCGGGCGGGCGTGGCTGCCGAACCTGGCCTGGCAGTCCACCCACGGCTGGCCGCGGCTGGGCATGGCGTCGGTGATCGCCGGTCCGGGCAACGGCGACAGCGCCCCGCGCTGGCAGATCGTGCCGCTGCAGCTGGTGATGATCGGCCTGCCGCTGGTGCCGATCTGGCTGGCCGGCCTGTGGTCGCTGGCTCTCTCGCCGGCGCTGCGCCGGCAGCGAGCGTTCGCGGTGGCCTACCCGCTGCTGCTCGCCGGCCTGATCGTGGCGGGCGGGAAGCCGTACTACCTGATGGGGATGTACCCGGTGCTGCTCGCCGCCGGAGCGGCGCCGACGCTGCGCTGGGTGCGCCGGCGCCGGCCGGCCGCGCGGGCGGCGCTGGTAGCGGCCGCGGTGCTGCTGACCGGCGCGACGTCGGTGGTGCTGGTGCTGCCGCTGGTCCCGGTGCGCGACCTGCCGGGCACCCCGATGGCGGGCGTGCAGCCGATCACCGAGGAGACCGTCGGCTGGCCGGAGCTCGCCCGGACCGTCTCGGACGTCTACCGCGCGCTGCCCCCGGCCGGGCGCGCGGACGCCATCGTGCTGGCCGGCAACTACGGCGAGGCGGGCGCCGTCGACCTGTTCCGCCACCGCCTGCCGCTGCCCCCCGCCTACAGCGGCCACAACAGCTACGCCGACTGGGGGCCGCCACCCCCGGACTCGGCGACCCCCGTGATCGCGCTTGGGCTGGACGAGTCGTCGCTGCGGCGGTGGTTCGCTTCGATGCGGCCGGTGGCGCGGGTGGACAACGGCATCGGCCTGGACAACACGGAGCAGGGCCGCACGGTCTGGCTGTGCACCGGACGAACGGCGCCGTGGTCGGCCATCTGGCCCCGGCTGCGGCGGCTGGCCTGATCACCCTCGGCTGTCCCGTCCGCCGCTGGGGCGGTCGGATCCGCTGCCCCGCCCCCGCCCGCCCGATACGGTGGGCCGGTGTCGGATACCGAGCAGACGCACGGCCGCGTCTACCTGCTGCGCCACGGTGAGACGGAGTGGTCGGCGACCGGCCGGCACACCAGCTACACCGACGTCCCGCTCACCCCGAGGGGCCGTGAGCTGGCCATCGCGGCCGGGCGGGTGCTCGTCGCCGTGCGCGGCCCGGACGCCCCGCCGTTCGCCCTCCAGCTGACCAGCCCGAGACGCCGCGCGGCCGATACCGCCAAGCTCGCCGAGCTCTCCCCCGAGGTGGACGAGTCGCTGGTGGAGTGGAACTACGGCGAGTACGAGGGGCTGACCACCCCGCAGATCCGGGAGTCGGTGCCGGACTGGACGGTGTGGCTGCGGCCCTGCCCGGGTGGGGACTCGGCCGAGCAGGTCGCCTCCCGGGCCGACGGCGTGCTCGAGCGGTGCCGCGCGGTGCTCGGCGACGGTGACGTGGTGCTGGTCGGGCACGGTCACTTCAGCCGGGTGCTCACCGCGCGCTGGCTGGGGCTGCCGCCGACCTCCGGGGTCGGTTTCAAGCTCGACGCGGGCGGGTTGACGGTGCTCGGCGACGAGCGGGGCGCGCCGAGGGTGGACCACTCCAACCTGGTCGAGCTGGGCGGGTAGCCACCGCACCGGGGCGGCGGCCGTCAACCCGTCCCGCGGCCGTCAACCCTCCCGGCGCCGGTCGTCCAGGTCGAGCGCCCAGTCCCGGGCCGGTGCGGACATCAGCAGCCCCAGGGTGACGACCACCAGCACGGCCAGTGCCGCGCCGCCCAGCAGCTGGTGGGACGGAACGGCCAGCGACCAGGCCACCGGCAGCAGCAGGATCTGGGTGACCACGGCCGGCGAGCGGGCCCAGTAGCGCCCCAGCGCGAGGCCCCGCGCGACGGCGAGCAGCGCCGCCGCGAGCACCACGAACATCCCCGCCTCGCCCAGCACCGGCCCCAGACCCAACGTCGCGGCCCCGGCCCGCAGCACGAGGTAGCCGGCGAACGCCAGCGCGGTCAGACCCTCGAGCCCGACGATGCCGGCCGCCGCGCGCAGCTGCCCGGGAGGCCGGACGCGGCCGACCGGGCCGCTGCGCCCCGACTGTTCCCCCACGAGCTCCAGAGTAGCCAGCGGCACCGGACGGCCACCGGAACGGGCGGATGCTTGAACGCCCGTTCAACGCGATACCGTTCGAGCATGACGGTGCGGTCGGATCCGCCCTCGGGGCCGGACCCGGAGGCGGGTCCCGAGTCCCTGCTCGGCCCGGCCGGGCCGAGCGCACCGGCCGACGCCGGACAGGCCGGGGCGCCGACCGGCGGCCAGGTCGGCCCCCCGATCACCGTGCACGCCGGCGAGCTGACGGCCGACCGGGCCGGTGAGCGGGCGACGGCGCAGGCCGCCGGCGAGAGCGCGGAGGCCCGCATCCTGCGCGCGGCGCTCACCCTGTTCGCCCGGCAGGGTTTCAGCGCCACCGGGGTCCGCGCACTCGGCCGCGAGGCGGGCGTCTCCCCCGGGCTGGTGCTGCACTACTTCGGCTCGAAGGAGGGGCTGCGCGCGGCGGTCGAGCGGTTGGTGACGTCCCGGGTCGCC
>DASXJJ010000035.1:0-26321 GCA_036497465.1 Pseudonocardia sp. | reverse complement strand
TGCCGCTGCTCGGCCCGTCGACCCCGGCCCGGCTGATCCGTACCGGCCTGGTGCTGGTGCTGGGCTGCCTGATCGCCGGCTCGATCACCCTCGCCGACGCGCTGACCCGGCAGAGCGCCCTGGACGACACCGGCCAGCGGGCGGTGGCGCTGAGCGTGGACGCCGCCGAGCTGTACCACTCGCTCGCCGACGCCGACGCCATGGCCACCAGCGGCTACGTCGCCGGCGGGGTGGAACCGGCGGCGGTCCGCGCCCGGTACGACCGGGACCTGGCCGGCGCCGCCGACACGCTCGCCCGCGCGGCCGGTGAGCTGGGCCAGGACGCCCCGGAGCACCGCTGGGTCACCACGGTCGCCGCGCAGCTGCCGATGTACAGCGGCATGATCGAGACCGCCCGCTTCTACAACCGGCAGGGGCTGCCGCTGGGCCAGACCTACCTGACCACCGCGTCCGCGCTGCTGCGGGACACCGTGCTGCCCGCGGTGGACCGGCTGCGGGACCCGGGCCAGGCCCGGTTGCTGGCCGGCGACGGGGAGGCGGTCGGCCCGGCCCGGTTCGCGGTGCTGCTGGTGGGGGTGCCGTTGCTGGTGCTCCTGGTGGGGGTGTCGGTGCGGGAGCGCCACCGCACCAACCGGGTGCTCAACCCGGGACTCGTGGTGGCCGGTGTGCTGCTGGCGGTGGCGCTCGGCTGGTGGGCCGTCGCCACCACGGTCGCCGGGATCAAGCTCGGCGAGGCGGCCCGGCAGAGCACGGCGATGACCGCACTGGACGACGCGCGCGCCGCCGTGCTGCGCGCCCGCAGCAACGAGAGCCTGGTGCTGGTCGCGCGCAGCGGCGGCAAGGCCTCGGACGACGGCTTCACCGCCCAGCTGACCCGGGTGATCGGGGCCGACGACCGGGGCGGGCTGCTCGCGCTGGCCTCGCCGGAGGTACGCCCGGACGGCTTGGGGCGATCGCCGCTGGTCGACGCGGTGCGCGCGGAGACCCGGCACTATGCCGGCGCACACCGGGCGCTGCGCGCGGCCGACGACGGAGGCGACTACCGGGCGGCGGTGGCCTCGGCGACGGGCGCCGACCCGGACGGCTCCGGCGCCGCGTTCGAACGGCTCGACGACGCGCTGCGCCGGGCGATCGCGGCGCCCCGCGCCGCGCTGTCCGCCGACGTGGAGGCCGCGCGGACGGCGCTGGGCGGGCTGGCCGGCGGGCCCGCGGTGCTCACCCTGCTCGCCGCGGTGGCCGCCGCCGTCGGGATCGCCGTGCGCGTGCGGGAGTATTCGTGACCGGCCGTCCACCGTTCACCATGCGCCCGGCGGGACGTCGGAGGCGGATGAGACGGACGGTGTACCAGCTGTCGCTGTTACTGGCGGTTCCGCTGGTCGCCTGCGGCGGTGCCGCACCGCCGCCCGCCGGTTCCCGGCCCTCGGCGCCGCTTGTGGCGCCGACAGCCCCGTCCACAACCGCCGCGCCCGGGCCGGCTCCCGCCCCCCCGGCGGCCGGCGCGGCACCCTGCCGGCAGATCCGGGACAGCCTGCGCCCGGACGGGCCACTGCCCACCCCGGGTGCGATGCCGCCCGGCTCTACGATGGCCGCGATCCAGGCCCGAGGCCGGCTGATCGCCGGGGTGGACCAGGCCAAGTACCTGGCCGGCTACCGCGACCCGGCGACCGGTGACCTGCGCGGCGCCGACATCGACCTCGTGCACCGCATCGCCGGCGCGCTGCTCGGCGACCCGAGCAGGGTGCAGTTCGTGGTGCTCAACGCCACCGACCGGGTCGGCGCAATCCAGCGCGGGCAGGTGGACATGGTGGTCAACACGTTCACCGTGACCTGCGCCCGGCAACGTGACGTGGAGTTCTCCACCGACTACCTGCGGGCCGCGCAGCGGATCCTGGTCCCGGTCTCCTCACCGGTGCGCGAGGTGGAGGACCTGGCCGGCAAGCGGGTGTGCACCTCGCGGGGATCGACCACCGAGGAGGAGCTGCGGTCGCTGCCGGCCCGGCTGGACCTGGTGCTCCGGCCGGGGGTCCCGGACTGCATGCTGGAGCTGCAGCAGGGCCGGGTGGCCGGGGTGTCCAGCGACGACGTGATCCTCGCCGGGCTCGCCGCCCAGGATCCCACCACGCACGTGGTCGGCCGGTCGCTGGCGGCGGCCCGCTACGCGATCGGGATGAGCCCGGCCCACCCCGACCTGGTGCGCTTCGTCAACGGGGTGCTCGAGGGCATGCGCGCCGACGGCAGCATGGCCGCACTGGACCAGCAGTGGTTCGGCGGCCTGACCCCGGTGCCGGAGCTGGCGGTCGCGCGCTACCGGGACTGAGCGCCGGGCACCGGCACGAGCAGCACGGTGATGTTGTCGTGGCCGCCGGCCCGCAGCGCCAGGTCGGTGAGCCCCTTGGCGACGACCAGCGGCGACTCACCGCGCTCCAGGGCGGGCACCACCACGGCGGCCAGGTCCGCCGCGTCCGGCAGGTAGTTCCACAACCCGTCGGTGCACAGCAGCAGCGCACCGGGGCCGCCCGGCGCCCAGCTGACCACCTCGGGCTCGGGCTCGCCCGCCCTGCCCAGCCAGCGGGTGATCGCGTGGGCGCGGCGGTCGGCGAGCGCGGTCGCCGCGTCCAGCCGGCCGGACTCGATCATCGCCGTGGCCCACGAGTGGTCCGTGGTCAGCAGCCGGGTCGGCTCCTCGGCGCCCGGCGCGGCCAGCCAGTACGCCCTGCTGTCGCCGACCCAGCCGACGGTGATCACCGGCTCGCCGTCGTCGGCGGGCTCCTCCAGGTGCGCGCACACCAGGGTGCAGGACGGCGGGTCCAGCTCGCCGACCCGGCCCAGCTCGGCCACCGACTCGGCGGCGGCCACCGCGGCGGCCCGGATCCCGCGGTGCCCTCGGGGCAGCCGGGCGCGGCGGGGGTCCACCTCCGGCTCGGGGCCGAGCAGCACCCGCAACGCCGTGTCCGCCGCGGCACGGGAGGCCAGCTCGGGCTGCCGGACGGTCGACACCCCGTCGCAGGCCACCAGGGCGAGCTCGGCGACCAGGCCCGGGCGCAGGTCGGCGGCCGGCCGGCAACCGAGCGCCATGGCGTCCTCGTTGTGGGTGTGCACCAGGCCCCGGTCGCTCACTCCGGCCAGGCGGCCGAGGTCGATCTCCACGTGCTCGTCGTCGGCGGGTCGGGTCGCCGTCCCCGGCCGGCTCACGTCCATGTCAGCGGCCGCACGGAGTTGGCCCGGTCCACCAGGCGGATGCGTTCGGCGGTGTCCGCGGTCAGCCGGGCCGACCCGCGCAAGCTCCGCTCCAGGCCCGCGCGCAGCTCGCGTGGCCGCCAGGGATGCCCGAGCAGCGGCTCCTCGGAGGCCGCCCCGTCCAGGTCCAGCGCCGCCGTGAGCACCTCCGCCCGGACCCGGTGCGCGGTGGCGTCGTCGAGGTCGAGCCGCTCGATGCGGGCGGCGGCGGCCCGCAGCGCCCGCTCCCCCACGTCGGTGCCGCGCCGCCCGCGCAGCGTCGCGGTGACCACCCCGAGCTGCGCGGCGACGTAGTGGCTGGAGCTGCGCGGCACGGTGTCCAGCGCGGTGACCGCGGCCTCCCGGTCGCCGGCGCGCAGCGCGACCCTGGCCATCCCGAACGGGCCGTCGACCAGCGCCGGGTCCAGCCGGTCGAGCAGCGCGTAGTACGGCTCGGCGTCGGCGTCCCGGCCGGCGCACTCGGCGGTGGCGGCCAGCGCGAGCTTCGGCGCCCGCTCGCCCGGCAGCGCGGCGTAGACCAGGTCGAACGCCAGCGCCGCGCGCTCCAGCGCCGCCCGGTCCGGCGTCGCTGCCGCCGCCGGGCCGGTGGTCGCCGGGCTGACAGTGACCGGTCCGGGGGTGGCCGGTCCGGGGGTGGCCGGTCCGGGGGTCGCCGGCCCGGGGGCTTTCCGTTCCGCGGCGAGCAGGGCGGTCAGACCCCGGTACCAGTACAGCCGCCAGTCGGCACCCAGCACATCGCCCAGCTCGCGCAGCACCTCGCCCGCCGCGGCCGTGTCGCCGGCCTCCAGGTGCGTGCGGAGCACCCGCAGCCGCAGCTCGGGGCTGGCTTCCATGCCCTGCTCCAGCGCGGTGTCCACGGACTCCCGGACCGCGGCCGGCTCGGCCCCGACCAGGGTGGCGAGCAGCCCGGCCGCCGGGTCGGACGGGTCCACCAGCGGCACCGGCAAGGCCGCCGCGATCCGGGCGGGGGCGGGCCGGCCGATCGCCTCCGGGGTGTCCAGCAGCTCGGCGGCCACGTGGGCCCGGGGCGGCCCGAAGCGGGCGGAGGTGGCCGGGCGGGCCAGCCCGTCCTCGACGGCGAGCACCTCGCGCAGCACGCCGTCCAGCTGCTCGATCATCTCCTCGGCGCAGGAGAAGCGGCGCAGCGGATCCGGGTCGGTGGCGCGCAGCAGCGCGCGATGGAACGACTCGTGGCGGTCCAGCACCGGGTGCTCGGTGGGCAGCGGCTCCGGCCGGCCGGAGCGGGTCGGGGTCAGCCCCAGCGCGAGCTCGGCCAGCGACCGACCCACGGTGTGCACGTCCGAGCACGGTGACGGCCCCGTCGAGCCGGCCTCGGGGGCCTGGTAGCCGACGGTGCCGTAGACGGCGCTTCGCCGGTCGTCCATCCGGATCACTGCTCCCAGGTCGATCAGCTTGAGCTGCCGGTCGTACTGGATCACGTTCTCCGGCTTGAAGTCGCAGTAGATCAGGCCCCGCGAGTGGAGGTACCCGAGGGCCGCCAAACCGTCGATCGCGTAGGCGATGGCCTGGGCGACGGGCAGCGCCTCCCCCCGGCCGGTGGCGCGGCCCCGGTCGGCCAGCACGCGGGCCAGCGAGCAGCCACCGACGTACTCCATCACGATGTAGCCGACCTGCACACCGTCCGCTCCGGCGTGCTGCACGAAGTTGTGGATCTTCACGATGTTCGGGTGGTCGACCTCCGCCAGGAACCGGCGCTCAGCCACCGCCGCCGCCACGGCGGTCGTGTCACCCGCGTTGAGCAGGCCCTTCAGCACGACCCACCGGTCGCTGACGTTGTGGTCCACCGCCAGGTAGATCCACCCCAGGCCGCCGTGGGCCAGGCAGCCCCGCACCTCGTACTGGCCGGCCACCAGCTCGCCGGGCTCCACCGCGGGGCGGAAGGAGAACGGCGTGCCGTCGCCGGGGCACACGCCGTCCACCGGACCCGGCCGGTCGCCGTCGCCGCGCCCCACCGGGCCACCGCAGCGGACGCAGAACCGGCGGTCCTCGGGCACCCGGGGGTCGGTCAGCAGCGCGCTGGTCGGGTCGGTGACCGGCACCGGCGGCACGTCCACCAGCCCGGCGCCGAGGTGGCCCCGCACCGGGCCGGTGGTGGCCGTCCAGGAACCGGTGCGCCGGGTCTGGTGGCCGGGCCGGATCCCGCCGGCCTTCCGGGGCCCGGCCGGCACACCCGCGGCCGACGTGGGCGGCGGGCCGGCCGAGGTCGGCGGCGGGCTCGCGGACGTCGGTGGCGGGCCGGCCGAGGTCGGCGGTACGGCGTCGGGCTCCGGCGGAGCACCGCCCCCGGGCGCGCCACACGTGTCGCACCCGCCGGGGTCGACGATGCCGGAGCAACCCACCCGGGCGCAGCTCCTGGTCATTCGGCGTCCGGCCTGTGGACGCGCTTCATCGGCCCCGGCACTGGACTCCCGACGGGATCGTTCCCACTCCAACGTGAGGCTCACCATAATCGGCGTCGCCCCGGGACGCCGCATCGCACCCACCGGTCGGGCGGGAGATCACCCGGTCCACAACCGGCTGATCTCCCGGTGCAGCGCCGGACCGACCGGGTCCAGCGTGCGGTGGCGGCCGCCGGCGACCACGACCCGGCCGCCCACCACCACCGTGTCCACGTCGGCGGCGCCCGCGGCCAGCGCGAGCTGCTCGGGCGCGGCGCCCGCCGTGCGCGGGGTGTCCGGGCGCACCGCCACCAGGTCGGCGGGGGCGCCCACCTCGATCCGGCCGCCGGTGGGCCAGCCCAGCGCGCGGTGGCCGTGCTCGGTGGCCGCCGCGACCAGCTCGACCGGCCCGAACCGGCCGCGCCGCCCGGTGCGCAGCCGTTCCCCGTACTCCAGCCCCCGGACCTCGGCGAACGGGTCGACGAGCGCGTGCTGGTCGCTGCCCAGGCTGACCGGGCTCCCCGCGTCCGCCAGCTCCCGGGCCGGGCCGAGCCCGTCGGCCAGGTCGGCCTCGGTGCTCGGACACAGGCACACGGCCGTGCCGGAGGTGCCGAGCACCGCGATGTCCCGGGCGGTGAGGTGGGTGGCGTGCACGGCGGTGGTGTCCGGACCGAGCAGCCCGGCGCCGTCGAGCAGGTCGGTCGGGGTGCGGCCGTGCACGGCCAGGCACGCCTCGTTCTCCCCGGGCTGCTCGGACAGGTGCACGTGCCGGGGCACTCCCCCGGTGACGGCGGCGACGGCCGGCAGCGCCTCCGCCGGCACCGCGCGGACCGAGTGCACCGCCGCGCCGACCCGGGCCGAGGCACCGCCGGCCGGTACCGAGGCGGCCAGCGCCGCCACCCGGTCCGCCCAGGCCGCCACGTCGCCGTCGGCGAACCGCCGCTGCCCGGCCGACAGCGGGAGGTAGCCCGTGCGGTCGAGCCCGCCGGACAGGTAGCAGGCGTCCAGCAGGGTGATCCGGATACCGGCGTCGGCGGCCGCGGCGAGCAGCGCCGCGCCCATCGCGTTCGGGTCGCCGTAGCGGCCGCCGCCGGGTGGGTGGTGCAGGTAGTGGAACTCGCCGACGACCACGTACCCGGCGAGCGCCATCTCCGCGTAGACCAGCCGGGCGAGCCGGTGGTAGCCGTCCGGGTCGAGCCGGTGGGCCAGCTGGTACATCGCCTCCCGCCAGGTCCAGAAGGTGCCGCCACCGGCGTGCGTGCGACCGCGCAACGCCCGGTGGAAGGCGTGCGAGTGCCCGTTCGCGAACCCGGGGAACACCAGTCCGGCCAGCCGCTCGGCGCCCGGCGGTGGGTCGACGCCCGGGGTCACCTCGGCGACCGTCCCGGCCGGCCCGACCCGCACCAGCACCCGGTCGGCAACGCCGGCGGGCAGCCACGCCCGCTCGCACCAGAAGGCGACCGGCCCGCCCAGCGGCGGGGTCGCCGGCCCGGACGCGGCGGGCCGGCCGGTCACCGGCACCCGGTCACCCGCACAGGGACCGCAGCACCCGGCTCAGCGCGTCGACCCCGGCCGCGCAGTCGTCCGGCTCGGCGTGTTCCTCCGGGGCGTGGCTGACCCCGCTGGGGTTGCGGACGAACAGCATCGCGGTGGGCACCCGGGCGGCCAGGACCCCCGCGTCGTGCCCGGCCCCGGTGGGCAGCACCGGCACGTCGCGCCCGGTGCCGTCCGGAGCGCGCAGCTCGGCGACCAGCCGGTCGCGCAGGTCCGCGTCGAACAGCACGGTGTCGCCGTAGGACTCCTCGCGCACCTCGACCGCGCAACCCTCGTCCGAGGCCACCGCGCGGACGGCCCGGGTGACCTCGTCGACCACCGCGCGGGTCTGCGCCCGGTCCGGCGAGCGGGCATCCAGCCACAGGTCCACCGCCGAGGCGATCACGTTGGTGCCGCCGGGGGTCGGGACCAGCCGGCCGATCGTGGCCCGGGCGTCCCGGCGGTCCCGCACGGCGTTGCGGGCGGCCCGGACCGCGGCGGCGGCCGGCAGCATCGGGTCGCGCCGGTCGGCGAGGTCGGTGGTGCCCGCGTGGTTGCCCTGTCCGGTCACGGTGAACCGCCACCGCCCGTGCGCCAGGATCGACGAGGCCACGGCCACCGCCGGGGTGCCCGGCAGCCGGTCCAGCGCGCGGCCCTGCTCCACGTGCAGCTCGACGTAGCAGGCCACGTCGGCGAGGGCGGCGTCGTCGGCGCCGACGCCGGCCGGGTCGACGCCGGCCGCCGAGGCCGCCTCGGCCAGGGTCACCCCGTCGTCGTCGGTCAGCCGGCGCGCCGCGTCCGGGTCGAGCGAGCCGGTCATCAGCCGCGAGCCCAGGCAGGGCACCCCGAACCGGCCGCCCTCCTCCTCGGTGAACACCACGACGGCCAGCGGCCGGACCGGGGTCGCCCCGGCGGCCCGCAGCGCGTCGACGGCGGCCAGCGCGGAGGCCACCCCGAGCGGGCCGTCGAACGCGCCGCCGCCGGGCACCGAGTCGAGGTGGCTGCCGGTGAGCACCGCGCCCGGTCCCGGGCGGCCCCACCAGGCCCAGGTGTTGCCGTTGCGGTCGGTCCGCACGTCGAGGCCGCGCCGGCCGGCGGCCTCGGCGAACCACTCCCGCAGCTCGGCCTCGGCACCGGTGAACCCGTGCCGCGAGTACCCGCCCCGGCGGCGGTCCCGGCCGACGCCGGCGATCTCGGCGAGCGGGCCGGTCACCCGCGCTCCATCGGGATCCGCACGTCCCGCTCGACCGCGGCCGACGAGGCCTCCGGGTAGCCGGCGTCGACGTGCCGCAGCACCCCGGTGGCCGGGTCGTTGGTGAGCACCCGCTCGAGCTTCGCGGCCGAGAGGTCGGTGCCGTCGGCCACGGTGACCTGCCCCGCGTGGATGGACCGGCCGATGCCCACCCCGCCGCCGTGGTGGATGGACACCCAGGTGGCCCCGGACGCGGTGTTGACCAGGGCGTTGAGCAGCGGCCAGTCGGCGATCGCGTCGGACCCGTCGGCCATCGCCTCGGTCTCCCGGTACGGCGAGGCCACCGAGCCGCAGTCCAGGTGGTCGCGGCCGATCACCACCGGCGCGGACAGCTCGCCGGCCGCCACCATCTCGTTGAACCGCAGCCCGGCGAGGTGCCGCTCGCCCATGCCGAGCCAGCAGATGCGCGCGGGCAGCCCCTGGAACGCGACCCGCTCGCCGGCCAGCCGGATCCACCGGGCCAGCGGCTCGTTGTCCGGGAACAGCTCCAGGACGGCCCGATCGGTGGCCGCGATGTCGGCCGGGTCGCCGGACAGCGCGGCCCACCGGAACGGGCCCTTGCCCGCGCAGAACAGCGGGCGGATGTAGGCGGGCACGAAGCCGGGGAAGTCGAAGGCCCGCTCACAGCCGCCCAGCTTGGCCTCCCCGCGCAGCGAGTTGCCGTAGTCGAACACCTCGGCGCCGGCGTCGAGGAACCCGAGCATGGCGTCGACGTGCTCGGCCATCGAGTCCCGCGCGCGGTCGGTGAACTCGTCCGGCTTCCGCTGCGCGTAGTCGTGCCAGTCGTCCAGCTCCACGCCGCGCGGCAGGTAGGCCAGCGGGTCGTGTGCGCTGGTCTGGTCGGTGACGACGTCCACCTCGATGCCCCGGCGCAGCAGCTCGGGCAGCACCTCGGCGGCGTTGCCGATCAGCCCGACGGACAGCGCCCTGCGGTCCCGCACGGCGGCCTCGACCCGGCGGGCCGCGTCGTCGATGTCGTCCGCGACCTCGTCCAGGTAGCGGTGCTCCACCCGGCGGCGGGCCCGCTCCGGGTCGACCTCCACCACGAGCGCGACGCCCCCGTTCATCGTCACGGCCAGTGGCTGGGCGCCGCCCATGCCGCCGAGACCGGCGGTCAGGGTAAGGGTGCCCGCCAGGGAGCCGCCGAAGCGCTTGGCGGCCACCGCCGCGAACGTCTCGTAGGTGCCCTGCAGGATGCCCTGGGTACCGATGTAGATCCACGAGCCGGCGGTCATCTGCCCGTACATCGTCAGCCCGGCCGCCTCCAGCCTGCGGAACTCCGGCCAGCTGGCCCAGTCCGGCACCAGGTTCGAGTTGGCGATCAGCACCCGGGGCGCCCACTCGTGGGTGCGCAGCACGCCGACCGGCCGCCCGGACTGCACCAGCAGCGTCTCGTCGGCCCCCAGGTCGGTCAGCTCGCGGGTGATCGCGTGGAAGCTCGGCCAGTCCCGCGCGGCGCGGCCGGTGCCGCCGTAGACGACCAGGTCGGCCGGCCGCTCGGCGACCTCCGGGTCCAGGTTGTTGTGCAGCATCCGCAGCGGGGCCTCGGTGGCCCAGCTCCGGGCGGTCAGCGTGGTACCCCGGGCGGCGCGGACCACCGGGGGCCTCGACGGTGTGGCGCTCATGTCTCGTCCCACTCCCGGATGAACTGCTCGGCGGCGGCGATCTCCGGCGCCAGATGACGGTCGGGGCCCGGGCCGGGGACCTGGGCGCGCAGCCGGCGCACGGCCGAGGCGGTGGCCGGTGCCGGGGCGAGCGGGGCGCGCAAATCCAGTGCGCGGGCGGCCGTCAGCAGTTCCACCGCGAGCACCGTGGTCAGCCCGTCCAGCGCGCGGCGCAGCTTGCGCGCGGCCGACCAGCCCATCGACACGTGGTCCTCCTGCATCGCGCTGCTCGGTATCGAGTCCACCGACGCGGGGACGGCCAGCCGTTTCAGCTCGGAGACCACCGACGCCTGGGTGTAGTGCGCGATCATGTACCCGGAGTCCACCCCCGGGTCGTCGGCCAGGAACGCCGGCAACCCGTGGCTGCGCGACACGTCCAGCATCCGGTCGGTGCGCCGCTCGGCGATGCTCGCGACGTCGGCCACGCAGATCGCCAGGAAGTCGAGCACGTAGGCCAGCGGAGCGCCGTGGAAGTTGCCGTTGGACTCCACCCGGCCGTCGTCCAGCACCACCGGGTTGTCGATCACCGAGGCCAGCTCCCGGTCGGCCACCAGCTCGGCGTGGGTCAGCGAGTCCCTGGCCGCGCCGTGCACCTGCGGCGCGCAGCGCAGCGAGTAGGCGTCCTGCACCCGGTTGCAGTCCGGGCCCCGGTGGCTGGCCATGATCGCCGAGCCGGCCAGCAGCGCGGTGATCCGGGCCGCCGAGACCGCCTGGCCGGGGTGCGGGCGCAGCCGCTGCAGCTCGGCGGCGAACACCCGGTCGGTGCCCAGCTGCGCCTCCACGCTCATCGCCGCCGTCAGGTCGGCCATGTCCAGCAGGTGGCCCAGGTCGGCGGCCGCGAGCACCAGCATCCCCAGCATGCCGTCGGTGCCGTTGATCAGCGCCAGGCCCTCCTTCTCGGCCAGCTCGACCGGCTTCACCCCGACCTCGGCCATCGCCTCGGCCGAGGGCCTGCGCAGGCCGTCCCGGTCGTGCACCTCACCCTCGCCGATCAGCGCCAGCGCCACCGAGGACAGCGGCGCCAGGTCGCCCGAGCAGCCCAGCGAGCCGAACTCGTGCACCACCGGGGTGAGGCGGGCGTTGAGCAGCCCGGCCAGCGCGTCGGCGGTGGACAGCCGCACGCCGGTGTGGCCGGTGGCCAGGGTGTGCAGCCGCAGCAGCATCAGCGACCGGACCACCTCGCGTTCCACCTCCGCACCGGCGCCGGCGGCGTGCGAGCGGATCAGGGAGCGCTGCAGGGCCGCCCGCCGGTCGGGGCGGATCGGGCGGGTGGCGAGCGCCCCGAAGCCGGTCGAGACCCCGTAGGTGGGCGTGGTCGCGTCGGCAAGGCGGTCGATGTGGGAGCGGGCGCCGGAGACCGAGGCACGGGCGGCGTCGGTGAGCCGGACCGGGGCGTCGTGCCGGGCGACGGCCACCACCTGGTCGCGGCTCAGCGCCCCGGCATCCAGCAGGACGGGTTCAGGCATCCGCCTATCAGATATCTCCGAGGGGTCACCGCGCGAGAGCCGCCCGCTGGACACCGTCTGGGATGCCAGACTGTCGGGATGGGGGCGAGCACCGACGTACCGGCGTTGCGCCGGGGGTTGGCCGTGCTGCGGCTGCTCGCCAGCCACGCCGGCCCGATGACCGCCACCGCGGTGGCCGGCGAGCTGGGGCTGCCCCGCTCGACCGCCTACCACCTGCTCGCCGAGCTGACGGCGGCCGGCTTCGTCACCCACCTGCCCGAGGCCCGCCGCTACGGGCTCGGGGTGGCCGCGTTCGAGATCGGCTCCGCCTACCTGCGGCACGACCCGCTCGAGGCGCTGGCCCGCCCGCTGCTGCGCTCCCTGGTGGCCCGGCTCGCGCAGACCGCGCAGCTCGGGGTCCTGCACGGCGCCGAGACGCTGTACCTGGCGCGCGAGCAGCCGGCCCGGCGGCGTGGGCTGGTCACCGACGTCGGCGTGCGGCTGCCCGCGCAGCTGCCCGCGTCCGGGCGCGCGATCCTGGCGAGGCTGCCCGCCGCGCAGGTGCGCGCGCTGTTCCCGACGCCGTTCGTGGACCGCACCGGCCGAGGGCCGGCCGACCTGCCCGCCCTGCGCCGGATGCTGGCGGCGGAGCAGCGGCTCGGCTGGGCGGTGGAGGACGGGTTCGTCACGCCCGGGTTCGCCTCGGTGGCCGCGGCCGTGCTCGACCACGGCCGCCGCCCGGTCGCCGCGATCGCCGTGACGTTCCGGCACGAGTGCCCGGGACGGATGCCCTGCGGGCTCACCTGGCCCGAGCCGGCCGCCGAGGTGCTGCGCGCCGCGCGGGAGCTCACCGTCCGCATCGGCGGCGACCCCGCCCCCTGACGCCGCCGGCCCGCGTGGGCCTCGCCGTCCCCGGCGGTGGCGGCCGCCGCTCAGAACGGGAAGATCGCCGTTTCGGGCGGATCCACCGCGCTGTTCGCGGCCGGATCGCCCGAAACGGCGTTCACCCCGGGGCCTCGTTCGCCTCCGGGCCTCGTTCGCCGCCGCGCACGCGAGCTCCGGCTGCGACGCCCCGAACAGCGAGCGCCCTCCGGCGACGTGAGCGGCTCAGTCGGCCGGGAGGGGTTCCACGTCGGTGGGGCGGCGGAAGATCCGGGCCGAGGCGACCTGGCCGGTGCCGTCGTCGTCGGGCAGCCCGGCCAGCCGCTGGGCGATCCGGTCCTCCACGGTCAGGTACTTCCGTCCCGCGCGCAGGTCGGCGTCGTTGCGCAGCCGCACGACCAGCGGGAACGCGCTCAGCGCCCCGGCGTCGAACAGCCCGGTCGTGTACACCAGCTGGACGCCGAGCGCCCTGGCCACCCCGAACTGCAGCTCCAGCAGGTACCCGGCCGAGGCGCGGCCGATCGGGTTGTCCAGGAAGAGCACCCCGGCGTGCGGCCGGCCGCCCTCCCCGCGCTGGTTGGCGCGCAGGGCCGCCATCGTGCAGTAGAGGACGATCGCGGCGGTCAGCTGCTGACCGCCGGAGAAGACGTCCCGGATCTCGGACACCCGCAGCCGCTCGGTGCGCAGCACCGCGTCCGGCTTGAGCATCTCCACCCGCACGCCCCTGGGCATCGCGGCCCGCACCCCGCGCAGCAGCAACGACATCCCGTCCCGGGACTCCTTGCCGCCCCGGGTGTGCCCGAGCGCGGTCTCGTCGACCACCTCCCCGAGCCGCTCGACCAGCGCGGTGTCGTCGTCCACCTCGTCGAACCGGATCCGCAGGAACTGCTGGCCGGACCAGTCGGACAGCCCGTCGGGCAGCTCGGACAGCCGCTGGGCCAGCCGCAGGGTGCGCAGCGCCTCCCCGACCATGCCCTGCAGGCGGGTGACGATGCCGGACCGGTGCCGGCCGATGTGCGCCAGGTCGTCGTCGAGGGAGCGCAGCCGCGGCCGCAGGGCGGCGGTCCATTCGTCGGCCAGCCCGGGCATATCCGCGCGGGACACCCCGAGGAGATGCGCCCGCACCGGGCTGGTCACCTCGCCGAACCGGGCGTCCTGGGCGTGCCGCGCGACGTCATCGGCCGCCCGGCGCACGTCGGCGTCCCGGGCCTCCCGGGTGGCCGCCGCGTCCCGCAGCGTCGACCGCACCGCCGTCCAGCGGGCCGACGCGGAGTTGACGTCGCCGGCGAACACCGGGAAGTCCTCCCCCGCCTCCGGCGGCTCATCGAGGCCGTCGACCAGCCGCACGAACCCGTCGGCGGACACCTCCACCCGGCGGGCCTCCTCGGCGGCCTCCGCCCGCCGGGACTCGGCCGTCGACGCCGCGCGCTCCACGTCGCGCAGGTCCTCCTCGGCCCGCTCGATCAGCGCATGGCCGTGCTCGATGTCCGCCGGCTCGCCGTAGGGCGCAGTGCCACCCCGCGTGGAGCGGTACTCCTCGAGCGCGCGTCGGGCCAGCGCCAGCTCGGTGTGCGCGGTCTGCACGCGGGCCTCGGCGTCGCGCAGCACCCGGACGGCCGAGGCGGCGGCCGCCCGCCGGGTGGAGGCGTCGCCGCCGTCCGGGCCGCGCAGCAGCGCGTCGGCGCGCCGCCGCACCGGGTCGGCCAGCGCATCCACGGCGGTGCGCGCCGCCTCCGCCTCCCGCTCGGCGGCGCCGAGCCCGGCGCGCAGGTCGGCGTTCACCTCGGCGGCCGCGTAGGCGGCGTCGGCGCGGCGGTACTCGGTGCGCAGCACGCTCAGCGGCCGGGGCGGCTCCCCGGCCGCGCTCGCCGCCGCGGCGTTCCGCGCCCCACCGGCGGTCGCCCCCGCCGCGGTCGTCCCGCCGGTGGACGCCGCCACGGCCGCCGCACCGGTGGAGGCGCCGTCGAGCAGCGCGGCGGGCAGGTCGTCGGTGGGCAGCTCGGCCAGGTCGTCGCGGGCGGTGGCGGCCACGGCGGAGCCCCGGTCCTGCGCGCGCAGGTGCTCCTGACCCTCGCGGTGGGCCTGGGCGGCCGCGTCGGCGGCCTTGCGCGCCTGCGCGTCGGCGGCAGTGGCGGCGGCGGTGTGCTGCATGACCCGCTCGGTCAGCTCGCCGCGCTTGTCCACCTCGGTGCGCAGCGCGGACAGCCGGGCCTCGACGGCGCCGGCGGCGGCCTCGGCCTCGCGCAGCTCGGGGAGCTCCTCGCCCAGCCGGTCGGAGCGCGCGTCCAGCTCGGTCACCGCCGCGGCCGCCTCCTCGGCCTCCGCCTCGGCCCGGTCCGCCGCGGCCCGCGCCCGGTCACCGGCCTCGGCCAGCTCGGCCAGCGCGCCGGGCGGGTAGCTGTCCCGCCAGCCGCGCAGCCGCTCGACCAGCGCCCGGTCGGCGTCCCACGCGGCCCCCGAGGCGGCCAGCTGCTCGTGCCGCTTCGCGGTCAGCTCGGTGAGCTCGGTGCGGGTCTGCTCGGCCGCCGCCTCGTCGAACATCGCCGGGTTGGGCGGCACCACGAAGACCGAGGACCCCGGGTCGGGCCGGTCGGGTCCGGCCGACGCGGCCGCCGACGCGGAGGCCGACGCGGAGTCCGCCGCCGCACCGGCACGCAGCGCGTCGGTGCCGGCCACCGCGATCAGCGCGCAGGGCAGCAGCCGGGCCTCGGTGAGTGCGGCGCGGGCCCGCTCGGCATGGCCGGCGTCGCCCAGCAACACCCCGGTCACCAGGTGCGGGAACCGCTCGATCGCCGCAGCGCGCTCCGGGCTGGACAGCCGGGACAGGTACCGCCACCCGGGGTGCGCCGGGACGCCGGCGGTCTCCAGCACGGCCAGCGCCTGCTCGACCTCGGCCGGCACCGGCAGCAGCCCGCCCTCGCCGAGCGCCCGCAGCGCGCGCTGGTCCCGCTGCTGGGCGTCGCGCAGTTCGGTGCGCTCGTCGTCCAGCGCGGCCAGCGAGGCGCCCAGCCGGTCGAGCAGCGCCGGGGCGTCCGCGTCCGGGTGCACCGCCTCGACGCCGAGCAGCTCGGCGAGCCGGGGCTCGGCGGCCAGCTCGGCGTGCCTGCGTTCGGCGTCGGCCAGCGCGGCGGTGGCCTGGGTGGCCTCGGCGGCGCTCGCCAGGGACTCGGCGCGCGCGGCACCGGAGCGGTGGTCGGCGGCGCGGCGGGCGGCGCGCAGCCGGGTCAGCTCGCCCAGCGTGTCCTCCACCGAGGCCGTCGCCGCCCGCCGCCGCTCGGCGGCCCGGTCGGCCGCGGCGGCCGCCTGCTCCTCGGACCCGAGCAGCCCGTCGGCGACGGCGGCGGACACCAGCCCCCGGATCCGGCCCAGCTCGGTGTGTGCCTGGTCCACCGCCGCGCGGTGCTCGGCGCCCTCGGTGTTCCACCGCAGCTCCCGGCCGCGGGCGTCGTCGGCCAGCCGCGCGGACGCCTCGGCCCGCTCCCCGGCCACCCTGGCCGCCTCGACCGCATCGTCGACCACCGCGCGCAGCGCCGAGGCCAGCGCGACCGCCGCCTGCTCGCGGGCCGCGAGCGCCGGGCGCGCCTTCTCCTGCTCGGCGGCCACCATGCGGCGCAGCCGGGCCGCCTCGGCGCCGGCGAGCTGGTCGCGCAGCACCGGCTCCACGGCCTGCCACGCGTCCACCAGCTCGGCGGCTCCGTCGCGCTGCCCGGCCCGCTCGGCGCGGGTGTCCTCGGCGGCCCGCAGCGTCAGCTCGGCCACCCGGCGGCGCAGCTCGGTACACACCTCGCGCAGCCGCCGGTGGTCCTGCTCGGTGACCCCGGCCTGCTCGTCGGCGTCGAGGAGGACCGCGCGGGCCACCCGCAGCCGGTCGGCCTCGGCGTCCCGGCGGGCGGCGACCGATCCGGCCAGCTCGCGCGCGGTGGCCCGCGCGGTCCGCTCCACCTCGCGGGCCGAGGCGGCCGCCCGCTCGGCCCCGGCGAGCGGGCCGAGCCGCTGCAGGGTGCCGTCCACGAAGTCCCGCTCGATCTCCAGCTCGGCCCGCTGAGCGATCTTCGCCGCGTACCCGGCGACCACCTCGGCCAGCCCGGTCGGCTCGTCCGGGTCGACCACCGCGCGCAGCAGGAAGTCGACGAAGGCCTCGTCGGTGGGGAACGAGAAGGCCTCGGCGGCCTCACCCTCGCCGGCGTTCATCGCGCGCTGGTAGCGGAACAGCTCGGGGTCCAGGCCGAGGCCGACCAGGTGCTCGGACCACTCGCGGTGCACCGTGTGCCAGGCCAGCCGAAGCCGGGGGTCGGCCTGCTGCGCGGAGTCCAGGCGCTGCCGGAACCCGGTCATCGTCACCCGGCGGCGGTCGGCGGTGAACGGCAGGTCGTCCAGCCGCAGCGCGTCCCCGGGCCGGAAGGAGTACCAGCCGTCGAGCAGCTTGGCCGGGTCGCTGGACACCACGTGCCCGCGCCACTCGGAGACCTTGCCGGTGACCAGCCGCTCACCGGTGCGGGTGTGCATCCACTCGCAGGCGACGTGCGCGATGTCCTCGCCCAGCACGAACTTCTCCAGCACCCGGGTGTTCGTGGTGCCCACCACCTGCCGCCGTCCCGGCAGCAGTACCGAGAACACCAGCTTGAGCAGCACCGACTTGCCGCCGCCGTTCTCCAGGAACAGGACCGAGGCCGGCGACGGGCGGCGGGGCACGCGGTCGCGGACGTCGTCGGCGAACAGGTCGGGCTGCTGGGCGGCGGCGCGCACCGGCGACCCGACGCCCCGCAGATCGAGGCAGACGTCCTGGTAGCGCGCGCCGGGCGGCCCCACCGAGAACAGCCGCACCCGGGACAGCTCGTACATTCCGCCCCCTAGGCCAGCGAGTCCGTGGCCGCGGCGCTCAGGGTGCCCCCGGCGGTCGCCGCCGGGAGGACGCCGAGCTCCAGCAGCTCGTCGAAGGCCCGCGCCGACGCGAGCTCGCGCACCTGGACCTGGTAGCGCGGGGTGGTCCGGTAGACGCCCGCGTCGGCGTCCACCACGACCAGGAAGCCCTGCTCGGCCAGGAACCGCAGCGCCCGGGCCGCGATGCCCCGGGTGGTGTCCGGGGCCAGCCGGCCGTCCTTGGTCGCGGCGGCGGACGGGCGGCGCAGGTAGACCCGCCACACCCGCTCCAGCTCCGGCGCGTCGGACAGCGGGTCCTCCTCGCCCTCGGCCCGTTCCTCCAGCACCCGGCAGGCCTCGCGGACCGCGGCGTCCACCAGCTCCACCGACACCCGGCCCACGTAGGAGTCGTTGCCCAGGTCGTCCGGTCGCGGGTAGGCCAGCGCGGCCACGGCCAGGTGGGTCAGACCGTGCAGCACCTTGTCCGCCTGCCGGTTCTGCAGCGCGGTACGCCGGGCGTACTCGTCCATCTTGATCTCGAATGCCGAGTCCTCGGTCGCGGCCAGCACCACACCGGACTGCTCGGTCACCGCCAGCACCACCAGACCCAGGCCGGCGGCCACCCGGTGCACCAGGTCCTTGAAACCGTCCTCGTCCCGGTACCGGGTGACCAGGCCCGCGTACACGGGGTCGCGGGCGGGCAGCTGCCGGGGCCGCATGCCCAGCGACACCAGCCGCGCGGCCGACTCCGCGTCCCGGGGCCGCAGCGCCGGGCTCCCCTCGTCGATCATCGCGCGTCGTCCCCCACCCGCACGCCGGCCAGCGTGACCAGCAGGTCGCTGCCGCCGAACTCCGGGTCGTCGAGCACCGTGCCGTCGTCCACGGCCAGGCACACGCCGCGCTCCCCGGAACCGAGCGCGCCCGCCACCGAGGCCCCCACCGCGTGCAGCACCCGCAGGGCCACCAGCGAGGGCAGCTCTGGGTCCGCCGCGCGGGCCTCCGCCAGCAGCCCGGACAGCCGCCGGCTCACCCCGGGCAGCTCCAGCAGGTCGGCGCAGCGCCGCCACTGCTCCTCGCTGAACCGGTCGGGCGCGGCGTCCGTCAGCTCCGGCACGGGCACCTCGGCGCCGAGCGGGTCCCGCTCCACGCGCGGTACCAGCAGCGCCTCCACCAGCCCGGTCAGCCCCGGCGTGCTCGGCACCCGGATGCCGGACACGGCGGCGAAGAACGCGGACGTCGGCCCGCCGGCCCGCGCCACCCCGAGCCCCAGGCAAGGGCGGAGCAGCTGGCCGAACAGGTCGACCGCACCGCGTCGCGCGCCCCCGGCGAACTGCTGGCGGTCCTGCTCGGCACGGAACACCGCGCCGGCCTCCTGCAGCCGCGCCTGCAGCTGGGTGTGCCGCCGGATGCAGTCGTTCACGATGCCCACCAGCTCGGCGGCCTGCCGACGGCGGGCCGGCTCGCCGGAGGTGTCCCGCGCGTCGGCGATGTTGTTCAGGATGGCGGTCTCGGAGCGGTAGCGGGACTCGATGTGCGCCAGCGCCTCCTCGATCAGCTCCGGCACCGAGGCGAGCCAGTCGACCGACCGGACGTCCCGCTCGGTCGCCTCCAGCTTGCCGCGCAGCGCCTCGGCGTACTGCACGGTGCGGTACCGGGCCTGCTCCGCCGCCAGCCGGGCGTCGCCGAGCATGCCGCGGATGATCAGGTTCTCCAGCTTCACCTCGGCCGCCACCTGCGCGGACTCCACGTCCGTGTCCAGCGCGCCGACCAGCACGTTGATCGCCTCGTCGGTGGTACGCAGGTACACCTGCCCGTCGGCGGCGGCCAGCTCCACCAGCAGCTTGAAGTCGAAGCGGTGGCGCACGTAGCGGCCCTCGGCGTCCAGGCTGCCGTACTCCACCTGGAACCCCCGGTCCACGCTGCCCACGTTGAGCAGGCTCTCCAGCACCCATCGGCCGACCTGCTCGTGCTCACCGCCGGGCCGCTGCGGCCGCTGCGCCGCGATGAACGGCAGCACCCGGCGCACCACCTGGTCGTGGTCGGCCCCGTGGTCGAAGTCCATGGCCAGCGTGACCTGGTCGATGACCCGCAGCGCGACCTCGGCCATCTGGTAGCCGGTCGCGTCGGCCCACTCCAGGTGCGCCTTGCGGGCGTCCAGGTCGTGCAGCGGGGCGGTGCACGCCAGTGCCTTCAACCGACGGGCGACCGCCTCATCGGCCATCATCACGGCGTCCATCCTGCACGTGCCGCCCCGTCCGGCCGGCCCGGGGTGGTCAGCCGGGACGGGGCGTGGGCTCGGTCACCGTGGTCGGCCCGCTTCGGGCGCGGAGGCTTCGATCACCTCCAGCGCGCGGAACCACAGCTCGGCCAGCTCGACCACCTCGGCCCGGTCCAGCACGCCGTCCGGCCACTCCCACAGCACCGACAGCTCCGGCCCGTCCGTACCGTCGGTGACCCGCGCGTTGATCTCCAGCGGGTGCGCGAACGGGGCATCCGGGTAGGCGTCGGCGCCCCGGCCGTTCTGGACCACGGCGAACTCGCCCCGGCCGATCGTCGCCGCCCTGCCCACGTAGTTGAACCCGATCCTCGGCTCGGTGCGGCCGCTCAGTGCGTCCGCCGTCTCCTCGTTCAGGTACCGCAGCAGGCCGTGGCCGACACCGTCGCCCGGGGTGTCGCGCAGCTGGTCACGCACCGCCCGCACGGCGGCCACCGTGGCGTCGCCGCCGTCCAGGGCCGCCGCCGGGTCGATCCCGGCCAGGTTCAGCCGCACCGGGTACAGCGCGGTGAACCAGCCGACCGTGCGGGTCACGTCCGTCCCCGGCACCACGTCGCCGTCCCTTCCGTGCCGCTCGACGTCCAGCAGCACCAGGCCGTCCGAGGGCCGGTCACGCCGCCGCCACCACTCGGTGACCGCCAGCGCCAGCCCGGCGAGCAGCACGTCCTGGGTGCCGGCCCGGTAGGCGGCGGGCACGGCGGCCAGCAGCGGCGCCGTCCGGTCGGCGGCCAGCGCGCCGGCCAGCGACCGCCCGGTGCCCCGGGTGTCCACGTCCGGGCGCACGTCGCGGCGGGCCAGCGGCGGCTCGCCCCCGGCCACCACCCGCTGCCACGCCGGCAGCTCGGCCAGCAACGCCGGGTCCCGGGCCCGGCGGCGCAGCGCCTCCGCCCAGGTGCGGAACGCCGTGCCCGGGGTCGGCAGGCTCGGCGGGTGACCGCCGGAGACCTGGCTCCACGCGGACGACAGGTCGTCGAGCAGCACGCCCCAGGACACGCCGTCCACCGCCAGGTGGTGCACCACCAGCACCAGCCGGCCGGGTCGCTCGCCCGCGTCCAGCCACACCGCGCGCAGCATCGCACCGGCCGCCGGGTCGAGCCGGTCCACCGCGCGCTCCCGGTGCTCGTCGGCGACCTCGTCCAGCGTCCGCTCGTCGAGGCCCTCGGCGTCCACCCGGTGCAGCACGTCCCCGGCGGAGACCGTGCCGGGCGCCGGCACCCGCAGCACCGGTCCGGGCTCGGTGCGCAGGGCCGCGCGGAGCATGTCGTGGACGTCGAGCACGGCCTGCAGCACGGCGATCAGCCGTTCCCGGCCCGCGTCGGCGGGGGTGCGCAGGGTGACCGACTGGCTCAGCCGGTCGATCCGCCCGCCCCGGCCGAGCACCCAGTGCATGATCGGTGTCAGTGGCACCTCGCCGAGGGCGGCCCGGTGGGCGCCGTCGGCGAGCGGCCCCGCCTCCGGGTCTGGGCGGGTGCCGGCCGCCGCGATCCGGGCCGGGGTGCGCAGCCGGAAGACGTCCCTCGGGGTGAATCGCAGGCCGCTCTCCCGGGCCCGGCTGACCAGCCGGATGACCGTCATGCTGTCACCGCCGAGCGCGAACAGGCTCTCCTCGGGGGACACCTCGTCCAGGCAGAGCACCTCGGCGGCCAGCTCGCACAGCAGCCGCTCGGTGTCGTCGGCCGGCTCGCCGGCCGACGCGGCCGCGGGGTCGCGTACCGGTGGCAGGGCTGCCACGTCGAGCTTGCCGTTGCCGGTCAGCGGGATCTCCGCGATCGACATCAGCCGGGTGGGCAGCAGGTGCGCGGGCAGCCGCTGCCGGAGGTGGTCGGCCAGCTCCGGCAGCAGGTGCGCGGGCAGCCGCTGCCGGAGGTGGTCGGCCAGCTCGGTCAGGTCGGCCGCGCCCACGACCGCGCCCACCACGTAGCCGACCAGCGCCCCGTCCTGCCGCACCACGGCCGCCGCGGCGACCCCGGGGTGCTCCCGCAGCGCGGCCTCGATCTCGCCGGGCTCCACCCGGAACCCGTTCACCTGCAGCTGATCGTCGGCCCGGCCCAGGCAGGTCAGCTCGCCGTCCTCGGCCCGCCAGGCCAGGTCGCCGGTGCGGTACATCCGCTCTCCCGGGGCGCCGAACGGGTCGGCGACGAACCGGGACGCCGTCTCGGCGGTGCGGTCCAGGTAGCCGTGGGCCAGGCCGTCGCCGGACACGTACAGCTCGCCGACCGTGCCCGGGGCCACCGGCTGGAGCGCGGCGTCCAGCACGTGCACCCGGGTGTTCCAGATCGGCCGGCCGACCGGCAGCGGGCCGGCGGGCAGCTCGACGCCCCGCTCCACCCGGTACGCCAGGCAGCCGACCACCGTCTCGGTCGGGCCGTACTCGTTGGTCACGGGTACGTCAGGGTGCTCGGCGCGCCAGCGGGCCAGGGTGTCGCCGGTGAGCTGCTCGCCGCCGACCACCAACTCGCCGCGCGGCACCAGCGCCCCGGGCAGGGCGTCACCGAGCCGCAGGTGGCTGGGCGTGAGGTTGACGAAGTCGGCCACCGGTGCGCTTCCCGGGCGGCCGGTCCGCAGCGCCTCCACGGCCGAGCCGACGTGCAGCGTCCCGCCCGCGACCAGGGCGCCGAACAGGGTCAGCACGGTCACGTCGGTGGTCACCGGCGAGTGCAGCAGGCTGGTGCCGCGCAGCCTCGGGTAGTGCCAGACGCCCCAGGCCAGGTAGTTGCGCACGCCGCGGCGGGTGGTCAGCACGCCCTTGGGCGCCCCGGTGGACCCCGAGGTGTGCAGCACGTAGGCGGGCAGCAGGTCGGGCAGGGTGGCCGGCTCGGGCAGCGCCACGTCCGCGGCCGGGTCGATCCCGGCCGGGATCGGGCCGGGCGGCTCGACCAGCAGCCAGGCGGTGCCGGCGGGCAGCGTGGCCGCGCCCTCGGCGGTGGCCAGCACCGTGCGCGGCGCCACGTCGGCGAGCAGGTCGGCGACCCTGGCCGGTGGGTGCTCGGGGTCCAGCGGCAGGTATCCGGCGCCGGCCCGCCACGTCCCGAGCAGGGCGGCGACCCAGCCGGCACCGCGCGCGGCGGCCACCCCGACCAGGTCACCCGGCCGGAGGCCGGCCGCCACCAGTCTCCGGCCCAGGCGATCGGCCCAGCGGTCCAGCTCGCGGTAGCTGATGGCCACCGCGCCGTCCCGCACCGCCACCGCGTCCGGGGTGCTGGCCGCGCGGGCCGCGACCAGCTCGGGGACGAACCGGAGGTCGACAGCGCGGTCGGTCCCCGCCGCCACCGGCGCCGGACGGTCCGGCGCCGCCAGGGTGGCCAGCGGCCGCTCCGGGTCAGCACGGCGTCCAGCACACCGGCCAGGTCGTCCAGCACCGCCCGCGCGGTCGCGGGCTCGAACAGCTCCCGGCGGTAGGTGACCTCCATGGTCAGCCCGGAGCCGCCCAGCACCGTCGCGACCTGCAGGTCGAACTGGCAGGTGCCGTTGTGCACCGGTCGCTCGGACACGGTCACCCCGGGCAGCTCGAACCCGCCGACCAGCTCCGAGCGGGTGGAGAACAGCACGTCGAACAGCACCGAGCGGCCCGGCTCCCGGCGCGGCTCCAGCTCGGCCACGACCGTCTCGAACGACAGCCCGGAGCGGGCGAACCCCTCGGTGCTCACCTCGCGGACCCGCCGGACCAGCTCGGCAAAGCTCTCCCCCTCGGTCTCCGCGCCGCCGACCTGGGTGCGCAGCACGACGGTGTTGCCGAAGTTGCCGATCACCCCGTCCAGCTCCGCGCGGTCCCTGCGTACCGCGGGCGACCCGACGGCGAGGTCGGTCGCGCCGGTCCACCGGTGCAGCGCCAGGTAGGTGACCGCGAGCAGGGTCATGAACGGGGTGACGCCGTGCCCCCGGCTGAAGGCGCGCACCCGCTCGGCGACGGCCGGGTGCAGCTCGCGGCGCAGCAGCGCGCCGGCGTCGTCGGCCCGCTCGGCGCGGGGCCGGTCGGTCGGCATGGGCAGCGGCAACGGCCGCGGGGTGAGCTGGTCGCGCCAGTACGCCAGGTCCTCGGCGACCTGCCCCGAGGTGCGCCGCGCCCGCTGCCAGGCCGCGAAGTCGGCGTACTGCACCGGCAGCGCGGGCAGGGTCGTGTCGCTCGCCGGGTGCCGGAGCCCGGGTCGGTGGGGATGCCGGAGAGCTCGGACCGGTAGGCGGCCGCCAGGTCGGCGAACAGCAGTGACCAGGTGCTGTCGTCGCAGGCGATGTGGTGCAGCACCAGGACCAGCACGTGCTCGGAGTCGGTCAGGCGCAGCAGGAAGGCGCGCAGCGGCAGGTCCTCGGCCAGGTCGAACGGCCGGCCGCCGCGCTCGGCGACGACGGCGTCCACCGCGGCCTCGCCCTCCTCGGCGTACCGCGCGGTCAGGTCCACGGTGCGCAGCAGCGACCCGCCCGCCGCCCGGACCCGCTGGCGCACGGTGCCGTCCAGCCGCTCGTGGTAGGTGGTGCGCAGTACCTCGTGCCGGTGTACGGCGGCGTCCAGCGCGCGGGCCAGCGCGGGCACCGCGAGCCCGCCGTCCAGCCGCAGCGCCGCGCACAGGTTGTAGGCCGCGCTGTCCGGCTCGAGCCGCTGCACCACCCACATCCGGTGCTGGGCCGAGGACAGCGGGGCGTCCGGGCCGGCGGCGCGTGCGGCGATGGCCGGCTCCCGCCGCTCCGCCGAGGGCACCCCGGCCTCGGCCAGCATCCGTCGACGCAGCGCCTCCCGCCCGTCGTCGCCACCGGCGGGGTCGCCCACGCCCGGATCGCCCCCGGCGGTGGCCGGGCGGCCGGCGCGGAACGGGCAGCCCAGCTCGGGGTCGGAGTTGCGGTCGGGCAGGAAGTACTGGCGCCACTCCCGGTTGTCCGGATCGCCGTAGTTGCCCAGCGCCGAGGACGGCTCCATCCCGTCGAACGCGCGCAGCCGCTTGCGGATCACCCGGCGGGCCGCGGTGCCGCGCGGGGTCTCCGGCGCCAACCCGTCGAACACCCAGCGCGGCTGGAAGGTGATCACGAACCCGGGCGAGTTGCGGCTGTGCCGCACGGTGTGCGCCGGGGTGTTGCAGACGACGAAGATCGACGTGCCGCCGAAGCTGAACTCCCACATGGGGTCGTCCGGGTCGTCCGGGACGTCCTCCGGCCAGTGCTCCGGGTCGCGCTCGTGCAGGAACCGCAGCACCGACCAGAACTTCTGGTGGTACTCCTCCAACGCCAGTACCCGCTCCCTCGGCCGCCAGAACACCACCAGCGAGGTGTCCCGCGACATGCTCTGGTAGGTGTCCAGGTAGGAGCACAGCATCCATGGCTGAGCGGTCTGCTGACCTGCATAAACGCTGGCCGGCGGTGAGCTACACGCTCGAAATATCTTTGACTGAGAAATGAGACGGCCCAGCCCAGGTGAGTCAGCACCGGGGCCGGGCCTTGACCGATCACCTGCGACCACAGGGAGATCGGCCCTTGACCGAACACCTGCGACAGACAGGAGAACGGCCCGTGTCACAGAATCGCATGCCACCCGACGGCAGTCACTACCCGACGCCGCACACCGCCCCCGTCCTTCCCGATCCTGGCCTGCCGTCTCTGCCCGTCGGCGGTGTCAAGGCTGATCGGAGATCACCCGGAGGGCTCGGCCTTGATGCCGCCGACGGGGAGCGCGACCATCCGGCCATCGCGGGGAGGACAGCGCCCCTAGTCGAGTGCCCCATGTGCGGCCACGACTTCGATCCCGACTACTCCCCCGAGCTGGACGTCTGCCAGCCCTGCGCGGAGATCACACAAACCACCCGCTGACCATTCCGGCTAGTGGGTATTTGGCGTGTCCGCGATAGGCGATGCGGCGCGCCCAACTCAAGGAGAAACAAATGCGTTCGATCCCTGTCGATGTCTCCCGAGTGATCTTCGTGGGCACGGGTAAAACGGCATTGAAAATGGAGTACGTCGAATTGTCCGATGGTCAGCGCCGCGCCTCCGGCAATCAGGCAAAGCACCCCGACTCGGGACTGCCATTGTGGACCGTGGACGTCCTGATCGACGACGACGACGCCCGACGGGCCGAGGTGATCGGGGTGACCGTGGCCAGCGCCGACGAGCCGGTTACCGAAAAGTGGCGCCCGGTGCGATTCCGCGGGCTGACCGCGACAATTTATAATGACCAGTCGAATGGCCGCGCGACGGTCTCACTCAAGGCCGACGGAGTGGAGCAGGCCAGTTCCGCGGCCCGACCGACGCCAGTCCCGGCCGTGTCGTGATGCGGGCCAGCCGGTCGGCCCGGTGGGAATCGGCCCGGGAAAGCGCTGAGCTGGCATTGGCTTGGCGGTCCGTGTGTGCGGCGGTGCCCGGTGCGTTTCGGCTGATCGACACGGTGTCCGGCCCGACGACCATCACGCCCCGGATCGGGCAGCTGTCCGCGGGGCCGCCGACGTCGTTCGTGGTCGAGTTGCTACCGGGTCAGCTGGCCGAGGATCTGCGTGATGCGGCCCGTCGGCTGGCCCCGTCCCTGGGTGCGCGTTCGGTGCGGGTCGTCCAGCACGGCCTGACTCATGTGCGGGTGGAGCTACTGACCTCCGA
Source organism: Pseudonocardia sp. (assembly GCA_036497465.1). Classification (GTDB taxonomy): domain Bacteria; phylum Actinomycetota; class Actinomycetes; order Mycobacteriales; family Pseudonocardiaceae; genus Pseudonocardia. The sequence continues at coordinate 204 of DASXJJ010000035.1, read as the reverse complement.
TCCGCTGACCGACACCGTCACGTCGGCGGTGGACCCGGTTGCCTCGGCCCTACAGCCGCTGACCCTGGGAATCGGGGAGGACGGTCAGCCGGTGCCGCTGAACCTGGGCGACGCGGCCCACATCGTTGTGCAGGGCAGCACCGGCAGCGGCAAGAGCGTCGGTCAGTACTCGATGCTCGGCCAGCTGGCCCGGGCCCGGGATGT